>NZ_JACVTW010000028.1:0-52581 GCF_016624785.1 Kosakonia sp. S42 | reverse complement strand
CGCACTGAATGCCTCATCCTGTTGTGTTGAGTTCCGCCACGGAAAAATGACGCTTGAAAACCCGTCATCAGAGTTGCTGTTCGTGCTGATCCGCAAGCTGACCGGGAGGACACAATGATATCCCTCCCGTCAGGCACCCGTATCTGGCTGGTTGCTGGCGTCACAGATATGCGAAAATCGTTCAATGGCCTGGGCGAGCTGGTACAGCATGCACTGGATGAAAACCCGTTCTCCGGCCACCTGTTCATCTTCCGGGGACGCCGTGGCGATACCGTGAAAATACTCTGGGCTGATGCTGACGGCCTGTGCCTGTTGACCAAACGACTGGAAGAAGGCCAGTTCATATGGCCCGCGGTCCGTGACGGCAAAATCGCTATCACCCGTTCACAACTCGCTATGCTCCTCGATAAGCTGGACTGGCGCCAGCCAAAAACAGCACGTCTTAACTCACTGACAATGTTGTAAAAAGAACATGACCGCATTATAAATGGGGGTCATGAGTCAGGACTGTCTCGCCCGTATCGTTGCGCTGGAAGACGCGCTTCGCCAGAAAGACAGCCAGCTCAGTCTCGTTGCAGAGACTGAGTCGTTCCTGCGCTCAGCGCTGGCCCGCGCCGAAGAGAAAATCGAGAACGAAGAACGCGAAATAGAGCATCTGCGGGCTCAGATAGAAAAACTACGCAGGATGCTGTTCGGTACCCGCTCTGAAAAGCTGCGTCGCCAGGTGGAAGAAGCCGAAGCCCTGCTTAAACGGCAGGAGCAGCAAAGCGATCGCCACAACGGACGGGTAGACGATCCGCAGGTACCCCGCCAGCTGCGCCAGTCCCGCCATCGTCGCCCGTTACCGGAACACCTTCCCCGTGAGATACACCGGCTGGAGCCCGCGGAAACCTGCTGCCCGGCATGCGGTGGTGAAATGGTGTACCTCAGCAAAGTCAGCGCGGAGCAACTGGAACTGGTCTCCAGCGCCCTGAAGGTGATCCGCACGGTCAGGGTGAAAAAGGCCTGCGTCAGATGTGACTGCATCGTTGAAGCCCCTGCACCATCACGCCCCATCGACCGGGGTATCGCCGGGCCGGGTCTGCTGGCCCGGGTGTTAACCGCGAAATACTGCGAACACACGCCGTTATACAGGCAGACAGAAATTCTTGCACGACAGGGCGTTGAGCTGAGTCGTGCACTGCTCTCCAACTGGGTGGATGCCTGTTGCCGGTTAATGGCGCCGCTGGATGAGGTCCTTTACCACTACGTGATGGACTGCCGCAAACTGCATACGGATGATACCCCGGTGCCGGTACTGGCACCGGGCAGAAAGAAGACGAAAACCGGACGTATCTGGACGTATGTACGCGATGACAGGAGCGTGGGATCGTCAGACCCGCCAGCGGCGTGGTTCGCCTTCTCGCCGGACAGGCAGGGGAAGCATCCTCAGCAACATCTTCGCCATTATCATGGCGTACTGCAGGCCGATGCCTTCGCGGGGTACGACCGGTTGTTCAGCGCGGAGCGTGACGGAGGCCCGTTAACAGAAGCTGCATGCTGGGCTCACGCGCGCCGAAAAATCCACGACGTCTATATAAGTACTCAAACGGCGACGGCAGAGGAAGCTCTGAAACGTATCAGCGAGCTGTACGCAATCGAAGAAGCAATACGGGGCCTCCCGGCAACTGAGCGGCTGGCAGCCAGGCAGTCCCGGAGTAAGCCGCTGCTGATATCCCTGCATGACTGGTTGGTGGAGAAAAGCGCCACGCTGTCGAAAAAATCCCGGTTAGGTGAGGCGTTCGCTTATGCCCTGAACCAGTGGGATGCCCTGTGCTACTACTGCGATGACGGTCTGGCAGAAGCTGATAACAACGCCGCTGAACGTGCGCTCCGGGCCGTCTGCCTGGGGAAGAAAACTATATCTTCTTCGGGAGCGATCACGGTGGTGAGCGTGGTACACTGCTGTACGGTCTGATCGGTACGTGCAGGCTGAATGGAATCGATCCGGAGGCTTACCTACGCCATATCCTTAGCGTACTGCCGGAGTGGCCTTCCAATAAAGTGGCTGAACTTCTGCCCTGGAACGTTGAGCTCACCAGGAAATAGCTGTCAATATGGCACTTACTGATCGCTTACGTGATGGGCAACAGAAACGATGTCATGGATGCCCGTGCTATCTGGATGGTGGTTCAGCAGCCGGCTAAAGCCGTCGCTGTGAAAACCGAGGAGCAGCAGGCGGTGCTGTCGCTGCACAAGATGCGGCGCCAGTTGGTGAAGTTCCGCACCGCGCAGATCAATGCGCTGCACGGCTTACTGCTGGAGTTCGGCGAAACGGTGTGCAAGGGCCGGGCATCACTGGACAAGGCAATGCCAGAGGTGCTTGAGCGCCTGAAGGAAAATCTGCCGCCGTTCCTTATCTACCAGATTGAAGACCAGTATCGGCGGCTCAGTGACCTTGATATGCAGATAGATGGCATCGAAAAACAGCTTGCCGCCTGGGCGAAACAGAATGAGGCCTGTCTGCGGATCATGGATATTCCGGGCGTCGGCCCGTTGGTTGCCACAGCAGCAGTCGCCATTATGGGCGATACAGCAACCTTCCGCTCAGGGCGAGAGTTTGCGACCTACATTGGCCTGGTGCCAAAACAAACAGGCACTGGCGGCAAAGTACGACTTCTGGGTATCCGTAAGCGCGGCGATGCCTATATGCGGACACTGTTTATCCATGGTGCCAGGGCAGCGACGTTGCTGGCAAAAGAGCCGAATCCGTGGGTGACGGAGCTGCTGAAAAGACGGCCGGCCAGCGTCGCGGTGGTGGGGATGGCCAACAAGATAGCGCGTACGGTGTGGGCCCTGGTAGCCCATAACCGAAACTACGACAAAAAACACGTTAGCGTCAGGCCGTTCTGAACGGCCTGTGCTGACAAAACATTAACTCTTTTAACAGAAGGGTGAATGCTGAAAGGTTGCCAGGGCAGCCGTAGTGATGACAACGACAGGTAAGACCGTGACTTGCTAAACCTGAAGCGCGTCCAGAGCCTGAAGCTCGTAGTGGGAATAAGGGGTAAGTCAGCGAATCTCATCGGGGCCCGCAGCAGTGGCTGCAACAAGGCCGGATATAGAGCTGCAACCTACCGTCAACGTCAAAACCACGAATGCCTTGCAAACGGGATGCGTTCATATAGATGCGCTGAACGTCTTCTGCCGTAATGGCTGGGTGGAAACCGACAATAACCTGTGTGAAAGCGCTCTTCGTGTTGTGGCGCTGGGTCGCCGTAACTGGCTGTTCTTCGGTGCCGATGGTGGGGGTGAGGCCGCAGCGGTCATGTACAGCCTTATAGAAATCTGCAAACTGAACAAGGTCAAGCCGGAAACCTGGCTGCGTTACGCCATTGATCATATCCAGGAATGGCCGGTAAACAGGATCCATGAACTACTGCCGTGGAATGTAGCGCTGCCTGTAAACTAAACCTTACTCTGCGTCCCACGCCGTGCGCTTACCATTGGGGTAGCAGGTCTGCCTCATTTTATTAACGATGTCGATCATAACCTTCTTCAAATCACCCGGGATATCCCACCTTTTTCGCGGGATATCTGGATACGCGTACATTTCATATCAGTATCCCTCACAAAAAAGACTTTTTCCGTCTGTGATACCGGATCGATTGTGGTGATTTTCGTGACGCTATCATTGCCCATCAGGCGCGGTAACTCAACGTTTCCCCATATATTACCTTCACGCAGCGATTGCCCCACTACGGTCCTGACTTCTCCGGATACCTGTTTTACATAAGACGCGGAGACGTCCTTCCAGGCCTTAATGCTCTGCGGGTTGTTGAAATCCTATTCAGGCATTTTAATGTTTTTATCTTTGATTGTGGGTTCAGGCGTGGCACCACCGCGGGACTTGGCGATGGTTTCTGCAACGTCAGGGCCGCCGACACCTTCAGTGCGTCCTGACCAGAAAAAGGCACTGTCCGGATCGGTGGACATCAGGGGTTCTATTTCTTTAAGGTTGATGAGGCTCTTAGACGTGTTGCGCCATGCATTGAAGGCTGAGCCTCCTTTTGCGCCGTCAAGGCATCCTGCAAACGCCCCCCGTCCAGCGAAAGCCACTTCTGACCGTCAGAACCTTCTCCCCATAATTCTCCGCCTGTGTAATCCCCACCATAGCCCCCACCCATGCCTCCCGCAAAACCCAGCAGGGCTATCGCCGGAACAGCCAGAACTGCCGTAGCAGCGAGTCCCACGCCCAACAGTACTCTATCCAATCAGTCCGGGATTCCCGGACTGATTACGTCAGTCTGCTCTTTACTGCCACCAATATTGACATTGGGAGAACCGTCGCTGATTACATCACTGCATGTCAGGCGGCCCCCCCAGTCCGTTGATATAGACGCGTGAAGACTCTTCTGCCACCCGCTGTCGGGCCGTACTCGTCACGGTCACCCGCAGAAATTACGACATAACTGCCGGCCTTCCGTTGATGAACACGCTTGATGAACCGGTGACCAGATGGCCGGTTTCGTGGTGGGTGCCCATGACATGCTGCCCAGAACTTCTCCCAGTCCACCGCCACCTGCAGCACCGGTGACCGTCGAGGCCAGGACTATCGTTCCTATGCCCCCCGCCTCGCCTATCAGACCGAGCATCAGCCAGCCTTTAGAGCAGAGTGTTCTATACCGTCCCCCACGCGTGCAGCGGAAAAGGCTTCAGTTGCACCACTGGCTGAGGTAAGCCTCAACGACTTCAATCGTATCCAGACCGTCGGACAGGAGCAGTCTTGATATCAGTCCCGGTATTCTGGCACCGGTTATCTCCCGCAGCACAGATCGGCCAGCATGCTCGCCGTCAGGTATTGGAGACAGCATCAGCGGTTTGCCATCATCATCAAAGAACAGATAGCTTCCGTTTCTGACCCGGCTGAGATCAACAGATGAGTAGGTCAGAAATTGAAAGGAACACAGTCAGTTCGCGGCTGTCATGGTTATCCCCTCAGCCCCTACAACCTGATTAATGTTTAACTACTGACCGGACTTTTCGACCAGATGCGTTTTACCTGACTCACACTGCATGAGTGGCTGTGCGCGAAATTGTCATGCCAGACATGCGAAGTGCAATGATGCGTTCGTGCGTTTTGGGATCCGGCCTGCGCTCTTTGTACTTATCCAAAGCTTTTGCCAGCTCAACGCCCTGCCGCTGCCTTTCACGACGGGTCTCATAATCGTCACGTGCCGTCTGCAGGGCCACCTTAAGCAGCATCGGACTCAAGCATGATTCTGGCGACTCCGTTCTGACTGACGGCAAAGCCCGGACAGGTCCACTATGCGGGGATGACCAGCTTTACCCCTTTTGCTTTTATAGAGCCGATCAGCTGCTCGGCCTCTGTTAGCGGAAGACGGCTTATGCGGTCAATCGTCTCAGCCACGACGACTTCACCAGGCTGCAGGTCGGCAATCATGCGCTGAAGTTCAGGTCGGCCTGCCCGGGCACGGATGCCTTCTCTTTATAGACGCCGGCGACATAAAAACCCCTGCCCCGAGCATCTTCAATAATGCTGTTCTGCCTTGTCAGCTCCTGCTCCTCGGTACTGACACGTAGATATATACGTGCGGTCTGCATAGTCACACTGACAACACTGGCGAGTGAAATTCCATGTATACCGCTCCCTGGAAATGAATATTCCCATGAACTTTAAGTCCGACGTAAGTGCCCGGGCTGAGAAACGCAATTTTCTCAGCATGTACAATCTCAGTCGTGTAGATGCGCAACCATTCCGGCTGCCCGGTAAGCAGAACGGCACTGTTGCAAAGATCAGCAACCTAGTAAAATTTGGTAATAAATCTGTCAACGGTAGCGCCAATGAACGTATTTAAAGGTCGTCATTTTAACAGGGACATTATTTATTGCAAATACGGCTCAGCCACCGTGAACTGCAGGAGATGCTGGCTGAACGTGGTGTCAGTGTTGACCACACCACCCTTTATCGCTGGGTTCAACGCTATGCCCCCGAAATGGAAAAAAGGCTGCGCTGGTACTGGCGAACCCCTTCCGGGTTCTGCTCCTGCATCCCGATGAAACTTATATCAAAGTTAATGGCCGCCGGGCTTACCTCTACCACGCCGTTGACAGCAGAGGGCACACCCTCGATTTTTATCTCTCCCCCGCGCCGTAACAGCAAGGCCGCATACCGGTTCCTGAGTAAAATCCTCAACAACGTTAAAGGCTGGCAGATCCCCCGCCTCATTAACACCGACAAAGCTCCCACATATGGTCGCGCGCTGGCGTTGTTAAAACAGGAAGGCAGGTGTCCACTTGACGTTGAACACTGGCAGATAAAACACCGGAACAACGTGATTGAATGTGAGCATGGCAAACTGAAACGGATAATCAGTGCCACTCTGGGGTTTAAATCAATGAAGACCGCCCGTGCCACCATCAAGGAAATTGAGGTAATGCGTGCGCTGCGCAAAGGTCAGGCTGAGTCATTTTACTTCGGTCATCCCCAAGGTGAGATGCGTCTGGTAAACCGGTTTTTTGAAATGTAGGGCTTTTCAGTAATATAAAAGGCCACTTCATCGCGAACTTTGCAACAGTGCCTACGCAGGAACCTCAGTTTTTCCCCGTTGGAATTTTCGTAAGTGTGTATCGGAGGCCATATTGAACGATGTGTGTTATTCATCAGACGATATGACATTTGATGACAGCGGTCAGAAAGCACCTCCGCGCTGCAACGCGGAGGGCTGAGGGTTCAGAAACTTTTCCAGCCGGCATCGCTGGCCAGTGTCAGGTGCGCCGGCGCCTTACTGCCCGCTGCCGCGGCGGGTTCCGCCAGCACAAACCTGGCGACCAGCTGATTCAGCGTCTCTGCCTGCGCCTGCAGCGATTGCGAAGCGACCGAGGCCTGTTCCACCAGGGCGGCGTTCTGCTGCGTGACATCGTCTATCTGGTTCACTGCCTGCTGCACCTGGCTGATGCCCTGGCTCTGCTCAACTGCAGTCGCCGCGATTTCGCTCATTAGTTTGCTAACCTGATGGATAGCGTCATTCATCTCCCGCATGTTGCTGCTGACGTCGCTGGCCTGTGCGGCCCCGACTTCGGTCAGAAGATGTGACGCTTCGATCAGCCCTTTAATCTCACGCGCGGCGGAAGCTGAGCGCTGTGACAGGCTGCGTATTTCACCAGCCACCACCGCAAAGCCTTTACCGTGCTCGCCGGCGCATGCAGCTTCAATCGCTGCGTTAAGTGCCAGAATATTGGTCTGAAAGGCGATGCCTTCGATCATTGAAATAATGTCAGTGACCTTGTGCGAACTGCTGCGGATATCATCCATGGTCGAGAGCATGGTGGTGAGCGAGGTGCTGCTTTTTTCCGACAGCGAACTGGCATTGGCCGCCAGCTGGCTGGCCTGACATGTGTTGTCGGCGGTCTGACGTACGGTTTCACCCAGTTCAGTCATGCTGGCAGCGGCCTGCCCCAGCGAGACAGCCTGCTGCTCGGTACGCGAAGAGAGATCTTCGTTACCGGCAGCAATCTGCACTGACGCGCTGCCCACCGAGTGCGACGCGCTGCGCACGGCGCTCAGCGAACTGGCAACGCTGCGCATCAGCTGGTTGAAGAAGTGCGCCATATTGCCAACCTCGTCATGGCGGCTTTCGTCAGCGCTCAGCGTCAGGTCGGAATTTTCGCTGGCGCACATCATCACTTTGCCGACATCTGCCAGGCTGCGGCGGATGCGCAGCACGGTGAACAGGGCAAACAGACCGAAAATCACCACCGTTACCCCAACGCCGCTGATAGTGGCCCACAGCACATTATGGAAGATGCTGTGGTTAGTGGCGCGTAACCCATCACCGATAGCTATATTCAGCATCAGCTGCTTTTGATAAGCGGCGATCAGCTGGCGGATGGCAGCGCCAATGCCGTTCTGGCCTTCAATCAGGTCCAGGCTGATGACATTCTGATGCGCCCGCGACGCGTTGAGAAAGGCAGGCAGCCGCTCGTTCACACGCTGAATGTTGCTGAGCGACAACTCCGTCAGGCGTTTGTCTTCCTCACTGGAAATGTCATAGTTTAAGTAGTAATTGGTGAGCGACCTGAGACCGGCAATCTGCTTATCAATGTCCGTTTCCACCGCAGGCATGTTGCTGTCCTGCAGCTGGATCTGGTGTTTGTAAAGCGTCAGCGCCAACTGATTGCTGCGGTCAATCAGTGTGTTGAGGTTTTTAATCGACGGGATGGCACTGGTCTGCACATACTCAAAGCGCTTCTGAAAGTCGGCAAGCAGCGAGATGGCGAGCACCGCCTGCAGGATAATGGCACCAAAGAGCATGGAAAAAGTCAGCAATAGTCGTCGGGAAATGTTCATCTTATTATCCTTATCTGGGGTTCCGGCGTAGAACCCCATGCTCATTCAACACCTTCCACAGTCCCTTAGTCGGATTCAGGGCTGTAAGGCGGCAGACAGTGGCGTTCAATATTCATCACCATCGCCCGGTTCTGTGCCAGTGACGCACGGTGATGTGGCGCTTCGTCCAGTATGAGATAAATTTGCCCGCCATACTGCGATGAAAAACTCATAAATCGTTCTGGCATTAATTAGGTCCGGTGGTCGTGAGCCAGTTCAACCATCCGAAGTTTGAAGTCACTGGAATAGACGGTACGCGATTCAGGGTCGTGACGCAGACTTAGTGGTAATGGTTAATCGTCGGATACCATCCGATGATCTTATCGTGCATTGCTTCTGCACCTTGAGAAGCAGATGGTCCTGCGGGCGGGACGTTTGATATGTGTTCGCAGGTTCAGGTTATGCCGCTCGATACGCTGCGTGTATTTTCTGCTGACAACATGGCTGATTGAGTCCAGCAACGTCTGATATACCGGCCAGGCATCGGTCATGTAAATGCGATTGTAAGCATACCTGTTTTAGTTCCACACACTTTTTGAGACTTCCGGGCGCGTCAGTATTTTAATATCGTCTGCTGTCAGGTTTCCCTCAAATTGATTAATTCGAAGGCTGGATAAGCCACGAATTACATCTGTCTTTTATTTTCTTTTATATGACTGTCTTTACGAATGATATACTTTATAGAAAGGAATATATTTTTGATTGAAACATAGGTTCCTAGGTATAACAACCCACAAATTGATTAGAGAAGGCTCTTTGGGTATGCTATCATGCTCAAATTTAGATGTAATGCCGGAACTATCAAAAATGAAATAACAAGGCATAAATAATGCCATTTTTTCAAAATGCATCGCAAGCACCTTCATCGACTGTACCAGAACCAGTGAACTGGTTCTGGTATGATGCAACAAATCCGTGGGATTATCGGCAGGTTCCACCAAAGCCGCCATCATTACAACTACTGCGGCCTCGGTTATCTGAATTGCTGTTATCAGAACCTTTGAAGCACCCTTCTGCGATAACCCCGCCGATCAATCCACCTGCAAAGCCGAGCGGAGTACCGGATGACAGGCCTTTTATAAGACCACCTGCAACTCCATTTGAACAATCTCCCTGACCTAAGCCTTGGTTTTTAGCGGCAGTATTACCCAAACGTCCATTAACCTGCGCATCATAGCCTATCCCGCCCAAGGACAAGCTATCCCGGGATCTTCCAAAATTGGTTTCATGATATCCAGAATTACCACCTCCACTTACTTGAGCTATCCCATCAAAAGGCAATCCTCTGATATTTTTCATAAAATCCCACTTCTTTTATCTTTGTTAAATGTACTCTCGGTACCATTGCATGTGCAACATGCGCATTAAGAGTGAATAACCGTAATATTTTGTAAGTATAAGTGGATAATATCTTGGGTGATTGTAAGCAAATTACAGTATTCTCTTTGCACAGAATTACAATCGGTTATTTTATAACAGTTTATTCTGTGGGACACCTTAAGGCTAACCTGCATTTAGTGCAACCCGGCGGGACCGGGCGGGCGTCAATGGTGTACTTTATTGATCGCCGCCAGAATCTGTTCGGGAGAAGCCAGACCGGCAAAGACTGTGATGGTTCCGGGCGACGCATTCCCGACAGGCATCACAATCAGTCCTGGCGTATCCGTGAGCGCCTGCGCGAGCGCATCATTTTTTCCAGAATAGGGGCATGGTCCACGGCGTTCAGCTCATCCACGCCGACGGCGTGAGCCACAGCTTTAACATCCTCTATCGTCAGGTCACCCTCGATATGCCCGGTGTGGTAAATTTCGTTGCGGTATGTCAGGCAGCCAGCTGCGCCTTTTGTTTTCCAGACCCCGATACAAAGGGGCGACACCTCCCGCTTCGATGCAAATATCGGCCACATCTTTAAAGATGTACCGCACGGCGGATTTTCATCATCTGCTCCTGCTGTTGTTGCTGCAGCTTCTGGCTGACCTGCACCAGTTCTTCCGGGTGCGCCAGCAGATAGTCAGCCGCTATTCTCCCGATCCGGGCTTCCCGCTTCTGGCCTGTCGTCAGAACTTTCGGCCCAGTGCCGTCTTAAGTGCTTCCTTATCCAGCATGGCTTAAGCGAGCGACTTCTTGAGGCGGGTGCTCTCATCTTCAAGGGACTTGAGTCGCTTCACTTCAGAGGTTTCCATGCCGCCAAACTTCTTGCGCCAGGTATAGAAGATAGCATCTGAAATAGCATGCTTGCGGCAGAGTTCCCGGACCGAAACCCCGGCTTCGGCTTCGCGAAGGATACTGATGATTAGTTCGTCGGAAAATCGCTTCTTCATGGGTATGGCCTCATGTGATTTATGAAGACATTACTGACATCGCGGTGTGTTAATCAACGGGGAGCAAGTCAGACAGTCTGATGGCGGTAATAATGGCGCAGGCCATGAATCACGGTAATCTGACGATGTCCCAGACCAGCGATATTCCCTACCATGCTCTCAACGATTCCTACGAGCAATACCTACGTCTCCCCACTCTGAAGGCCGCATGTGACTGTATTGGCGACGGAATTAAGACGCTTCCAGTTTTCCCGTATTATTCACTGGAGTTGGGGGAACTGTATGGCGCTGTCGATGGGCAAAAATTCAGCGTCGAACGCCCGACGATCAAAGCCCGGGCATCAAAAAAATATTTTGGACTTGGGAAGGGCGTGGTGGCCTACACTCTGCTGTGCAACCATATTCCACTAAATGGTTATCTCATCGGCGCCCATGAGTATGAAGCACATCACGTTTTCGATATCTGGTACAGGAATACCAGCGGGTATTGTACCAACGGCGATAACCGGTGACATGCACAGTATTAACCAGGCCAATTTTGCCATTCTTCACTGGTTTGGGCTGCGTTTCGAACCCCGCTTTATCTCAACAGAGGACATGCTGAAAGAGCTATACTGCGCTGGCGATCCGGAGCGTTATAAAAAATGTCTTATCCAGCCTGTAGGTCAAATAAATGAGCAAGTTATCATTGATGAAAAACCACATCTGGAGCAGATTGTCGCCACGCTGGGGATGAAAGAAATAACTCAGGGTGCCCTGATCCGAAAATTGTGTACCTATTCAGCGGAAAACCCGACAAGGCAGGCCCTGTTTGAATTTGATAAACTGATCCGCAGTCTTTACATCCTCCGGTATCTTCGTAACCCGCAGGTGGTCAGAAACAGCCACCGGTCTCAAAATCGCATTGAATCCTGGCATCAGTTTCGTTCAGCAATCGCGCAGATTGGTGGTAAAAAAGAGCTGACCGGACAGAATGATATTGAACTGGAGATCAGTAATCAGTGCGGGCGGCTGCTCAGCATCATTATTATTTATTATAACTCAGCCCTGCTGTCACGGTTGCTGCAGAAGTATGAAGAGGTTGGTAACACCCGGGGCCTTGCTCTTCTCAAACGAATGTCCCCCGTAGCCTGGCAGCATATTTTTCTGAATGGGCATTACACCTTTATCAGTGAAGGGAAAGAACTCGATCCGGACGCCATGATTGAGGGGCTGACGTTGTCATAAGCCGTATGGCAAGTCCGCAAAATTTTGGCGGCTTCCCGCTTACAACCCCTAAAACGCGGAAGTTCGCGAAAGAACTGAATCTGGAGCCGTGCACAACGGCGGTGAGCAGCTTGCAGAACAATGGGATGGCCGAACGGTTCGTGAAAACGATGAAGGAAGACTATACGCGTTCATGCCAAAACCGGATATGAGAGCAGTCCTGCGAAATCTTGCAGTAGCGTTCACGCATTACAATGAAAACCACCCGCACAGCGCGCTGGGATATCCCTCTCCGAGGGAATACTGGCGGAAGCGGACACCGTTAACTTAAGCTACAAAAGCTGTCCGGAAATGGCGGATCAAGATCAAAACATTCGTGACCAATTTCACAAATGAATACAGAGCGAATAGACAAATAAAATAATTCTAATAGTGTATGCCGTGTCTAATGGAGAACGTACATTATGAACATCATAAATAAATCGTATAAGATTTCAAAATGGTTTAATGTTGACAGTATTATTGTCAATCGCCGTCCTTAAGTCCTCAAACTTCTCCGCATTAATATTACGTCAAGCAGATTAATTTTCTGTTTGCAACATCCCATACGAATTTTGTGATTCTGAGTTCGCTACAGCGATCGGCTTAAGCATGTATTTAACACATCTGAGCTAAATATTGCTGTGATCACCAGACGTCAAGAATAAGCATTCGTATTGCGCAAAAAATAAATGGTATTCATTACCCATGGATGCCAGCAGGACGAGTGCGTCTAAATTTAAGGATTACACATGAACAATTTTAAACATCTGCCAGAACCTTTCCGTATCCGCGTTATCGAACCGGTAAAGCGCACCACCCGTGAGCACCGTGATAATGCCATTGTCAAAGCCGGGATGAACCCGTTCCTGCTGGACAGTGAAGATGTTTTTATTGACCTGCTGACTGACTCTGGCACCGGTGCCGTCACGCAAAATATGCAGGCGGCGATGCTGCGCGGTGATGAAGCTTATAGCGGCAGCCGCAGCTATTATGCGCTGTGCGATGCGGTAAAAAATATATTCGGTTACCAGTATACAATTCCCACTCACCAGGGACGCGGCGCCGAGCAAATTTATATTCCGGTGTTAATTAAAAAACGCGAGCAGGAAAAAGGCCTCGACCGTAGCAAAATGGTGGCCTTCTCTAACTATTTCTTTGATACCACCCAGGGCCACAGCCAAATCAACGGTTGTACCGTACGGAACGTTTATATTAAAGAAGCTTTTGATACTTCTGCCCGCAATGATTTTAAAGGTGATTTTGATCTCCAGGGGCTAGAAAATGGCATCGAAGAAGTCGGGCCAAAGAACGTCCCTTATATTGTTGCAACCATTACCTGTAACTCTGCAGGTGGCCAACCGGTTTCTCTGGCTAACCTGAAAGCGATGTATGAAATAGCAAAAAAATACGATATTCCGGTGGTGATGGACTCCGCGCGCTTTGCTGAAAATGCCTATTTCATTCAGCAAAGAGAGCCCGGATATCAGGACTGGACAATTGAGCAAATCACCCGCGAAACCTACAAATACGCTGATATGCTCGCCATGTCAGCGAAGAAAGACGCGATGGTGCCAATGGGCGGCTTGCTGTGTATTAAGAACGATGGCTTCTTTGATGTCTACACCGAGTGCCGTACCATTTGCGTGGTGCAAGAAGGCTTCCCAACCTATGGCGGTCTGGAAGGTGGTGCAATGGAGCGTCTCGCCGTTGGTCTGTATGATGGCATGGGTCAGGACTGGTTGTCCTATCGCATTACGCAGATCCAATATCTGGTCGATGGTCTGGAAGCCATTGGCGTAACCTGTCAGCAGGCGGGTGGGCACGCAGCGTTTGTCGATGCGGGTAAACTGTTGCCGCATATTCCGGCCGACCACTTCCCAGCCCAGGCGCTGGCCTGCGAGCTGTATAAAGTCGCCGGGATCCGTGCCGTGGAAATTGGCTCCTTCCTGCTGGGTCGCGATCCGAAAACCGGTAACCAGCTGCCGTGTCCGGCAGAGCTGCTGCGTTTAACTATTCCACGCGCCACCTACACCCAAACGCATATGGACTTTATTATCGAAGCGTTTGAACACGTGAAAGAGAACGCCGCTAACATTAAAGGCCTGACCTTTACCTATGAGCCAAAAGTCTTACGTCACTTTACGGCAAAATTAAAAGAAATTTAATCTTCAACTATTCCAATGGCTATATCTCTGATATAGCCATTTTTGATTATGGCACTTGGCACTATTTTATTACTAGCACAACATCAACTTAACCGTTATTATTAAGGGAAGACCATGGACGAAGATTCAAAGACAAAACATTCCTCATTCTGGGGCATTATGGTCATTGCTGGTACTGTCATTGGTGGCGGTATGTTTGCATTACCGGTTGACCTTGCTGGGGCCTGGTTTTTTTGGGGCGCATTTATTCTCATCATATCCTGGTTTTCAATGCTCCACTCCGGACTACTTTTATTAGAAGCCAATCTTAATTATCCGGTCGGCTCGAGTTTTAACACCATCACCAAAGATTTAATCGGTAATAAATGGAATGTGGTCAGCGGCATTACGGTGGCCTTTGTACTGTATATTCTCACCTATGCCTATATCTCCGCCAATGGCGCCATTATCAGCGAAACGATCGCTATCAATGCGGGGACACACGTAAACCCGCGCATTGTCGGGATCGGCAGCGCGATTTTTGTCGCCAGCGTACTGTGGGTGAGTTCACTGGCTGCAAGCCGTATCACCTCCTTTTTTCTCGGTATCAAGATCATCGCCTTTATTGTGGTGTTTGGCTCTTTTTTCTTCCAGGTCGACTACTCCATTCTGCGTGATATCGCGGTCCCCGAGCATAACAGCCACTATTTCCCCTATATTCTGATGGCCGTACCAGTGTGCCTGGCCTCGTTTGGCTTCCATGGCAATATTCCCAGCCTGATCATTTGCTATGGAAAGCGCAAAGATAAACTGATTAAAAGCATCGTCTTCGGTTCCATTCTGGCGTTGGTGATTTATCTGTTCTGGCTCTATTGCACCATGGGGAATATTCATCGTAGTAACTTTAAAGAGATTATTGCCTCAGGTGGCAACGTGGACTCGCTGGTTAAATCCTTCCTCGGAACCAACCCGCACGACGTGATTGAGTTCTTCCTGCTGATTTTCTCTAACCTGGCGGTGGCAAGTTCGTTCTTTGGTGTCACGCTGGGGTTGTTCGATTATCTCGCCGACCTGTTCAAAATGGGCAATACGCCGTGGGGACGATTCAAGACGTTGTTATTGACTTTCTTACCGCCAGCGGCTTTGTATCTTATTTTCCCGAACGGTTTTATCTATGCCATTGGCGGTGCCGGATTGTGCGCCACCATCTGGGCGGTGATTGTGCCTGCATTCCTGGCGCTGAAATCGCGCGAGCGATTCCCGGATAAAAACTTTACCGTCTGGGGCGGAAAAGTCATCCCTGCGGTGGTGATTGCGTTCGGGGTGATGGTGATTCTGTGCTGGTTTGGCAACACGCTGAACCTGCTGCCGCGCTTTGGCTAAAAACGCGCTCCAGCCGGGCGGCGAGAGCGGCCGATTACTTCTGAATCAGATGTACCGACGGCGAAATGGGTCAGATGGTGGTTACCATCCTGTTTGCCGTAGCCCAAGCTGAAAGGCGGAGAATACTGGAACGTACGAATGAGGGGCGGTAGGAAGCTAAACTGAAAGGTATCCAGTTTGGCCGCAAGCGCACCATCGACAGAGAAAGAGTTCTGGCGTTTCACCGGAAGGGGACTGGCGCAACTGAAATTGCCCGGTTGCTCAGCATTTCTCGCTCAACGGTAAGATACTAGGGTGTGTCCCTTAACTTAACAACCACTTTAAAAATAACCTGATTGCTCCCAGTTTCAGCATACTCAGATAGTTTCTCGCCGTTTTTTCTGAACGTGTTGCGATACGGCGATTTTCTTTTAGTATCGCAAAACAGCGCTCCACGACATTGCGTTTTTTGTACCGTTGTATATCGAGTTTTCGACGCCTGTACTGACTGGCTTTTTCATTCGATTTGAAAGGAATTACTGTTTTTATTTCTTTTATTTTCAAATGAATACGAAAGTTTCCATCTGAGTATCCCTTATTTGCCAGGACTGCTTTTGGACGTGATTTCAGGCACCCACTTTTGCGAATAACGCCGACCCGGTTGAGTAAAGCTTTCGCATACTGGCTTTCATGAGCCTGTCCACCGCTCAGGCAAAAACTTAACGGCAATCCGGTGCCATCTGTCGCCAGATGGATTTTGGTGCCAAAGCCGCCGCGAGAGCGACCAGGCCCATGATCGTTGAGTTCATCAGGATGTTTTTTTTCGCGCCTGCGGCTGCTTTCAGGGCACGAATGTTGCTGCCATCAAGCGCTATGACATCCCAGTCAACCTGCTCTTTTTCATCCAGAATTTGGAGTAATCTATTGAAAATACTGTTCATTATCCCGGCTTTAGACCACCGGTTAAAACGGTTGTAAATCGTTTTCCAGCGACCATAACGTTCAGGTAAATCCCGCCAGGGCGCACCGGAGCAAAGCACCCAAAATGTGCCATTCATGACGTGGCGGTGCGCAAAGTAAGGGCGTCCCCCTCTGGAGGAACCTCTCTCCGGGGGAGCATAGGGGAAATCAGTGTCCATGCATCATCAGGGAAATCGTAACGAGCCAAATTAAAGAACTTTTTGTAGTCAAACCGTGCATCAGATTGTACAAAAAATAGTTACGGGACACACCTTAGAAGATGTCACAAAAGTTATAATATGATTTTTATTGAATATTACATATTTAGGAAAGAAACAAAACCATTCGTTTTGAATGAGATCCTCAAAAAAACACTTTTTCTTTAGTCAAAAAATGCAATCGATTTTCATGAAGTTAAAATTTTCATTTTAGGAACAGGATACTGCAAAGTCGGACAGGCCAATATAGAATGGAGTGGCGGAGAGAGCAGGATTCGAACCTACGACACGATAAATCGTGTGGACTCAGGAAATTTTGCAATTACCTTAATCTGGCTTAAACCACTCGCCCACCTCCCCGCATTTAATTCAAAAACACATAACCATATAAAAGAAATGGATAAAAGATGCCAAGTGATGTTTTGTGAGTTGAATCGCAGAATATCACTGTCGGCGGGTGTTTTTTTTAGTATTTGACGTGAGTGGCAAAATTAAATCTGTAGTTGATGTAGGTTCCACCTGATTTGCCACACATTAAGGGAGATATTATTATGGATGATATTGAGTTGCTTGCCTTAAGAGAAGAAAACTTCTACAAGACTGCAGAGTGCGTAATTTTCAGGGATTATAAATGCAACTGTACCAAAGGATGGAAAGACGTTGACAGATTCATTGTCTACAGAGCAGATGAAACTGGTGTGACTGAAATAATTAATGATGAAGTCGGCGACCATAATTTAGACATTCTGATTGAGCTGGCCAGGAGTAATCTTGGCAAAAAAATTATTATTTCAGGAGGACATACTGTTGTAAATCTTGACGATCGTTTTGCAGTAAGCAATGAGGTTGAGAAATCAGCCAGATTCTGTATCGATTATATTGTAAAATCAAAGAAACAGTTAAACATTTAGCCTGATTTTCTCATGGAAATCAATGATTTTTACATGGAGAAAAGCGACGGACATGAAATCGATGGTGCTAATAATTACAGAAAGATGGCGACATCACCATATATTATCCCGGAAAAAATAAATGCCTACATCAAAGAAAATAACAAACGCTATGGTATAGATATCAGGTCATTTTATGTCAGTGAAAAGACCATGGCAGATCGGTTCAAAAGACACATCAAAAATTCTATGGATGATAATATTTTGTTTAATCGACAGGGTAGCAATATTTTAATGACAGTTGACGAACAAACATTTGCCATTATAGACGATAATAAATCTACCTGCGCTGCAGGCAATGCAGCCACGTTCAGGGCGATCAAGTATTAAATTTCCTCCAATAAGATTTTTGATAATTACACTTCTCATATCGGTGTATTCCCACTTTGCTCGCGAACCAATGTTCTTAACGGATACAGGGCAGCGTCAGCGTTCTATGGAAACCTCTCTTTACCTTCGCTGCTGGTGTTTTTCGGAAGATCCTGTTTTGAATAGCACTTGTAGATAATAAGAAGACTTATGTTCATCATTAGATGAGTAATATTATGCGAATTTCATATTTATACTGGCCTGTAACTTTTTTTCTACTGCCTTTGGGACCGGTATTTTCTTTTTACCTCAGGCAGTAGGCCCCGTTGTACTTGGAATGGTACCTTTTTTTGTATTTATCACTGGTGCTATGTTAGTTTCACTAATGGCTCACTATTTTTTTTAAGTTTATCACTTTTCACCCAGATAAAGATTACCTGGCAGCCTCCTCGAAATTTATTGGACGCCGTTCTACATCTGTAATTTGTGCATTGTTTATAGTTTCGATGATGATTATTGTTCTTATAAACTTCATAGCACTGGTTAATGTGGTAAGTTCATTTCTCTCAGAGAGTTTAATTGTCCGTTTTTTTGTCTCGCTGTTTTTAAGTTCAGCCCTTTCTGTGATCTGGCTACTTTTTAATAACGAGGTGGAAAAGCTTATTTCGCGGATCGCGCTTCTTTCTATCATTTCGGTTGCAGGGGTGGCTGTATTATTTTTCTTTCAGCCAGTCCGGGAACAGTTAATAAACTTACCGGCTATGGGCTCTTTTAATAGCCTCGCTATTATTACCTGTTTTTCTTTTCACTTTCAATTTTACCCCATGCATCCAGCGCTTCACTAAAAACTCCGAAAATCCGGAAGCGCGAAAAATGATTGCAGGAAAAATAATTATCTTTGCGTTTATTATCATTTTTGTCTTGGCAGTCAGTCGGTTATTAACACCCGAAGATATTAATATTATCAACCACAGAAATATTGATGCTCTTTCTTATACTGCGAATCTCAGCGGTAATCAGGTTGTGTGGTTTGGTGCAGCACTGCTTCTTTCTCTGCTGACTGCTGGCGCCTATACAGGAACACTGACAGGTGTTATTGACGGGACAGGTTCTTTTGGTGCATTGAACAAGAGGGTTATTTTAAGCTGCAACATTTTCATCTGTACCGTGTCCGGAACAGCAAATCCCAGCATAGTGAAAATAATTGCTAATGGTTCGATGCCAGTCACAGTCACTACGGTGTTCTTTATCCCATCCGTATATTTTATAATCAAGGGAGGCATGCTGATGAAAATCGTCGGCACCCTGGTGCTGCTCAGTGGCTGTGCCGTGATAGTAACTCTGTTTATTTAAACCCTACCCAAGAACATAAACATCACCTGTTGCCGGAGAGACTGCTTCCGGCAACCACAAGCAACCCCATTTACCAGTACAATGACAACCCATTATTTTATCTGGTTTGTGAAGGTGTAGAAATTGTCTTATCTTCCAGAGCCTTAGAGGTGATGCACAGCGCAGATGAAAACCACCGAAAATGGCATGAATATGATTTATCCCGGTTATATTCTGGCAGTGACGTACGATATCAATCAACCCACGATGACCACAACCGATAAAAATGATCAACCCAAAGTCGGATTTATAAATTAAAACCCCCTCATCTTTTACATAATCCTCTTTCGTATTCTTATGACCGATTACGCCGTAAGCACGCGGTTTGGCTACAGGGATCTCTCCTGACCACATAAAACGCTCCCCGATATGTAGTGGGGTACTGCTGTACTCCATGCGAAAACGTGAAAAATCATTATGTATCGACAATTTTTTAATTCTGGCGGTATAGCCTGGAAACCTTACAGCCGAGTAGCGCTCATCCGCCACCATTGGATGGCATATTATCCGACATGCGTCAGGTATCCACGGAACACCGCCACAATGGTCATAGTGACCGTGGGAAAGTACAGCTGCGGTAAGGTTTGTCAAATCGACTCCCATTAAACCTGCATTATGCATGAAGCTATCATCAGGGCCGGTATCAAACAGAACTGAATCATTTTCATCCTGAATCAACAGACTGAGTCCGGCTTTAGCACGCAGCAAATTTTTAGAGCCGGGCTTAAGCCGGTTTTCCAGCAGGACGCTGATGGTTATGGACATGTTCGCTCTTTCCCTGAAATAATTCGTTACAGCCAGGCTGCGATAACTCTGTGAGGCACAGTCAATAATACTCCATTCCCGGAGTGGAACACGATTTATATACAGGCAGCTTTTGCTCATCTCCGGAGTCAGGACGAAACGCTGAATGATGAGGATATTGCTGTGCCACGGGCATACATTATGCTCGGCCATTATTCCTTCACACTGGCAGTGCTGGTGACTAAAGGGCATCGGCGACCATTAAAAGAGGCGTCAGAGGAAGAAAACATTGCTTAACGAATGGAAGGGACTTCCCCTGGATATGCGCCTGATTAACTCTTGTGCGATCATGGGGTAAACACAGCCCCGGAGGGATTCGTTATGACCATCACTACTGTCGGTATCGATCTTGCTAAAAATGTGTTCGCTGTTCACGGTGTTGACCTGAATGGCAAAACAGTTCTGATTAAATCCAGAGTAAGCCGCACCGCTCTTCCCGGATTGATTGCTGGTTTGCCGCCCTGTGTTATCGGAATGGAGGCCTGTTCCGGAGCGCATTACTGGGCAAGACTGTTCCGGCAGTATGGTCATGAGCCACGTCTGATGGCCGCTAAATTTGTGTCTCCTTACCGGCATGGCCGGCAAATCAGGGAAGAATGATGCAGCTGATGCTCAGGCTATCTGCGAAGCGGTTCGTCGCCCACATATGCGGTTTGTACCAGTGAAAGACGAAAGCCAGCAGGCCATGCAGTGTTTACATCGTACCCGTCAGGGTTTTATCGAAGAGAAAACAGCAACATATAATCGCCTGCGGGGCCTGATATCAGAATTCGGCGTCATTGCGCCACAAAGTACTGATGCCCTGCGACATATGGTTTCTGCACAGAAGGGTTCTTTACCCCTTAAGGTTCAGCAATGTGTTGATGATTTGCTGGAGCACGTTGATCGCATTGAAGCTAACATAGCTGAATATGACCGAATTTTGTCCCGCATGGCCAAAACCGATCACCGCAGCCAGCGGCTGATGGAATTGAAGGGAGTTGGCCCTACAACTGCCTGTGCGCTGGTCGCCAGTATCGGTAATGCCCATGATTTTAAGAATGGGCGCCAGCTGGCAGCCTGGCTGGGACTGACGCCATCGCAGTACAGCAGCGGCGGAAAGTCAAAGCTCGGCAGGATCACAAAAGCCGGCGATTCGTATCTGAGAACACTTCTGGTCAGGGTGCCCGCCCGGTCCTGATCGGGGCGGAGAAAAGGACTGACTCATTCAGTCGTTGGGTCTGATCACTGGTCGAACGCAGAGGATACTGGCGCGCTGTTGTTGCCATCGCCGCCAAAAATGCAAGGCTGTGCCGGGCATCATTGCATTACGGTGATGATTTCAGGCTGTACTCAGCCAGCTAACGCACGAAGGAACAGAATGACCATCTGATCTGCAACTCGTTGATGATAAAGGGTTAGACCCCGTGAGGATTATCTGTAAAACGTACAGGATATACGTATCCGCTTAGCGAACAAGAACCTCACGAGCGTCTTTCATCAGGGTCCGAATCGATAACGATTCATTATGACCGTTTATAGTACCGCAGTCTCTCCCCTTTATTTTTAACTGTAGTGCAGACCCACTCCATTAACACCGGCGTTGACATGCCGGGGAAGCCCTTATAGTACGTTTTCGTACGGTTGGGCTTCAGACCCCGTTACCTGAAAACCCCGTATTTTTCTTTAGCTCGATCATTCGAATACGAGCGAGCACGCTTAATCCTTTTCTCTAAATCATCGGTCAAAATCACCCTTACGTGTAAGTCACCATCATTAGTTTCAAGTCCAACGGTTAGATCCTCTTGCAAGGTTCTTCCAGTAAGCGCGCAAATAATAGTCACAACAACAGACACCCATGAGCCAGGATCCTCATACGGTTTAACACCATATATTCGGATAATATTACTTGCAGGGAATATATAGTTTTTCCCTTCATTCCTAATCAACTTAATCATCCCTTTATCTGAAATCTGAATGTCATCGAAATATTGATCCATGTTCCTAATCCCTTAAATAAAATGTAAATTTTGTCATAAACTAAGCAGATTATCAGCATTCCTGCTGAATGCTTTCTGAACCCGCCGCAAGGTCTAATTAAACATAACATCTCTTAGCGGAAGTTATTAAAAGGCCGCTCGTAAGCAGCCTTCAGACATGTTCAATAGTGATAGCGGCAGGATGCTATCAGCAAGGCATCATCGCTTACGGCATAGACAAGCCGATGTTCAGCTGTGATCCTCCGAGACCAGAACCCCGCAAGGTTGTGCTTCAGAGGTTCGGGCTTTCCCTTCCCCTCAAAAGGCGCCCTGCTGGCATCCTTGGTGAGCTCATTTATTTTTTTTACCGTTTTTTTATCCGTATCCTGCCAGTAAAGATAATCTTCCCATGCTTCAGCAGACCACGTCAGTTTCACTCAATGATTTCCCTTTCCACACCGTTACCGCTTTTAAGGCTTTCTATCGAGTCCATAAGTCTGCGCGCATTTTTCGGAGACCGAAGCAGATATGCAGTCTCTTCAAGTGAGTTGTACTCTTCAAGTGACATCAACACGCATGATTCACCGTTCTGACGGGTGATAAGTACGGGAGCTCTGTCCTCAACCGTTTGCAGCATTGTTGTAGACAGATTCTGTCTTGCTTCACTGTAACTTACTGCTCTCATATAAACCTCCAACAATTGTACATTTCATTGTACAATGATTTTTATAAGGAAGAAAGTCAGCGAATAAGCATTCAAAGCTGCCCCCTGATTTACCATAACTACCCTGTTGCGAATTACGGTTATCCGGGTAGTGTGTTCTTGCCCCGCGGTCTCCAGACAGCTTTTGTATCTTAAGTTAACGATGCCCGCTGGCGTCGATATTCCCTCGGGGAGCGGTATCTCAACGCACTGTGCGGATGGTTCATTATAATGACTGAACGCCGTTGCAAGGTTCTGCAATGCCGTTCGCACATCGGGTTTTGGCATGAACGCGATGTAGTCTTCTTTCATCGTTTTCACGAACCGTTCAGCCATGCCGTTACTCTGTGGGCTGCTCACTGCTGTTGTACAGGCTTCCAGATTCAGCTCTCTCGCGAACTTACGCGTGTCATGTGCCGTATACGCCGAACCGTTATCTGTCAGCCACTGCACCGGTTTATCCGGGAGCCTGGCACCGAAGCGCTTTTCAACCGCACCCAACATCACGTCCTGAACGGTAATACTGTCATAGCCGCCGGTACTCGCAGCCCAGTCTATGGCTTCTCTGTCGCAGCAGTCCAGTGCGAACGTCACCCTTAGCTTGTCACCGTCATCACAACCGAACCCGAAGCCATCGGAGCACCAGCGCATATTACTTTCTGCTACCGCGATCCTGCCTTTATGTTCACGCTTCGGTCTCTCAGGTTTATCATGTAACAACAACAGGTTATGCTCACTCATCACTCGGTAGACTCGTTTGACGTTTACCGGGGGAAGACCTTCACCACTAAGCTGCTTTCGCAATATCGCCCAGGTCCGGCGATAACCATAACTGGGCATATCACTGATAATATTGAGGATGCGTGACAACACCTCCGCATCAGCTTCCTCATTGCATCGGTTAAAGCAACCATCCTGCCAGTCAGCAGAACGATGAACCCGCGGTGATAACTGCGCACGCGACACACCCATAGTGCTGCTGACCTGAGCTATTCTTGTCCTTTGGCAACAAGGGCGCATGCGCTATCCATTTTCGCGACTGTCCATACTCCACGGCCTCTTTGAGGATCTCAACCTCCATCGTCTTCTTACCCGGCAGACGCTGCAGTTCACGAGGAGTTGCCCCCGCTAAAACGGACACGGCTAATTTATAGCGAGTAGCGAACTTCTGTACTCTCCCGGTGACTGCATTTTCAGTCCTTTATGGGGATGCCAGTTATTATAGTCTTCCATCCATTCTGTCAGTTTTTCCATTACGGTCACCGCATCCGGCAGGTCATTCACATACACGTAGTCACGCCTGAACGTTTTCACGAACGATTCCGCCATCCCGTTGCTCTCCGGACTGCGCACGGGCGTCGTACACACGTTGAACCCGGGTGAGGCAGCGAACGTCCTTGTCGCGTCCGCTATGTAGCAACTGCCGTTATCGGTCAGCCACTCAACGGCGTGTGGCAGGTAAAGCGTATTTCCAAAGCGCTTTTCTACACTCTCTGTCAGCAGATCCTGTACCATAACGCTGTTTATACCACCTGTTGTGGCCGGCCAGCAGATGGCTTCACGATCACAGCAGTCAGGGCTGAACACCACCCGCACGACTTCCCGATTCCAGCAGCGGATTTCGAAACCATCTGAACACCAGCGCGTATCCGGCTTAAGTGTCACGACGTTGCCGGTATGACAGCGCTCGGGTTTTTTATGGCCAGATTTTGCCAGTAAAAGGTTATTCGCCTGCATGATCCGGTAAATACGTTTGGGGTTAACCCGCCAGTTCTGTTCCTTCAGCGCACGATTGAGGTGCGCAGTCACGCGACGATAGCCGTTTGTCGCCCACCCGCTGCATATCTGGCGAATAAGCGATAACAGTCGGGCGTCATCGTCTTTGCTGTAGCGGACTGACCGGTGCTGGCGTTTCTCCAGCAACCGGTCATACAGATTCGAACGCGATACACAGAGCACTTCAGCTATCCGGATAAGGGGGTATCGTCCGGTGGCAGCAATGGCATGCGCGATATCAACTTTTTTGCCAGGGCTGTCTCAGGCGCGTCCCGAAGGATTTCGGCTTCCATCGTTTTGCGTCCGGGCATCTGTTCAGGCTGTTTGACTTTTTTCTCCAGCGCTTTGAGCCCGGAGACGCTGACCACCTCGTCGCCTGCGGCGATTGCAGACTTGCCACCCTCGTTCATGAGTCGTTTCCACTTAAAAAGAAGACTGGGTGTGATGCCATATTGCCGGGCAACGAGTGAGACGGTGTAGCCGGGCTGCATGGCGAGCGCAACAAAACGGGCTTTCTCTTCGGGAGTATAACGGCGGCTCTTTTGCCCGCCAGTGATCACTTCGATTCTTTGCACAGGACACTCCTTAAACATAGCTCTATGCCTATGTCTTACTGGTGAAGTGTCCGGTTTAAACGGGGGCTATTGCATCACGTTTGTTTCATTCTTTGGATGCTTGTCGCCAGCGCCAGTGTTCTGTTTGTCCCGGGACTGACCATAGGCCGATATTTTTGCCTCTGGCAGTGCTTTCCAGTTGTTCGTATTGCGGGTTTAATGCCCTGCCATGATAACGGTAAGCCCAGGCCATTCCATTTTTTACCTGGAGTGCATTCACATCAGAGCCTTCCATCCATACCGTCTCGAGCAACCTGCCATACTGGTCATTCTTGTCACCTTCAATCTGAACTGTTTTCTGTGCCAAAAATGAGCTCAGTGCCTGGCGGGAGCGCTGTCCGAATGGTTGATTTTTTTCCGGGGCATCTATACCGGCGAGCCTGATACGGACACTCTGTCCAGAGGCAGACAGAACCTCAATCGTGTCACCATCGAGAATGCGTACCACCCGACCATCAAAATCTGCACGGGCAGTGAAGATGATAAATACACCGAGCAGGATACCGTAACGCCATTGTTTTAATATTAACTCCGAGGTGAGATAAGAGGGGCTGTATAGGTAGGTTTGGTTACTTAATCTCCGGGGACATCAGGCGTGAAATTACACGGGACGCCAGACTGATGTTCAGTCCTGTCATATTGGTGTTCAGTTCTGCGAGCATGCCGGAATGGCTTCGGTTTAAATACGGCAGAAGAGGTACCGGACATCCACCGAATGAGACGACCGTCAGTTGCGCGTTCGCGTCGTTCAGGTTGTCTTTCCCCTGCATAAGATCCTAAAGTATTGCCGTAAGGTAGTGTGGTGATGCAGCAACGACAAATTGATCTTCGGGAAATCTATACATTAGCTTTGACAACGAGTTACAACGACCTTTAATAGGCGGCTTTTCTGTCAGTTTTTTCCAGACTTCGGAACCCTGGAAGGGCATCATCCGGAAAGTAGCCTCATAAGGGACAGCAGGATCGGTCGCATGGCGCAGGCCAAGTCCAACTGAAATGATCCACAGTTCCAGATCGGAATGGCGAGTGGCCACTTTCCGTGCCCGCGACCAGTGAAGCCCACGGTAAAGGTGTGCGGCTGGTAGTATCGTGCAAACGTTGCGTAGCAAGTTCCTTCAGGCAGACAGAGCTACATCAACCCCAGGCAACTGGTACAGAAACACTGTTTCCCCAGCTGGGGTGGTTTTTCCTGCAGAACATGTCGTGATCAGATGAACTCTCATTTTACCTGTTTCTGCCAGCGAACGGTTGTAGCAAAGTCTTTTGCATTTTCCCTGCCGAACGTCTCTTCAAGGTACATCAGCGCCGGCAGAGCCTCCTCCCGGGAGCGGTCACTGTAAAAATCAAACATTCTGGCGTTCTCCCCGATCGCCAGCCACTGCAGACGCTGCTGCCAGCTTTCATACGGGCTGCGGGACGGGGAAAACATCAGGGTTTCCAGGCTGCCACGATCGCAGTGAATGTGCCAGCGGGCCAGCCGGGCCAGGAGGTCATTAAGGGCTTTACGCTCCTGGATCTCCGTCTGCGGTCCGGTATCCTCCAGTGTGGTCACGGCCGGAACCCGACCCTCATTAACCTGAACATGTCCTGGGAGACCGGCGGCGAGACAAATCTGGTACCACGTGGCCACCTGAAGCGCATCACCTGCCAGATACTCCACGTAGCCGCCGGCGCGCGTCAGCTGCAGGCAGGTACACCCGTCTAGTCGTACCACAAAATCGCCTCGGCATGCCAGGTACGGCCTGCCATCAATCATCACCTCAGTGTCGGTATCGGGCACCGGATGTCATATACCGGCAGCACGCGGACATCGGTGGCACGCTGCTCCGCCCGATTCCGTTCCCGTTCGGTACCGAGTAACGGGGTGGCCAGCTCACGACCGGTATCCGTCAGCTCGACGGCCAGTTGCAGGTTCGGTGCGCGCAGTAGGCGCAGCCAGCCCGCGGCTTCCATCCGCCGGCAGGAGGCGCGCAGGCTGTTGCCGTACACCGGCCGATCGCCACCTTCGGCCAGCATGCGCTCCAGGTCACGGGTACGTACCGGTCCGGGTACGGCGTCATCGAGGGTGGCCAGCACGATGAGAATACTCCGCTGCAGTGACGATAGCTGGCGGGACATTACGGCTGCCATGAGCGTTGCTCTGCAGTAGGCGCACGCAGGATAATCTCAGTCAGCCTCAGCTGGTCCCTGTCGATGATGTCGTCAGGTGCACGACCCGCCAGTGCTAGGCAGTACCAGAATTCAATGGCACTGCGTGCCCGGGCAATCTCCGCATCGGCATCATTGCAGTCCGCACGGTTTGCCCGTTCAAGACATCCGTTAACAAAATCTTCCGTGTCGCCGGTCATCGTTTCATAGCTGAGGCGAAAGTATACTTTATCACCCATTCTGCACGCTCCGTCTGATTATTTACCGTAAGGGGTAAATCATACATGGGTTTATTTTGTATTAGTCATATCAGATATTAATATATGTTTTATGATAAATATCATATCTCATATTATTTATTCGCCATTAATTTAAATCATACCTCTTACCTCTTACCTCTTACCTCTTACCTCTTACCTCTTACCTCTTACTGATGTAGCCCCCTGAAACACCAGACAGTAGCTGTATCTCCAGATAAGAGATAGGCTTGAATATATGTCTAACACTAACGCCAATTTTGAGATGACCGGGATCCTGTTAGGGCAAGAAGTCCGTAAACGTAAAACTCCTCAGGAGAAGATCGCCATTATCCAGCAGACTATGGAACCCGGTATGACCGTGTCTCATGTCGCACGCCTGCATGGCATCAATGCAAATCAGATATTCAAATGGCGCAGGCAATATGAAGACGGTTCGCTGACGGCTGTTGCATCAGGCGAAGAGTGGTGCCGGCCTCCGGGCTCGCTGCCGCCAATAAGCAAATCCGTGAGCTCCAGCGCCTTCCGGGCAAAAAAACGATGGAAACCGGGATCCTTAAAGAGGCCGTGGAGTTCGGTCGGGCAAAAAAATGGATTGCGCACGCGCCCTTGTTGCCCGGGGACGACGACTGACCGACGTCTGCCGGAGTACTGGTGTGTCGCGTGCGCAACTGAGCATCAGGGTTCACCGGCCCTCTGACTGGCAGGATCACAGACGGCAGCCCCGCTCTGACGATACCATCGTACTATCCCGGATAAACATGGCGGTGGCTGACCTGCCGACGTATGGTTATCGCCGTGTGTGGGCGCTGCTGCGACGGGAGTCAGAGCGGGAAGGCCTGCCTGTGGTTAATGCGAAGCGGGTGTATCGCATTATGAGGACACATAATCTGCTTCCTGAACGTAAACCCGCTGATCCTTGCCGTAAGCGGGCCCATAAGGGGCGCGTAGCAGTGCTGAAAGTGACCGGCGCTGGTGCTCAGATGGCTTTGAGTTCCGCTGTGACAATGGCGAAAAGCTGCGGGTGACCTTCGCGCAGGACTGCTGTGACAGGGAGATAATCGACTGGGCAGCCAGTACCGGGGGCTATGACAAAGAAACGGTGCAGGATGTCATGTTGGGTGCGGTAGAAAAACGCTTCGGAAGGGAGTTGCCCACAGCGTCGCTGGAATGGCTGACGGATAACGGTTCAGCGTACAGGGCGCATGAAACGCGGGCGTTCGCCCGGTTGCCGGGACTGGAGCCTTGCACGACAGCAGTGCGAAGCCCGGAAAGCAACGGCATAGCAGAAAGCTTCGTGAAGACGATAAAACGGGACTACATCAGCATCATGCCGAAACCGGACAGCCAGGCAGCGGTGATGAATCTGGCGGTGGCGTTCAATCATTACAACGAACATCATCCGCATAGTGCACTGGGATATCGCTCCCCACGGGAATATATACGCAGGAAGTTATCGCAATCATAGAGAGCAAAAACGTCTGGATACATAGGGTCAAATCCACCACTCCACAGGGCGGCGATCGAAAGCAAAAAAACCGGATATCTCATTTTCATTTCTTAATGCTTAATGTTTTCGCAATCATACGGATACAGGCAACAGTGTTGCCTGTTAATAGGGATATTCCCCGCTCCGGATGCAGAGATCCCCTAGTAATAGGGCTGTATAAAAAACAAGTATTTAAATGTGATCTAAATCACATTATTTAATTAATTGAAGTACGTAAGGGATCCTTTTCGGTGGGCTTTGCGGTCTGCCGGGGAGAAAGGTACAGGCATCCGTAACCGGCCCGGCGAGGCGCAGGGGGCTCCGAACTTCCCCATCTTCAACGATATCTGGCTCTTCTGCGTCGTTGATGCTCATGCGGGAGGGCGTTGCTGTGGCACAAATGGACATTAATGCCCAACATAATGCCTCTATCCTGAATTACTACTCTGTACGCTTCGCAGTGTGCCAGACTGTCAAAGCAGAACAAACACCGGAATAACGTGGCTAAATGTGATCACGGGAAGCTGAAAAGAATAATCAGCATCACCCCGGGATGTAAATCGATGAAAGCAGCGCATGTCACGATCAAAGGTATTGAGGTCATACGTATCCTGCGCAAAGGCCAGGCCGACTCATTTTATTTCGGGCATCCCTTGGGCGAGAGGCGTCTGGTAAGCAGAGTCTTTGACATGTAAGGCCTTTCAATCAACCAAAAATTAGCTCATCGCAAGCTTTACAACAGTGTCCGGGTAACTGCATCTGACAACTCCTTTCGCTATTTTTGTTTGCTTCCGTTTCGTCTGGAAACATGGGATTAATGTCACTCTTCCGGCCTTGGTCGGCTCGTATACTACAATAGTGATTCGGAGTTCATTATGTTTCTTGAAGAACGTAGAAAGTTTATTTTGCGATATTTAGATGAGCATGAGCGTGGTTACGTAAATTATTTTTCCGCTCATTTTAATGTCACAAAAGAAACGATACGCAGTGATTTAAATACTCTTGCAGAGATGGGTCTGGTGCAGCGCTGCTACGGCGGAGCAATTATTTCACGCCGTAGTTTGCTGTCCGAACTTATTTCTGAAACCGGTGATAGTTTTGAGGTGCTACTGCAATCTATTAATCACCGTAAATCACCCAGTGATGAGCGACAGAAAGGAAAATTTATGCAGGGTAAGGTATGTGTATTTGGCTCGTTCAATGTTGACATTGTGGCTAAGGTTGAACGCTTCCCACGGGGAGGAGAGTCGCTAATGGCGCTGGGCAGCAATCTGGGGCCAGGCGGGAAAGGGGCTAACCAGGCAACGGCCGCAAGTAAAGCCGGTGCTCAGGTACATTTTGTCGCAAAGGTGGGTAAAGATCAGTTCAGTAACTTAGCCGCGGATCACCTAACTCGCTCTGCAATTCACTCTTACACGCTTTATCAATCAGACAGTGAACCAACCGGTAATGCGATTATTTATGTTTCTCAGGAAAATGGCGAAAATATGATTGCTATTCATTCTGGGGCAAATAAGACTATTACCCATAATGAAATTCAGGCAATGATTCCGGAATTATCTTCGTCTGACGTTTTACTGGTTCAGTTGGAGAATAATTTCGATGCCACTCATTCGATCATTAAGATAGCTCACGAACTGGATAAGCGAGTGATTCTGAATCCTGCTCCTTATTCTGCTGAAATTTTATCCAGCATTCCCTTTGTAGATGTGATTACGCCGAATGAAACGGAGGCATCTTTATTGTCGGGTATCGACATTAACGATCTTGATACGGCAAAAGAAGCGGCCCTGCGCATTGCCGGACTGGGAGCCAGGAAAGTGCTGATTACAATGGGGTCGCGTGGTGCACTGCTGCTGGACAACCGCCAGTTTAGCCATATCCGCGCCTTCCCTGCCGTCACCGTGGATACCACCGGTGCTGGCGATGCTTTTAACGGTGCGCTAGCCGCCTCGCTGGCCGCCGGGAACAGTCTGGTGCAGGCCACAACCTGGGCTTCCGCCTTCGCCTCTCTGGCCGTTGAGCTGGAAGGAGCATCCAACATGCCTGATTTCGAACAGGCAAACGCACGACTCCGTACCCTCTGAACTCAGGAAAAATAATATGAAAACGATCAACGGTATTGTTCCGGTAATGCTGACGCCATTTACAGCTGACGATCAGATTGATTATCCGGCGCTGGCGAAATTAATCGACTGGTATCTGGAGAAGGGGGTTGATGCGCTGTTTGCCGTCTGCCAGTCAAGCGAAATGCAGTTCCTTTCTTTAGAGGAACGTGTTGGGCTGGCGCGCTTTGTGGTACAGCACGTTAATGGACGCATTCCGGTTATCGCCTCAGGTCATATCAGCGATGATATTGTAGCACAAAAAGCCGAGCTGCTGGCGATGGCGCAGACCGGTATTGATGCTCTGGTACTGGTGACCAACCATCTCGATCCGCGTAACGAGGGCAGCGAAGTCTTCTACGCTACGCTCAATACGCTGCTGGATACGCTGCCGACCCCTCTGCCGCTTGGCCTTTACGAGTGTCCGGCACCATATCGTCGCCTGCTAAGCGATGATGAATTTACCTGGTGCGCCAACAGCGGCCGTTTCATTGTGCTGAAGGATGTGAGCTGCGATCTGCCGACCATTGAACGTCGCGTACGTCTGGCTCAGGGGACACCGCTCAACGTCATTAACGCCAACGCGGCGATTGCCTGGCCGGCGATCCTGGCGGGTTCGCAGGGCTTTAGCGGCGTATTTACCAACTTCCATCCTGAACTGTACAGCTGGTTATGGCGGGAAGGGAAAAACCAGCGTGCGCTGGCCGATGAACTGGCGATTTTCCTTTCACTGGGAGCCGTGACCGAAACGCTAGGCTATCCGAAAAACGCCAAAATTTATCATCAGTGCCTCGGAACCTTTGACGGTATCACCTGCCGGGTTAACAAGGATGATGTGCTGAATAAGTTCTGGGGGCTGACGGTGATCCTCGACCAGATTCGTGCCGGAACCGAACAATGGCGTCAGCGTATCGCTGGCTAAGCAGAGGATGTCATTATGATCATAACCATTATGAAGGCATGGCCTGCGCAGGAATCAGCTTACCATCCGGTGATCCGTCAGGCGCTGGTTTTTCTTGCGCAGAATGATTTTCAGGATTTCGTTCCGGGCAAAATCGACCTGATCCCTGATAAGCTGTTCTGCCTGCTGCAGGAGATGGACAGCGTACCTTATGAAGAGGTGTATCCGGAGTCACACCGTCAGTTTATCGATATTCAGTATTTGATCTCGGGTCATGAGCGAATGGGCGTCAGCCGTGTAGAAAGTGGTCTGCATACCGTTGTTGATGACCGTACGCCGCAGCATGACATCATATTCTGGCAAGTTGAAGAAGAAGAAATGCAGGTGACGTTAAAGCCCAGTATGTTCGCGATTTTCTTTCCGCAAGATATTCATCGTCCGTGCTGCCATTCGCAGGGGGGTGAGGTTAATCATCTGCGCAAGGTGGTTGTCAAAATCGATCGTGCGTTACTGGAGGAGACAGTATGAGCACAGTGAATCCGGCTTCCGCCACGGCAATTGCGCCACCGAAGCTCTCCCGCCGTCGCTGGGGAATTATTTTAATTCTGCTCCTGGCTGCGGTGGTGAACTACCTTGACCGCGCCAACCTGAGTATCGCCAATACCACTATTTCGAAAGAGTTTGGTTTCTCCGGCACTCAAATGGGCCTGCTGCTGTCGGCGTTCCTCTGGCCTTATGCACTGGCTAACCTGCCCGCCGGATGGCTGGTAGACCGCTTTGGTCCGAAGAAGATGTTCACCGGTGCGTTGACGCTTTGGTCCGCCGTGAGCTTCCTGATGGGATTTGTGAACACCTACAGTTTTTTCTACGGTCTGCGGGTACTGTTAGGGGTTGCAGAGTCCCCGTTTTTTACCTCGGGTATCAAGATCACCCAAAGCTGGTTTTCGGATAAAGAGCGCGGCCTGCCGACATCGGTCATCAATACCGGCTCGCAAATAGCTAATGCCATTGCTCCGCCGCTGCTGACTGTTCTGCTGCTGTGGGTAGGCTGGCGCGGGATGTTTATCGCCGTAGGTCTGTTGGGGATTCCGTTAGTACTGGCGTGGTTGAGGTTTTATCGCGATCCGGATGCGCGGGAAGCGATGCTGATCCATACCGGTAAAGTAGCCATTACCACAGTGGATAAACCGCAGGTAAACTGGGGCGACCTGTTCCGCAATAAAACTACCTGGCTGATGATTTTCGGCAACTTCTGCATCATGTTTACTATCTGGGTTTATCTGACATGGCTGCCGGGTTATCTGGAAACATCGCTGGGCTTTAGCCTGAAGCAGACGGGCCTGATCGCATCGATTCCGTTCTTCGCCGGTATTCTTGGTGTGCTGTGCGGCGGGATGCTCTCTGACCGTCTGGTGCGCAAAGGGATTAATGCGGTAACGGCGCGCAAGGTGCCTATTGTGCTGGGTGCGGCGATGGCGGCCTGTTTTGTGATGCCAATTCCGTTTGTCAGTAACAGCGGTACTGCGATTACGCTATTGACGCTGGGCTATTTCTGCTCGCAAATGCCATCCGGAGTTATCTGGGCGCTGGCAACAGATATGGCACCAAAAGAGCAGGTTGCTTCCCTCGGTGCGATCCAGAACTTTGGCGGTTTCCTCGGTGCAGCGCTGGCACCAGTAATCACCGGGATTATCCTTGATGCTACCGGCCAGTTCACCAACATCTTTATTCTCGGCGGCTGCCTGCTGTTCCTTGGTGCCAGTCTTTATGGTTTCTTTGTACGTAAACCGCTGGCACAGTAGTTCTCTCCACAGACAAAGCGCTGGCCGGCGCTTTGTCTGTCTTACCAGAATTCATTCGTATTCAGTGCATTGCTTATGGTGATTCAGTTTCCGATATACTTTTTTTTCATATCCTGAATAATACAGTTTCAGTCAATGGGGAAAATATCATTTTATGATCTGGCATAAATTATTGTAAAAAAAATTTTGATGGAAGCTTATCCTCTTGCAAGGAAATATCTTACTCTTGATCAAGGTAAAGTCTAACACCACTATTTGGCTTATTTGTTGAAAACAGTCTTCTTGGTCAGTAAACACAGGAATTCACCGAATAAATATAACGTTATTATATTAAAAACAAAATTGTTTCAGCTGCTGTGTTCGGGGGTGTTATTCCTGAACATATATAATATTCCGGATGCATGAAACTGGGTAGTATTCGTTCGGCTGAATTTTTTTCAGTATTGAGACCGGCAATTTATCGTACGTTTCTCGTGTCAAAAAAAATATTCATAATTCCAGTAATTAGATGTTATCCCCGGATTAAATCCGGAGATAACCCATCAAATGAGTCCTTTCTGGATAATGTCAGGCTTGATCAATAATTCATTAATTCTTTCCCACAGGTTAATATCAAAATCATACTGCATTTAGCTGATATATTCAGCTTTCAGCACCCGCGCTGAAAGCTCACAACGTTCTATCCGTATGGACAGACCATCTGCGTCCCGCCACTCAGGGGGATCTATCACACAAAATTTCTTATATGATCTGATCACTGTGTGGATCAGGTTGTCTGTGGAACGTTTCCTGCCGAATGGGACAGCTAAAACAATCCTCCGGAAGTGAGGACAACTGTCCTTCGTTACAAAAACTCTTGCCACAATAAGGTTTTTACCTGACAGCAAGCTGTAACTCACTGTTATATGGCATTCAGGAATCAACGAAATGGAAAATATCCGGAAACTGGCCCACGATCAGAAAGCGCTGATGACTCTGCTTACAGATGCCTGCCGGCCAGGATGGAGCATGCACCGCATGAAATTCACGAAACCGGGCTGCTGCCCGGTTTATACCAGATCCACACCGGGCGATCACCGCGCGGTCAGGAACGCCCGGGCACTTCTGCGGCGTTCCGGGGGGAAGGATGACGATAAATGAGGATGAATTTTTGATGATAGCGTCCTGCCGCTTTCCATCAGCGGGATTTCTCAGGCTGCAGGTCAGATTAATGAACAGGTTCTGCGGGAAAGGCCGCTTTTGCGCTGGGGGTGACTCAGGGGCGGGTCACGCCTGAACAGGCTGATCGTAACCCAATAGCTATTTTTTTAACACCCGCTAGCAGGAGAAGTATATCAGTGTTACGTGGCCGCCATGTATGAGCAGATCATGTCTGACGCTGTTTGCCGTCCAGCTGATGGCTCAGATTTACCCCGTTAATGCTGAACCGCCCGGGAATCCTAGAGACTAAGCTCCCTGAGAGAGAGGCAACAGGATGACAAAAAATAATCATTTTTTCCCCGAGGTACCTCAGCGTGCCATCTGCCTGATTTTTGAAAACCAGCATGAGTACAGTTCGCAGTGGGCAGCGATCTGTCCCATTGCCCAGATTGGTTGTTCCCCTGAGACGCTCAGGGGTAAGCGCACCGCCTGAGACGTCTTTGGGAAGGTAAGGAGGAAACGCTAACTTAGACGCCCATCTGAAACAAACGGACATCTAGGTTATGGAGTCTGAAACCCAGACCTGGCGGACCGAACCCCGCAGCGTTTATTCCAATGATTTCAAACTCCGACTGATCGAGCTGGCCACCCGCCCGGACGCTAATGCCGCCGATATTGCCCGGGCGCACGGGGTCAATGACAATGTCCTGTTTAAATGGGTCCGCCTCTGCCAAAGAGAGGGGTGGGTATCCCGCCACTTGCCGGCCACCGGCATACAGCCCGCTGCACTGCCGGTCGAAATCCTGCCGGATCCTGCCCGGCAGACGGCGTCACAAAATGCCCGGGGGACGATAACAATCTGCTCACTGACGCTGCGCCAATAAACGTACAGAGATTGGATAGCCGACAAGAGCGCTATGCCCGAGGCGGAGATGGTGAGCTTGCCACCACCGAATGTCAGCGGCTGAAAGAGCTGGAACGCGAAAACCGTGAGCTACGGCGCAGCAACGATATCCTGAATCAGGCCTCCGTCTGTGCTCAAATTATAGAGCAGGATCGTCTACCGGGGAGGGGTTAGTTCAGTTCTTAAATTTTCTAGTGGCTCTAATAGCGATAAATATTTTGTTGTTAATAACGAAGCAATTATCGTTGCTTTTCCATGAATCTAATCAAGTGTTTCTTTCCTCCAAGAGTGAATTACGGATAAAAAGGCTCGCAGTCTTAACTCAACCCGGCCCATCCAGCGCTCCGGGTTTTTATGAACTGAACATCAATATCTTCTCTGCCATGCGGTACGCGCGTCGCTTTGACGCAGGCGCTGCGCCCATCCTGGTCATCAGAATAAAAGTAAGCGTTTTTTCGTTGACAGGTTGACCGGATGTTTTGAGGGCCACTACGGCACTTCCCAGCAAAAGAAGTGCCTCATCATAGATGGTTTCGTCACCTTCCTTCATACATGCTCTCTTCACTGATGACTGTAAACATCATGACTGTACCACGCCGAGACTCAGGAACGGAACGCTTTAAAAAAAAATACAGAGGTGTAAAATGGCCGTTCCAGAGGTAGTTTTATGCACTGTGGTTTTATTATTTTCGCCCGCGCCACCGCGGGCTTTTTTTTGCATTTCGTGCTTCACAGTTTGATACTGCGCGACAAGGGTCTATATTTTAACCATAATAAAAAAATGCGTATTCGTGAGTTAACCCGCGTATCCACTACCCGATACAGGAGGCGCGGGTCTTTTTTTCATAGCTATCTATGCTGAACGGGCATAAAGTTACGTTATGCAAAGTTTTCTGAGCGAATAATAAGGGCTGTTGTATGTACCAGTATTTGTCCCGCCCGGACGCTACCTGAAGCCCCCTAATGACGGGATTTTTTTATTTCGCAGGGTGTTCTGACCAGCTGGTGTCCGGTACGGTCGACAGGTCCGGCGCATCAGTATAATCCAGCCAGAAAGTATAGCGTTTTTTCTCATCGTCATTATCTGACCCAGCGCTGCTTCTTCCGTCCACCGCTTGCTGTTGGTATAACTCACAGCCCTCCCTTCATTTAACAATTTCTTTTTTGTTTCCGCACCATGCAAAGCTCTTTCTCAGACCAGTAACCCAGGCTGGATCACTCTTGCCGCCAGTGCCAAATTGTTTATCCGTAGGTGGCGAAACGATATATTTATCGCGCGCCTCGTCAGCGGCTTCTTTCACATCGCCAGGTAGTGAACCAACCTTAATGTTACTAGGCTGTGTTCCTTAATATCCTGAGCTATAGTAACTACCTATTTCCCCGATACATTGAGCTATGGCCCGTTACGATCTCCCCGATAAAGCATCGGGGCAATGCTGAACGTACCTAGCAGCTTCGGCGCTATACCTCTAACAACAATGCTTGTTTTGAGCGGATTTTGTTTTTCATGATTGTGGTGCATTTATTACCATTTTAGGTTATTTTTGCGTTGCTGGTACACCTTTGGGATGGTGTACCGAACGCTGAGCGATCAAACAATGGCCTGCTATAACATAGTCAAACGTCCCCGAGCCGGCGGATAAATTCGTTATCGTGTACTGCTGATATAAAATCCGGTGACAAACATTTTCATCGCAAAACACGTACATTTTCAAAATTTTCACAGACCAAGTCATAGGGATCACGCCGTGCGTCCGAACTTGATGCTCAGGACACTCCTTCTTCCAGTGACAGCACTCAGTTAACCGTACGTGACCTGCTGCCGAGCTTGGAGGCAAAACGGGGAGGACTAAACGGTATGTGCTAGATATGCTGGCTGATTGCGATATCGCTTTTATAAAACTAGAAGATCTTGAAGTCGCAATTATCATTGAGCACTGCCGCCAGCGTAATAGCGCAGGTGCGGGGCCTGTAACTGTGGCACAGGACGTCATAAAATGAACTTTTTATGCTGGAGGAAGGATTACGCAGGCGCAGCTCTCACCAGGCGGCAAGGATACTATTTATTGATATTCTGGAATTCTCTATCCTGACCTGTATGAGAATCGGCGAGGTGTGTCGTATCGAATGGGGTGATCTGGATGAAAAGCAACGAGCTGTTTTGGTGAAAGACCGAAAGGACCTGCGTAAAAAGACGGGCAATCATATGATGGTTCCATTGCCAGGTAAGTCATGGGGTATAGTGTAAAAAAACCCCGCACAGCGAGGCCATTTTCCCTTACAATCCGCGTTCAGTCACAACCGGATTTCAGAGAGTCAGAAATGAACTCGGCATCAAGGATTTAAGATATCACGACTTAAGGCGAGAGGGTGCCAGAAGGCTTTTCGAAGCCGGTTTTTCGATTGAGGAGGTTGCTCAAGTTACGGGCCACAGATCTTTGAATGTCCTTTGGCAGGTTTATACCGAGCTATTCCCTAAATCCCTGCATGACAGGTTTAAACAACCTCATGAACGAACGGCATGCTCCGGATTAAGGTATTGACAAATATACGCGCTAAGCCTTATATACTGTATGCATAAACAGTATATTAGAGGTAATCAGCATGCGTGTCGAGATAACTATTACCAGAGAGAAAGCCAAAGCGATGCCGAAAGGCTCCATCAATGCTCTGACAGAGGAACTGACCAGACGGCTTAGTTCGAAGTATGCAAATGTGGAAGTGATCGTGAAAACAGCCAGCAATGACAGTCTGTCGGTGCTGCGTTCTGCGGACAAGGAAGGGGATAAAGATTTCGTGGAAGGCGTGCTGCAGGATACGTGGGAATCAGCGGATGACTGGTTTTCAAAATAACGGCTGTGTAGAATGCGCCGGTGGTCGTCCGGGCATGAATAACCTGTGGCCACTGGCTCACCCACTGGATCTTGCATACGTTTAGAGGGTGAGCCACCCCTGATAAATCCCACCTATCGCAAGTCAATCTCTCGAGTTAGTCTGAAGAATGTCTGGCTTACCTCAGAGAAGCCGACACCAGCTGACACAACTGAAGCTGTATGCAGGTAAGCCCCTTGCCTTTCAGAAAAATAATCTCTTCTTTAAGACTGAGGAAAATAATTTGGATGACGTGGACCTTGCACAGGAACGCGAAGAAGCTCACCTTGCGGCATCAATGTCTGCAAGAAAACCACGGTTAATTAGTAGCACTGGTGCTACAGGTTGAATCGCCACGGATAACCTAGACACTTCTGAGCCGTTGATAATATAGGTTTTCATATTCAGCCGGTGGCATCTGCTCGCTCGGACCATGCCGACGCTTACTGTTATAAAACATTTCGATATAATCAAAAATATCGCTTCTGGCTTCGTCTCTCGTTCCGTAGATCCTTTTCTTAATCCGTTCACGTTTCAGTAGCTGGAAAAAGCTTTCCGCAACCGCGTTGTCGTGGCAGTTACCGCGACGACTCATGCTGCCTTCCAGACCGTGTGATTTCAGGAACGACTGCCACTCATGGCTCGTGTACTGACTGCCCTGACCAGAGTGAACCAGTACCTGCTTTTGAGGATTACGCCTCCACACCGCCATCAGTAATGCGTTCAGGACAATCTCTTTTGTCATGCGGGGTTGCATTGACCAGCCGATAACTTTTCGGGAGAACAGGTCAACCACCACGGCCGGATACAGCCAGCCTTCGTGGGTTCGGATGCAGGTTATGTCCGTCACCCAACGCTCATCCGGTGAGTCCGGATTGAACTGCCGCTGGAGCCTGTCGGGTGTCACGATGCTGGCTTAGCCTGTACGTGCCCGTGGGCTACGGTACCCAACCTGAGCCTGTATTCCGGCACGCTTCATCAGCCGCCAGACCCGGTTCACTCCGCACTGCTGTCCGGTATCACGCAGATCGAGACAGATCTTGCGATAATCATAGACGCAGCCAGACTCAGGCCAGAACTGTTTGATCTGCCTGGTCAGCATCTGGTCTGTCTGGTGACGCTGTGAATGTGGCTGCTGAAGCCAGAAATAAAATCCACCCGGATGGACATCCAGAACCCGACAGAGCAAACGAACAGGCCAGCAACGGCTGTTGTCGCGGATAAAGGCGTACCTCAGCCGGACAGCTTTGCGAAGTACGCCGCGGCTTTTTTTAATATGTCCCGTTCGTCCGTAACCCGCTTCAGCTCTTTCTGAAGACGGCGGATCCCGGCCTGAGCATCTGACTGTTCATTATGAGTGGAAGAATCCGGACCGTACTTCTTTATCCAGGCGTAAAGACTGTGAGTGGTGATATCGAGACGTGTTGCAACACTGGAAACAGAATGACCACGATCAACAACCTGTTTGACAGCTTCAATTTTAAACTCTTCAGGATAACGCTTACCGCTCATGGGCACCTCTCTTTAAGTCATCTTATATGACTCTGTGGTGTACAATGTTCAGTCCTGCCTACACACACGCTGGAAAGAGATCCCTCTGACCCGGATTGGATAAGCCTGGTGGTTCCAGTCTCTCCTTCACACAAGCACGGCAGGATAGCGTGTGAAGCCCCGATCTGATTAATCGCACGGTAACCCGGTGCAGCCGGACAGTTCTTTCAGTCCGGGTGTGACGGGTTGAGCAAGCCCGGGGGATTCCGGGCGCGACAGTAGATTTATTTTGTATGCTTTCACTGACAGCGGGATTACCTCCTATGAACCAGGCAGCATACACATAAAAATGTCGACGAGATAATTGCGTTGTTGTTGTTTTTTATCCAGAAGCAATATATGTCTGTAACTTGTGTGGTACATTGATGCTGACTAATTTTTAACCATGGAGAACATAGCGTGGACAGGAAAATGTTTGCCGAATGGCTTCGGGATATTGCTCAACATATCGAAGAGCATAGCCCATTGATCCGTGATTTGAGCGTCGTAGAAGACATATCAGATGACGGGCTTACCAGAAAGAACATATCTATTACCTTCAACGCATTTGGGCGTTCCGGAGAGCAACTCCCACCGGAAGGAGACGGATAACAGGCTTAACACCCTTGATCAAATATTAACAGCATAAAGTGTTCTGCATTGGGCTTCGTTTTTGGCTGGGCTAATGCCACCAGCGCGGCCCAAAGAAGAACCAGTTTTCAATAATCGCCTCCCGGTTGATGAGCTGCATGTTACGTCCATGAACATTGCAAACTCTGGCTGTCTCTGCACCACTGGTCTTCTCTTCAAAGGGCCAGTTATGAATAATTCTTTCCCGAAATTCAGCTGGTATTTTACCAAGCAGTAAAGTTTCTCCCTACCGTTTACCTCAATTACAGGTATAAGTTTGCAGGATGATGGCTAGTGATTCTCCTAGAAGTCAGCGTTGCTAACGCAGCCCACCGGTACATCTTTTGGCATATAATCAGAAGAGGGATCCTTTTCTTTAAGTGATTTCGCATGCGAACTGAACGGCGAGTTCTGCATTTCAATAGAGGTGCTACCTCAAAACACCAATTTGCTGTTCCCGATCGTTTGGAGAACGCATCACTTTAAAGGTGACCATGCATCAGGCGCTGTGCCAGTAAGCGCCGCGCTCAGCCAAAAAAACCCAAGGCGAACGGCAGTTCTGGGTGCATCAGCGTATTCATCCGAACCTCTCCGTACGCATTTTACGGGGCGTTTTATAGCAACTCCGCTGCCTATAAACTAAGTTTGTCGACGCAGGATACCCGCGACCTCATTGAATTGACTATGCGATCACTTGATCGCATCTAACTGGAATGCCGATGGCACATGAAAGCCGGCATCCTACTTGATGACTATCTCCAACGGCGTTAGCCAGCTGAACCTTTTCGACTGTGTACAACCGCGGGCAAACAGCGCACAGCTGATGAAGGCGCTGGACGGTATCAACCAGTCCAGACTAAATAACGCTTGGTTTGCAAGGCAAGGGGTAAATACAGAGAGTAGATGATACGGGAGATGCTTTTTCCGGTATTGACAACCCTGTAATAACCCCTATTTAAACCGGACACCTCATCAGGAGACATAGTCATAGGGCTATGTTTAAGGAGTGTCAGTGCAAAGAGTGATCACTGGCGGGCAAAAGCGCCGTTAGTATGCTCCCGAAGTAAAGCACGTTTTGTTGCGCTCGCCGTACAGCCCGGCTACACACCATTCGTTGCCCGGCAATATGTCATCACATCCAGTCTTCCTTTTAAGTGGAAACGGCTCATGAACGATGGTGGGAAGTTTGCGATCGCCGCAGACAACGAGGTGATTAGAACCTTCGGGATCAAAGCGCTGGAGAAAAAAGTCAAACAGCCTGAACAAATGCTGAGATGCAAAACAACGGAAGCCGAAATATTTCGGGACGCGCTTGAGAAAGCGCAGGCAAAAAAGTTGATATCGCGCATGCCATTGCTGCCACCGGACGATCCCCCCCCTCATTCGGATGGCCGAAGTACTCTGTGTATCGCGTTCGAATCTTTATGAACGGCTACGGGAAAAGCGCCAACCTGAAGTACGAGGCAATCCCGAAGGGGCTGCCTTACCCGATCACCCGAGGGTTGCGCGCCGAACAGATGCGGGAACTGCTGAGCGGTCACTATATTATCCACAAGAAAATCCTGCTGATCACCGGCCCGACGGATGCAGAAGAGCTGGAGCGCCAACGCGCTGAGTGAGCAGGCGTGCCGGCAGAAACACAGTGTCCAGTGCTGGCGGACAAGTCGGTTACTGGAGCAACTGGTGCAGGGGCGCGTTGACGGGAACTGGTGAACAGTCGCAGAAAACGCAGGTGCTCATCCTGGACGATCTGGAGCCGCTGAGCAACGCATAATGAACGACCTGCTGGAGATCATAGAAGACCGCTACGGGCAAAGCAGTACCATCGTTGTAAGCCAGTTCCTGGTAGACAGTGGAACGGTCTGATGGAGAATCCGACAACGGTAGATGCGATTTTGGACAGGCTGGTGCATAACGCGTCCAGACTGGTACTCCAAGGAGATTCAATAAGGAAAAATCAACCAGCAGTGGAAAACGTCGGAAAAATAAGTTAAAAAGCACCGGAAATGGCTCGCGCTACTACGATCTTACGTCAGGAACGTACTGGCACTACTAAGCTCAGGCAACATCAGTGACATCATCCAGGTATCTTACTCGCCTGTTGATTGACGAGTATCAGGATTGCATCACGATTCAGCATGAGCTTGTTAATACATTGGCAAAATATTGCTTATAGTGGTTTTCGGTGATCCCATGCAATGTATTTTTAGTTTCATCGGCTCAATGCCAGATTGGGAGCACGAAGTAATGACCTGCCCTTTAATGCATACGCTTTAGGCTCCATGGTGCTGGAGCAATGCCGGAACTCATGTTTTGGGGAACTGGCTGCTAGAAAAGCGGGAAGATCTTCTTGAGGGCAGAGTATCACTCGACATCTGATCAGCGTTTGTAGCTTACCGTCGCCTGAGCGGTATTGCATCGATATACAGATGCAACAGCAGGATTTTTACAGGCTAATTCGGTATGATGAAGGCGGATCTGTTCTTGTTCTTGGAAACTCAAGAAGATCGTCCGCACGACATGCATTCGTGCAGAATACTTAACGTGCTCGATGTTGTTGAACCAGTTGATCTTTGGGATGTACTCAGGCTGTGTTTAAACTGTCACATGGCATTACAGGCTTTGCAACAACAGATATTCCGCAACTGGAATGGTGCAGTTGTGGAGATAGATATCCAAAAATACTTCTGAACCGCCCCGATTTTCCGGGAGAGTGTTTTGTCTGTGAACTCAGATTGCCAGATCACCGTTTACGATGGAAACGTAATATGCCTGTTCTGCCTCAGCCGGTAGAATATGACCCAGTCGTTCCAGCAACCGCCAGTCCATCCACGCCAGTGTCGCCAGCTCCACTTCGGTGTGGTTTCTGTGTATTACCTCCGATTTGTAAAACCCGTTGATGCTCTCCGCCATTGCGTTATTGTATGAGCCACCTGTGAAGCCAGCAGCTCTGCGTCTTTAAGCCGCTGCGTGTACGAGCGATACATACTGAGAGCCTTATCTGAGTGATGAATTGTGCCGCTGGGGCGTCTGGCCCACAACCCCTGTTCAAGTGCATCCAGCACTAACGTCGTTTCGTTTCCATCGACGATGAGCCCCGCCAGCCCACGATGTGACCGGCGAGCACATCGATGATGACCGCTACATACGCGAAGTCGTCCACCCACAACTGGTCGGGCCGTTCTACCACGAACTGACGGTTTATCCGGTCACCTGCGGCAACATCTTTCCGGCTGACAGTGGTGCAGACCTTTTTACCCCACTGCACACCGTCAAGCCCCATGACAGTCATTAGACACGCCACCGTGCATCTCTGGCCACTCTGATACCCACCCGCAGCAACTGCCGTCAGATCTTGCGCACACCGTACACGCGCTGTATCTCCGGTTTCAGCAGGCCATCTCGCTCTGCATCTGCCCGGATACTGCCACGCTGCAGATGCCTTTAGTATGTTGACGGGGTAATATTCAGCTGGTGGTATACCGGTCCGACCCCGTGTCCATTGCGCAGGGTATCCACCAAGGGCACTATTTTCCCACAGGCTCTTCCTTCGCAAAATAAGCGGAAGCTTGGTGCAGGATATCTTTGCTGCGGCGCAGCTCACGAACTTCCCGTTTCAATTCTTTCAGGCACTGGCGGTGAGGTCACTCACCGCCTCCTGCACGCGTTCATACTGACGAAGCCAGATACGCAGGGTCTCAGGCGTATAGCCGATTTTAGGGGTGTGGAGCTGGCACCCATTATTGTGAGTCATAGTCGTTCTGACCTTCAGAACCATCTGGGTGGCCCGCTGACGAACCTCAGGGGAAAAACGCGTGTTTTTAGTCATCCTGTTACCTCTCTCTCAAGGAGTTTAGTCTCCAGGATTTCGTGGCGGTTCACTTCAACCGAATACCGCACGGTACACTGATGGGGTTACTTCGCAAGAAAGTATCAGATCGCCGTTTTCTCAGGCTGGCGAAGTGCTGGTAACTGCACCGGTTCTTGAAGAAGGTAATCGCACAGTAATAATATCGGCTGTGCCCTCAGAGCTCCCTATTGTCCACGATACTTGCCAATATCTACCTTCATATACATTAACCATATGATATATGGATGGTTTTTTAAATCAGTCGTTCTCATATCAGGGGTAAGGCAGGCATCGTCAGATATGCAGATGATATCGTATTTACTTTCGAGTACCAGTATGGGGCAAAACGCTTTTATAGTGCACTGCTGAAAAGACTGGGCCGGTTTGACCTCAAACTCCAGAACAGGAGGCTCATCTACAGATGGTTCAACCGCAAAGGTGGCCGACATTTAATGACATGGGAAAACCTGGATCTGATTTTGAAAATGCTGGAATATCTATCACGATACTAAGTCAATGTTGCATTCTCGCTGAATATGTGTAGGGACACTGATCTGTCGGGAGCCGAATGCGGTAGATAGCAATCGAAAGAACTTTATACAATCAATCACTTGGTACTGTGTTCTATCTGCCCTGATCTCCATGATGACCGGAGTGTCTGAAACGCAATACCAAACAATTTTAATGCAAACAATGGATTAACCTCTTGGCATGGTTTTTTTATATTATTGACCCTCAAATCCCTATAAAGGTAATATTCAATGAAAAAATGCATCAACGGACTGTTACTGTTTGCCGCAGGATATGCCGCTGCCGCGCCCTCTCCTGCTTTTGCGCCTGACTGGGCGTCATGCGACATTAGTACTCGGCATAATGCGGCAGGCGAAACCGGAGGCAGTATTCATGATCCATTGCAGGCACACATATCCGTGCGTGCAAATGTACTGCAGGCCGATATCGACAACGCCCGCATTCTTTCTGAGACACAGGCCGGGAGGCTGTGGCGTGAGGTTGACAGCGTCAGAGCCGATGCGAACGATTACGTGAAAATACAGGGATTTCTGAGCGCTGCCGAAAAGGCAAGCTACGATCGTGCACTTGACGACATTGCGGACAGATTCTGCCGCGCCATCCGGTAACCTTAAACAAAGCAGCCCGTTTGCCCGAGGTCCTCTTCCCCGCGTTGCGCAGGTTGTTCGTTTATGGTACGCCCGCATTCCGAAGACAGGCCTGATTAACATCAGGCCCCAGCAGACCCGCTGCAGCAACCACGTAATTTCCTCTTATGACGCACCCTACTGAAATACCGGCTCAGTAAGTTGTGTGCGATTGCTAGGGCGGCTGGACGCTTCTGTCGGCGACAGCAACGAGTATCCACAGCCGGGTGGGCCTGAGGCATGGCCCAGTGAACGTCACCTGCAGGCGGCGATCACCTAGATAGAAAACGACGTCCCGGACCAGATGACGCCGGACTGACGGAAGATCGGCAACTGCAGCCTGTGGAAGCCTTCCGACCTGTCGAACGGTACGATACGGACGACGGCCCGGTGTGTGTGGCTCCGCTCCGAAGCGGAGGTACCGGACGTATGAAGCGTTTTTCCCTTTGCCTGCTCACGGTGGGCATCATGGCCAGGCCGGTGATGGCGGCAACCAGCAACACCATCACCGGCCGCTGGGTAAACCCAATCAGCAAAGTGTGTTGAAAGTGCCTGTTTCCCATGGCACTTGGCAGCATCCGGCTTGCCTCCATAGTTCAACTGTGCCCCTACGATATTTTTTACCAGTTGGGGCTATACATTGGCTTCTGGGAGCCCATGAACATAACTGACGTCTACTCTAAGCATGGGCGATTTTAGGATCGAACTCCTGCACAAGCTACGCGACAACCTGTACCAACTGGGTCTGGATAAGACTATTGCAGAGGTAGCAGGGAGTATCCCCGACGCGCACGACAGACTCGGCTACGTGGTGACCCTGACCCGCGACGCGGTTGGCTGTGTACTGAACAGCGTCGAGCGGCGTAACCCGGGCAGGAACTGCTGGCAGAGAGCGCAGCCAGTCTGTCGTTATGTTGGGAAGCCTGGTTTGACAGCCCGGTGAGAACACGCAGGCCCGCACACTGGACTGGATACCAGAGACTGGCTGGCCTCGGTTGCACCTGTTGCCGGTGCAACGCGACAGCACCTGCATGCCATTATGATGGCGCAGGAGTTTCAGGATCTGATGGGGCAGGTTGTGCAGCATATGATGATCGTTTTGAACGAGGTGCAGTAGCATCTGGTCTAGGTGCTGCGCGACAATGCCCCTGAGAAAGGCCGTACCAGACTCACCGCAATATCTGTCTCTGTCCTGACGCGGATAAACCCGCCCGTCAGGACACCGTGGATGACCTGCTGGCCAACTTGGAGCTATAACTTCCCTCCCGGCGCGCTAATTTCATCCGCATGAACAGCAAAAAGGATGTCATCCATCAGTGCATTCTCAGTACTCTCCGCTGATTGGAACGGGTACTCCATTTTGCCGATGTCTAACTAGGCCTAACTAGGGCAGCGGTGCAGAATGCTGTATCTCCGTCTTCTGCGTCACATATTGGGCAGCTTCCGCGCGATGACGCGGTATAACTTCTTTCGTAGCTCTGGTCAGCGTGGTGTTTTTGACACTGACGTCATCCGGATGCATGAAGGTATCGTCAATCATTAGAGGTCGTGTGACAATTGATATCTGGCAGGCTGAGAGTAAAACTCCCACCAGTAGGATCACGATTCAATATTTATCACCAGTTTTTTTATCCACATATCCACTAGCTGTTTTTATAAGATATTTTTATACATTTTTAGATCTTTCTTTTTAGACAGGTCGCCAGTCCAGTACCGGAGCGACCTCCAGGTAAGTGTATGTGACAAACTGCCCTCGAAATGTGACAGCCTGCCCTCAAATGATGGTCTTAATCGTGACAATGTGCCCTCAAATCTGTGACAAATTGCCCACATCCAGAGAGCCTGATCACAGGCTTATTCATGCCGGTTGACTATCTTTTTATAAATGTGACAATCTCCTGACTTGTCACATTTAACATGGAAAGGTCATGACAGAAACAGCCCTGATCAATCAACCAAAACGCAAAAACAGTCCACGTATTGTTCAGTCGAACGAATTGACAGAAGCCGCATACAGTCTTTCCCGCGATCAGAAACGTATGCTGTATCTGTTTGTAGATCAGATCCGAAAAAGTGATGGCACTCTGCAGGAACACGATGGAATCTGCGAAATTCATGTAGCTCAGTACGCTTCAACGTTCGGCCTCACCTCAGCTGAAGCGAGCAAAGATATTCGCCAGGCGCTTAAAGGATTTACCGGAAAAGAAGTGGTCTTTTATCGCCCTGAAGAAGATTCCGGGGGTGAGAAAGGTTATGAAACCTATCCTTGGTTCATCAAGCGTGCCCACAGTCCCGCCAGAGGAGTATATAGTGTGCATATCAATCCTTACCTCATACCTTTCTTTATCGGCCTTCAAAACCGCTTTACACAGTTTCGTCTTAGCGAAACGAAAGAAATTACAAACCCCTATGCGATGCGGTTATATGAGTCGCTTTGTCAGTACCGCAAGTCTGATGGGTCTGGGGTGGTTTCCCTTCGTGTTGACTGGCTGATGGAGCGTTACCAACTGCCGCAGAGTTATCAACGTATGCCCGATTTTCGTCGCCGTTTCCTGCAGGCTGCCGTTGATGAAATCAACTGTCGCACCCCCATGCGTCTTTCGTACATTGAAAAGAAAAAAGGTCGGCAGACCACACATATTATATTTACATTCAAAGACATATTCTCTTTTTCGCCTGTTATAAAATGAGGGCAGATTGTCACATTTTCTTTTTGAAATTAAGGGCTGTTTGTCACACAAGACTTCCTATGAGGTAGCCCTTTTGTATCCCTAGTAATACATCAAGGCGATGTGTCACACTTGTCATGGACTTTTCTGCTGTTGAGTGACAATTTGCCCTGAAATCAAGCTCAGAAATGAGTGCGATTTGTCACTGGAACTGCGTAATGTCCTTATCTTCAGTGTAAGGGTGATTTGTCACAAATCACTGCTGTAGCGGCTGAGTGCAATTTGTCACAGATGTCTATTAGACATTCTTTGTTGGATTTGAAATACAAAGGAGGTGCCCATGAGCAGTAAGCGTTATACTGAAAAGATTAAAATTGAAGCAGTCAAACAGGTTGTTGATCGTGACTATTCTGTTTCCAGCGTTGCAACACGTCTCGACATCAAAACCCACAGTCTTTAGATTTGGATAAAATAAAAGAAGTACAGGCCTGACTCTTCCATCCACAAAGAACAGCCAGATCCACCGACTCCAGAGGGAACTGAAGCGAGTTACTGACGAACGGGATATATTAAAAAAAGCCGCGGTGTACTTCGCAAAGCTGTCCGACTGAGGTACGCCTTTATCCGTGCAACTCTGTTGCTTATCTGTTCGTCTGCTCTGTCGGGTGCTGGATGTTCATCTGGGTGGGTTTTATACATGACTTCAGCAGCCGCATTTCCCACGGTATCAGGCGGATCTGAGGCTGACAGGACAAACAAACAGTTCTGACTGGAGTCGAGCAGCGTTTATAGCTATCGCAAGATCCACTCGACCTGCAATAGCGGGCAACAGTGCAGAATTAATCGGGTCTAGCGGCTGATGAAGCGTACTGGGATAAAGGTTCAGGTCGGATACCGAAACCCACGGGCACGCAAAGGAAAGGCCAATATAGTTACACCCAACAGGCTCTAGCGGCAGTTCAATCCAGATGCACCGGATAAACGTTTGGTAACGAACATAACTTATATCCGAATTCATGGAGGCTAGCTGTATCTGACCGTGGTTGATGACCTGTTCTCGCTCAAAATTATCGGCTGGTCAATGTAACACCGGATGACAAAAGATATCGTCCTGAATGTGCTTTTGATGGACGTGTGGCGACGTAATCCTCGAAAATAGCTGCTGGCTCATTCTGATCAAGGTGGCCAGTACACAAGCAACGAGTGATCAGATGCCCCCGAAGGAATATGAAAATAAATATTATCAACGGCTTAGAAGTGTTTGAATCATCAGTGGCGATTCACCTGGGCGGGAAACGGAAAACCACACGGCACCATCTCCAGAAGCAGAAACAGAAACAGAAACAGAAACAGAAACAGAGCCAGTGCCTGCGCGCCTTCGATCGGAGTCAACATTATCAGGTCTATAACGCTTACTGTATGTATGAGGGGATTCTCTTGTTTTGGCGGCTGAAGGCATGATATTAGTGTATTTAATCGCCAGATATAATCACCATGGACGTATTCTCAACCTGTCCGCTCCGTGGCAGGTAAAAACCCTTTATCTCGATGAAAAGATCGGTTCTGTTACTGTTGGGATCGCTGAAAACACCCGATTCGCGTATTCGACCTGCGATAAATTCTTTTCATCATCACCATCACCATCACCGCCATCGTAAATGGCGTCATCTTGATATCTGCTAGTTCACCACGATTGTCGAAGCCGATGTTCCCCGCATTATGCGTCACGTTGCCTGTTCCGTGGGCTGGCCCCGGCAGTCGGTATACACTGCTGTTCGAATCGTTCGTTCTCTCATGGCTGAAAATCAGTACCGTCGATGCTGTCAGGAAACAACTTAAGCTCAGCTGGTGCGGTTAACGGAATTATGATCCTGGCAGTTAAGAGAGGTCCTGCACGGATAAAAAGGCCATTATCCGTCCGTCATATGAATGTGGATGAGGTCGTCTTTAAAAACGTTACATAACGATGATCTCCGAACGCTTAACAGATGATCGCGCCGCGGACAGTGGAACCCGCTCTGGTTGCTGACAGTGTGAACCGCATCATTAATGATGGAGGCAGGATTGATTATGTTACTGACAAAATTGAAGAAGCTATCGACACCCTGGGTGCCAAAGTGGTCAGCGATCCGCTGATGGCGCTCGCAAAGGAGATAGCCGTTATCAAAGTGAGGGCTGACCGTGCCTGCAGGCAAATACTCCTTTTATCTCCACACTGGCGATCGCACTGGCATGCTGACCGCCGGAGCACTGAAAACCATCTCACAGCCGCTGCGGGGAGGTTCCTCCGCGCTGCCGTGCTGTATCGCGCCGATAACTGACCCCCACTCTGGTGACAGAATTATTTGACGGCATGCTAGCTGGTCAGTCTGCTGGCTACGTTATCGGGGGAGTATCATACCGGTGCAGCACCGGAACCGCAGAAACCGCCTGCCGTGACGGGATCGCCGGCTGACTCTGCCGGTAATGTTGCTCGCAGCCGTTTCACGCTTCAGCTGACTGATTCTCAGGAATCCCGGCGCGTTGCTGGCCTGCTGGAAGGAACCACATCCCGGCAGCGTGGTGTGTTGCTGCGAAACCTGATCATTGCCGGTTCCGCCCTGCACACGCTCGATGCCGCCTCCCGCGCCTGCTGACCAGTATGCCTGTTCTGCCGGGCAGCATTCCTGCACTGAGGGAGTTCACCGGGCAGGTTGCCGGTGTGACCTGCCTGATGAGTGGGAAAAACTGAAGCCTGAGCAGCCTGCCGCCAGTAAAGGAACCGGAGATATGGAGCCGGCACCACCGGTGTCAGCAATCCGTGACAATATGAAAAGATTCTTTTAGAAAGGTGACATGATGGGACGTATTAAACAAAAAGCAGAAGGGTTGACGACGAACCTGCTACGTCGCGCGGGTGTTCCGGAGCAGCAGCTGCATGTCAGGATGCGTAAGACCGGTCGTGGTTTCTTGCTGACCAGTATCCTCTTCATCATTCCCTTGGTTGCTCTGGATAATGTGCCGGTTGCTATAAAGGTGGGGCTGCAGATTATCTATGGCCTGATAGTCATCGTGGGAGTCTTGTTGGCGTTTGACGAAGAGAGGCCTCCCCGTCGCTGATAAAACCTCTGTTCCCCTGTTTCCGCCCCATGAATTGGCCCCTTAAAGTTGGAAAGTTTTCTTAACGAGCTATATAGCCTGTGTTCGGTATTGTACCGGACTCAGGCCATTTAGTTGTCAGCGTGCAGCGAGAACCGTATTGACGGGGTGTGTTATTCAGTCGGCAGTGCTACGCACCAGGGGAGCAGTTCGCTGGCCCGGTTTATCGGCTAGTCAGCAATGACGTCAAGGACATAGCGGAGTTCATTACTGAACTGCGTCAGGCTTAGTCTGGTTAAATATTTGACAAAGGTCATAAGAATTTTTGCGGCCCAGGCTGACCATTCGCAGCGCATTCTCAGCTATGTTGTTATCTGCTTCGGCCCAGCCATCGTCAGTATAGTAAGCCAGCGCCGGCCACTGGTTCAGTACGTACGTGAACGCTTTCGCCAGTTCTGAGTGTCGCGACAGCGTTTTCATCTTTTCACGCAGCCAGCTTTCCAGGGATTTCAGGCGCGGTTCAGCTTTTTGCTGACGTTCTGCAAGGCGTTGCTTTGCCGGCATCCCCCTTATTTCCGCCTCTATGGCATACAACTCGCCGATCCGTTTCAGCGCTTCCTCCGTCAGGGCTGACGGGGTGCGAACGTGCACATCGTGGATCTTCCGACGGGCGTGAGCCCGGCAGGCAGCTTCCGTTATCCGTCCATTGCGGTACAGCTCGTTGAACCCGGCGTACGCATCCGCCTGCAGAACACCGCTGAAGCCAACGGGATGGCTCTGCGGATGGATACCCTTTCTGTCCGGGCTGTAAGCGAACCACACCGCCGGCGCCGGCTCTGACCCGGCGTTATGGTCGTCACGAACGTACGTCCACAACCGCCCGGTCTTCGTTTTCTTATTAC
>NZ_JACVTW010000027.1:0-56798 GCF_016624785.1 Kosakonia sp. S42 | reverse complement strand
GCTTTTAAAGGGGATGATGTAACTAATGGCCTGAGCTGCTGCACGTAGTGTGGCGGTGAGTATTGCGTGACACGCTCGTAAGCGCCCCGACGGGACGCTAACGCGTAGATACGCCCCGTCTTCGGCCAAAGCCTCGACGTGACCACTCCGACCGCGCACAGGACGTCCTGTATCGCTTTCAGCGGGTTATGGCCTGGCAGGGATGGAGGGGTTGATAGCCACAGGCTATTACGTTGCCGGCTTCGCCGGGCGTTCCGGCGGATGCAGGAACGGAGTCTTCTTCAGCCCGATTTCCGCCTACATGTGCCGCAAGCGGCACATTCCAGGTCGCGCTGCGCACTGCTCGCGCTCCGGTTACAAAAATTAAATTAACATTTACCGGCGGCTTTAAGTAAGGCATTACATTGAGAGCCAGCCGGTAAACCAGAACCGTCTGTAGGAGAGCACAATGCATCGCTACTTATACCAGCGGAGGTATAATAGCACTGGTATACTTTACCCTTTGTAGTTGCATTGAATTTAACTGAGTCTATATCGGCTTTCCGGTTACTTATCGTTATTTTATCTGAAGTTGTGCCCAGAGCAAATGCAGCTTTTTCCTTAAGGCTTTCATCACCCCGAACAGCATTATCAACCATTCCGCAGCCAGATAGCCCAAGAGAAATAAGTAGAGTGCTTAAGATAGTTATGTTTTTCATTTAATACAGTTCCATATCAGGTGAAAGGTAAACTCATTTTTTTTCATTACTGTGGCAGATGCAGTAATGAAAACGATATAATTAAATAATGTTATCATTAAATCAACCGGATACCGGCTTCCGGTAAGTTTAGTTGGTGAGGCCAGCTAAAGTAGCAAGGTCAAAAAAGCTCCTTAACGTACAATAATTTTCGATATCCAGACTGCACCCCGTTACGTTGCCGGCCTCGCCGGGCGCTCCGGCGTAATGAGCAAAGGTATTATCTTTAGCCTGATTTCCGCCTGAATGTGCCTGTCACTTATAGAGCCATTTCCCGGATCTGACTGAAGAGACCAGCATGTCGATGGTTAAAGGGATTTCCTGTCCGCGCCGGCGGGGATAATAAACACTGAGATCGACATCATCAGGATTCAGGCCGAATTCACTGAACAGCGTCACCAGTAGCTCGGCGGTGTCTTCCGGATCCATTTTCAGTGTTATGTTGAGGGAGGTTTCGCCAGTAAGCTCAGGTGTCCGGCGTGTCAGCCATCTCCGTCCGCACCAGGGCTTTATCAATTCATAAATACGCTGTTCGGTGCTGTCTACCATAACTCGTCATCCCCGCGCGCTATCGCGATATAAGCCATAATGGTATTAAACATAATCTCAGACCCATCTTTGGCAAGAAGGGTGTAATCCATGCATCAACATGTACCGATGAGCAGAAGTCAGTATATAGGTTTCTTTAGCTGGTCATTTACACGACCCCAGATACAGAAAGTGATAGCGGGGTGATAGAGAAAAGTTAGTGTATAGGTGCAACCACATATTGTGGTTGCAAATCTACATCACACTACCTACAATTAGTTCAAGGATGCAGCAGACTGGTTAAACCAGACATCCCACTACCAGCAGCAATGTTGGTCGAGGCCAAGCCCGGTAAAGGTGTTCTGAATACCAGAAGAAACTTCTGGCGAAGCCCGCAACTAAGCGGGCTTTGTTACGTTTGGGGTTTAGGTAATGGTCGCCCGCGTAAAAGGTTGTGGGCAATCTTGAAAAAGCTAACTGGCTTACCTGATGGCCGCTCGCTGACGGGATAAGCACTGGTCACATGAAGACGCAGTTTTCTACGCTCACGATATACTCTGAAAGGCACAAAGTAGAACTCACTTTCACCTTCATTTACCGTAATCTCTACAACAGCATAACTACCATAGCCAGCATGGATAACCTTCGCGTTACCTAATCCTTCAATGATTGCTCGAAGCTTGTCCCTGGCAAGAGCATATCGAATCTTACAAAATGGTCTTGAGTCTTTACCTGCGTCATACATCAAGGCTGATTTTTCATCTTCGGTTTGCTCCGGATAGTCCTTACAAAAACAATGAAACGAGTAAGACACCGTAAACTTGTACAAGATGTCAGGTTTACCAGGAGAACAATGAGTATAAGTAACCTCATGTGCGTCAAGAAATGACAAGTCCCATATGCTGCCATCAGGATCTGTATACGGACGCCATTTGGCAACTTCATCTATGTTCACAAAATAACCTCGACATCAGAATAGCTGTATCCGCCTATTCTAACAGAGAATAAACAAGCAGCTGGAAGTCGACCTTTTAAACCTTCTACGCTCTGTGCAAACTCACCCTAACGTTCCGTTCGCCCTGCCCCATTAAGGTTGTCAGATTCGCCAGCGGTCTCTTAAAAGATATCCTAATGTTGAAAATTTCATGGCTGGGAATATGCTGTGAGAAGGCATAACTAAGGAGACAAAATGGACACACTCCTGTTCCCAGGCCAGAACCATCGTGCATGGTCTGACACCATGATCAACCTTGAAGCCAGAAAACTTGTTAATACCGCCAATACCGTAGCTGCTATGCATCTGCATGACGGTCTTGCGCGCCTGCAATTTGTAGACGAGATAAAGTCGGTCATTATGAGTCAGTTTGAAGCGGCAAGGCGCGCAAAAACAGATGACGAATGTATGGCCTGTATCAAAACGCTTCGCGCAGAAAACGACAGTCTCCTTGAGCAATCCCGGGCGCTAAAATCAGGTTATGCCAAACTTTATGCCGAAGTAAAAGTCGTCAAGGAAGAGAACAAGATCATCGGCTATATCATTTCCGGGGTGGACGTTGTTGTTGGCGGCCTGGCTATTTACGGCGGCATTATGATGATGGCCACCATGACCCCGCTGGGCGTGATTGCCGGCGCTATCATTATTGTTAATGGCGTAAACACCATTTCCAGAGCAGCTGCGCGCACCTTACTTGATGATAAACAGAGTGAAGGTATCTTCGCTGATGGATCTATGGAAGTCGCTGAATATATGGGTTTCAGCCGTCAGCAGGGACTGGGTGCCTATAAGGCTGTAACACTTATCAGTGACGTTTATGGCATGTACGGGCTTCGCTTCAGGCCCCAGGCACAGCGCCTCTGGTACTGGACAAGACCGGATTTTTTCAGAAAGGTGTCGAATACTTCACGTCCGGAACTGGCCCTGAAAATTGCAGGATGGGGGCTTAACGCCAGCGTGGCGGTAAATTTATTGTCTATCGATCCCGGCGCGAAATAAATTTCTCTAACCGGCGGGCTTTCATACCAAGGGATGGTGGAAAAGTTGCCCATATAACTGCCAGCGCTACAACGGCGCTCACACCACCTGAAATAATATGGGTACGATTGCCGACAAGCAGTACTAAGGACATGACCAGTATAAGGCCAACGGTAACCCATACTGAAACCTGAAAGCGGCGGGAAAGCGCAGAGATGACATCATTCATAGAGCTCTCTCCATGAGACAGCCTGCTCTGCAAATTTTCCACATCATGCTCACTGAAGCCTGCGTTACGTAAATCTTTCTCGTTGATGGCCATAATCTTCTCCCTTAACGGATAAAATTATATACAGGGTTCAAGAGTAACGGTATGAATTACGTGAAAGTTTTACGTTTTTTCTCATCATACAGGCTTCATCCCTAACTTAACGACGGCAAGATGAAAGTGGCATCTGTTCAGCTGAGATAACGTTTTAGGCCAGCGGAATTATCGAGATGATCACCCAGCTGGCCAGCCCCTGACGATGAAACCTGAGTGTGTCCCAGCTGACAGCGTGCTCCAGCTCTTCTCTGGTAGGCTCATGATCACATTCCAGCAGAGTGTCTTCTGTCTGCGTTTCCCCGTTGCTGCTGTGCTCATACGTTATTTTGTAGGTTGTCATCCTGGCTCACTCCCGCTTCTAAATATGTCTGTCGTTCCGGTGATAACGTCTCATCCGGACATGCAGTTCCGCGTCTACAGCAAGCATAGCCGGGTTATCACCCCAAGAATACAGAGGTGACCGGCATAAGCCATGTAGAAGAACATTGCCGGCATGAATCGACGTTCGCGGCCGTCTGTCATTGTGCGGACCAGACCGACAGCGGCTGCCGGCAGAAGACACGTGGGCAGGATGGACAGTATTACCACCACTGCCGGTGCCTGTGTGACATGCTGACTGTTGATCGCCAGAAGCGCGATAATCGCCAACAGGGCAGCTGCCCCGGACAGGCGTCCCGGTGGTGAATGCAGGAAGGTTGCCAGCGAGAGAGCCAGAACCAGCCCGGACAGACCGTAACTGGCGAAAGACAGCGGCCAGACCATCAGGCCCAGCAACACCAGACCGGCAGCCAGGCCGCGCACCCGGAAGCGGTGATACCACGCCAGCAACTGGGTCGCGCCGGCGAACACAAACAGAATGTTGAGGGCATACCACGGGTCGTGCCCGGCAAAGGCGAAGGAAAAGACCGGCTGCGTGACGATCGCCCACAGCCACATCCTGTTGGCCCGCGTCTGGAGCCGGTGCGGATTGTGAAGGACGTTCCGCGCCCAGATGAGCACGAACAGGGGGAAGGCCGTCCGTCCCAGCGCGTATAACTCCGGCTGCAGGTGTGGCAGCAGCAGTGTGTTCATGTGATCGACCAGCATGGCCAGCAGGGCGAGCACTTTCAGCCAGTCCGCCGCTGCGGGGCTTACGTTCAGTCCGGCCCTGACCTGTTCCGGTAATGCCTGTAATTTCGCACTCAGTGTGTGCATGATATTTATCCCGTGATGAATCAGGCCGGCAGGCACGGATAATATAATTCTGTGCCCACTGCCAGAATGCTTTGCCTTTATAAGGCGGAACAGACGCACCGGACTTCTCCAGTATTTTACGGGCAACGGATTCTGGCTTATCCCGCAGTATTAACATGGCCTTCATTTTATCTTTGTTATCAACGGCCGTTCTCAGTAACCAGAAACTATTCATAATGCACTATATAGAAAATTAATAATAACTGTTTTCGGCATTTAACTTAAAAACTTTATTATTAATTACTACGTGTACAGGGAATTGCGACAAATCAGTTAATATGCTTAACAACTTAAGTGTCAGGCTGAAAACAATTTTTTAGTTCATCGGGGTTAATAAATGGTCGCGCATTCGTACAGACACTAAAATATTAAACTACCGGATCGTTCACAGGTGAAATGAGTGCGCTACCCTGGTTACGGGGATTACCAACCCCCGCTGCCACAGGATGCCAGCTGAATGCTGTCTCAGGCAGGGCGGCACCGGCAATAATATGTTCTGCATTCCCGACTGACGTGCCGGCATGAAGCCATTCCAGCGCAGCGTCTGCATCAAGCACGACAGGCCGGCGATCGTGAACATCGAGCAGGCCTTCGTCACTGGCGGCCGTGAGAATGACAAACCCTTCCCCGCCGTGGTCAGCGTCAAAAGGGGCATGACCCAGTGTGGCCATGAATAATGGCCTGGAATCCCTGCGGTAGATGAAGTAAGGCTGCTTACGGGCGCCGGCTTTTTTCCACTCATACCAGCCATCCGCAGGCACAATGGCACGCCCGTTATGCCAGAGCTTGCTGAACATTTTACCGCTGGCGGCGGTTTCGCTGCGGGCGTTAATCAGGGGGGATTTTGTCCACCATTCCGGACTGTAGCCCCACAGAACCGGATCGAGAGCGAAGTCCCCTTCACGCTCACTCACTATCAGAACTCGGGTACCCGGTGCCACGTTGTAACGGTCAAGTGGCTGAGGATCATACGCTATGGTTTCCCCGTTTATACCGAGTGCCTGCAGGTATTCATCCCTGCTGCTGAACTGCGCGAACCGGCCACACATAGTGCTCTCCTCTCATACCCTGTGATATAGACAGTATGGCTCAGCCGGTCGATTTTTCACTCAGCAGTTGCCGGTTAATCTTCGGCACCATACTCAGCGGGTCATACAGAGGTTTTCCAGCTGGTTTTTGTCCAGGTAAATCCAGAGAGTGTCTCCGTCGAGAAAAGTTGTATATCCGTTCAGTTTTTCATGTTCCCTGAATTTCGTCACATCGTGAAAAATTAATTCCTTTTTGTGATAATCAAATGTCAGGGCAGAATGTTTGTACCTGGTTAAAGACTGGATAAGAATGCCGCCCGGCTGTACACCATCAACAGAGGGTAATGTTTTTTCACAAAATGCATTCATGGCTGACAGTTTTTCATCTCGGGATATATATTTTTTCGGGAATACAAGTCTCCAGATATACCACAGCACACATAAAACCAGCGTTGCTCCGGAATATAAAACCCACTGATCGTGTTCCATAATAATCTCCACATTATTTAATATGACAATCTGTTGTTAATATGTACGGTTAATTTAGTGATGAATATGTTCTGCATTGACTTTTGCCAGATTTGCGTCACCGGACGAACGCAAATCATGGTTACATGGACACTGCTCATGACAGGGACTGCACTCATGGCGCCGGCTCCCTGCCGGTGTCTTTCCACACAATCACCGTGGCCAGTTGCTCGGCAGCATCACGGCCCACATACCCGGCCAGCCAGTCCAGTGCCCGATCCTGCCCGCGCGTTACCCCGCTTCTGAACCCGAACCCTGCTCCCACGGCATCATCATCCAGCAGCCACCGCAGGCGCGCTGTCCACGGCTCGGCAGTGTCCCTGACCGGGGAAAACACAATCTCCGTCAGCAGTTCGCGGTCGCAGTACAGCCCGCGCTGCTCCAGCCCGTCGAGCAGGCTGCCCAGCTCCCGGCGGGCGATTTCCTCTGCATTCATCTGTGGCCAGCGGATACGGTGGCGCTGCAGCTCCTGCGTCTGCACGGGTGTGAACCCGGCCCGGCTCAGCAGATCAGCCAGGGCGGCTTCCGTGTCCTCTTCATACCCGGTGGCGGTGAGGGGAAACGCCTCCGGGCTTTCGCGCAGCACATGCAGCAGCCGCGCCGGTGCCGGCTGCAACCGGAGCGTATCTGTGGGTACCACCACGGCCCGGCGCAGGCTGTCCGTCAGCCCGAGGACTCCCGCCGACAGAAGAGCCGTATGCAGCTGGCTGAACCAGGTGTCCGTGCTGTCCGCCGGCGCGGTACCGGGCATGGTGCCCTCTTCCGGGGTGGCGCTTTCATTGATCTGCATCCTGACCGCAATCCCCGCATCGTGACAGGCCTGCAGCCAGTGTGCGACCTGCAGGGCATCACCTTCATGACGTGTCACCTCCCCGGCGGTACTCCACACCTGCAGGCAGGTCGTGCCATCGAGGCGGATGACATAGTCAGCCCGGCACACCATGTGCCAGCGGTCATCCAGCCGCACCGGCCGGTCGGCTGCCTGAGCGTCTGCCTCATCCGCCGGCGCTGCCGGGACCAGGGGCAGAACCCGGACCTCCGTTACGCGCTGCTCCGCCAGCACGCGCGCCTGTTCGTCAGCGATAAGCGGGGCAGCCAGCGCCCGGCCGGCGTCCGTCAGCTCCACGGCCAGCTGCAGGTTCGGCGCGCGCAGGGTGCGCAGCCAGCCCGCGGCTTCCATGCGACGGCAGGAGGCGCGCAGGTTCGGCCCGTACACCGGGACATCACCGACCTGCTCCAGCAGACGCTCAATATTACGCGTGGCCACCGGTCCCGGACGTTTCGCATCGAGCGCGGCCAGCACAATCAGCACCCGCCGCTGCAGTGGCGACGGACGTCGGGATTTTTCACGCATCATTGTCCCTCATGCTTCTGAGAAATGAGCGTTTTTAGCCGTTTATAATCTGATTCGACCCGTGTTATAGGCAGGCCTGTGTGTCCGCGCAGCGCCAGGAGATACCAGAAGCGGAGGATGTCCTGAGCCTTGTTCACTTCCCAGACATAATGGGTTCCATCCCTGCGAAAATCGCATTGCTTTATTTCCTCTTCTGCCATCTGCGTCATCTGCTCATAGCTGAGCGAAAACATCATTTCTTCATCCATCCTGCACGCTCCGTCTGATAATGTCCGGTTAAGTGTAAAATCATACTCAGTATTATTTATTACTAAATGTATAAATATCATATCAGGTATCTTCCTGTGATTAGTGACAAATATCACATATGGTATGATTTAGTGCGGGAGTCTTTATTATCATATCATTTACCGGTTTCCCGCCGCGCAGATCCGAAAAAAGAAATAACCGGAAATGTTATGAAGGATGCGTGAATTGATGGGTCAGGCGCAGCTACAGATGACAGGAGGATGTATGTTTTCAGCCCTCATCGTTATATAATTAATTATATAACGATGAGGGAGATCACTTATGAAAGACCATTTTGGAAAAGGGCTGATGCGGGGAGTTGAGCTCAGCGAGCCCTGTCCCGTCAGGATGCCTGCCAGGTACTGTAATGACTACACGCGTGGATTTGTTCTGGGCTACTGCTTTCAGCTTGAGCAGAAGACCGGTGAAAGGAAGATAGCAGCTCTGGAGGCCGGGAGGCTGACCCGGCTGTATAACCTTAACAGAGACATTATGGCTGAATTTTTTACAGAATATCGGTCAGACCGGTTTGTACACTATTTCAACAAGGGGTATGCGGGCGGGTAAGAGCAGGGCACCGCTAAGTAATGCCCTGCCGGTATAAAGGGACCGCTTCACCCGGTATTTTTTACGGCAAGCATGACGGCAGAAGCCTTTATCAGGGCGATAACTCTTTTCCCTTCGCTGAGATCCATCCCGGCCAGGCTCTCATTTGTGATAACGGCCGTCAGGTGAGTACCTGCATCGGTATGAATATCAATGGTGGCGTTCACCGCACCCTTTTCCACGGTCATGACTCTGCCTGCAAACTGGTTCCGGGCTGAAAACGTCATCCCGCAGTCCTCTGAGGCCAGCACAATCCAGGGCGCTTTGATCAGGGCCACCACTGCCCTGCCCTGTTTCAGACCGAGCGCTTGTCTGCTGCTGCCTGTCACGACGGCGACAAGCGTACCGCCATTCTCCAGAGAAATTTCAATCTCATCATTCACTGAGCCGGTACGCACGATGGCTACGGTACCCGGCAACTGGTTACGTGCTGAAACTGACATACGGTTTCCTTATTTTAAGGGATTAATGATACCGGGCAGTTTAGCTCATACAGGTCTGGTGCTTCCATCGTACTCCTTGCGCAGGCTCTCCACGTCCGAATGGGCTCACGGCCCTTTCATTCTGGCCTGCCCCCCCATGTGTGACAGGGAATCAGATGAATATGCACGTCGCCTGTGTTTTCAGCGGTACACCGTCACCGACAGCCCTGCGACTATCCTTGTGTTGCTGCACTTCCACTTTCAGTAACCAGCTGCGTGCTTATGTCTGGCTTCACGCCCTGTCGTGGCAGACTGCACTCAGGCCATTATGCTTAAAGCGTTGTATATTACGCTGCATAACGCAATGATAAGCAGGGCAACCAGGGTGCACCGGGCAAGATGTTGCCTGAACCGGACGGTGAATAAATGGCTCACGACAAGGGCATACAGGGAGAGCATCAGAAAATCGAGGATCACCCATACACCACAGAGCACCGCCATACTGGTATGAAAATCGGCAGTTATTCCCCTGAACTGGGGAAAAAAGGTCAGAAAAAACAGGATGTCCTTGGGGCTGGCAACGGCGGTAATAAATCCCGTGATAAACCCTCCCCGTTCTGCAACAACACCCGAAGAAGAGGACGGGTGGAAGCGGCGCAGACCCTCAATGGCGGTAAACCCCAGATAACAGGCGCCGGCAATGCCCAGAACGCTGAGCAGGAAAGGAGCAATACTGACTATCCCGGCGAGCATCAGCATGGCCAGAAAAATCAGTATCAGTGAAGCAAGGTGCGTGCCGAGAATGGTGCGGAATGCACTTAAATATCCGGAACGGGCTGCCGTGGCGGTCACCAGCGCCATGACAGGGCCGGGTGTGATTAACAGGGCGGTGACCGCCAGAATGTAACCTGCTAGTAACGCTGTGTTCATGGTACCTCTCTGGTAAACAGGGACGGGTCTGCAGACCGGGGCGCCATGATCAGCCAGAGGTACGAAATTGAAAAACGGATTAAACTCACAATAAACATGACGAAAACTCAAATCAGCCACACCACTGACAGGCAGTCCCTCCCTCCCCTTTACGCGCTGCGTGCGTTTGAAGCAGCAGCACGGCTGGGCTCATTCAGTCAGGCATCCCGGGAACTCAGCATCACGCCGGGGGCGATCAGCAGACACATCCGTACCATTGAGGTGTGGTTCGGGCGCACACTTTTTGTCAGGCGCGGCCCGAGGGTCATCCCGACGCCAGAGGCGCAACAGTTTGCACTCCAGCTGAACGAGGGATTCAGCTGTATTGAGCAGGCCAGCAGGGCATTCACCAGTGCGCCCGGTACATTGCGGCTCAAGGCCCCCACGACCCTCACATCACGCTGGTTACTTGATGCCCTCAGCACCCTTCAGGAAAAGACTGATCCGCCCCGTGTGGAACTGACCAGTGTCTGGATGGATACCGACACTGTCGATTTCAGCCGCGAGCCGTTTGACTGTGCAGTTCTGCTCGGGAAAGGGGAGTTCGGCCCGGGGACAACATGCCGGAGGCTTTTCGGGGAATGGCTTGTGCCTGTCTGCGCGCCGGCACTGCTTGACCGGGCGCGCCATTCCCTTTCCGGCTGTGAGCTTATCCACCCTTCTCCTGACCGCCGGGACTGGAGACGGTGGCTCGAAGGTGTGGGCAGAGCGGGAGAGGCCAGTATTTCTGGCGGGAAAGTCTTCGATACCCTTGAACAGGCCAGCATGGCGGCCGTCAGCGGGTACGGTATTGCGATCGCCGATCTTCTGCTGAGCCGGCAGGCTATTGCCGACGGGCTTCTGGTGCTGCCTTTCAGTGAGGCAGTGGCCACGGGTGACAGCTACTGTCTTGTCAGGCCGGAGCCGACACCGCACGACCGGCTCATCGATGAGCTCCATCAACACCTTCAGGAACATGTCCCCTCCACATTTCCTCCGGGTATCTGTCCGGTGAACCGGCCTCTCAGCTGAACATTTCATTCCACCCTGACCAGGACCGGGACAGACACTCATCCGCGTCCGGGAAAGGTGCTGTGTCAAAAGACCGGTCTGTTTTTGCCGCAGGGAGCATGATGGATGCCAAGGAGCGAACGGCCCGTTTTATTGCATAAAACGCAACAGTAACTCTTTACTGATAACCGGATTGTATTAATACAAAGTAAGTCTAAATAAAGAATAACTGCTGCATTCAGGTTACTAATATCTTTCTTTCTGTCATCAAATCTGGTTTTAAAGTCGGATATTCACTAAAGGTCTTATTAAGTTCGAGTTTAACTGAACCTAAGCAAGGATTAATGGAATAGATGACCAGAAAGAGGCAATGTCCGCTATGAGCGAAAAGCGGACATTTACGGATTACGACTGAATATTTTCATTCTTCTAAACAAAACATCTCTGTTGCGAATCGCAGTTAGCGCCGCAGCATCTGCCGTAGCCGCTTCTGTTGCCAGCGGCTGATCAGCTCACGAAAAATAAACGTCCTCATGCCACGAATAATCAACAGTGCAAACCAGATCCCCGCAACCCAGAATGACCATACGCTGGCGGGGGTCGTAAAGTGGTTAAGGACAAGCAGCAACCCACAAACAACGATAGCTGTCATAACTGACCGGTAAAAACGGCCTTCCTCAGCGAGGTTGCTCTTCGCTTCGGCAATTCTCTGGTCAAGCGCGTCATCGGCAGGCGCATCAGGGCCAGAGAGATCCGTAACGCTCACCTCAAATACAGCTGCCAGGGCACTCAGTGTTTCCAGGCTGGGCTGATCACCATTCTCGATACGCTGCACCGTGCGTACACTCAGTCCGGACAGTTCGGCAAGCTGTTCCTGGGACCATGCTCGCGCAAGACGCAGCGACCTAAATTTGTTGGTATTACTCATATTATGTCTCCGAATGGAAAGTGGACAGCGCGCAGTGTTGCCCAGACAATCCTGCACGACCACGATCATAGCCCGACAGTAACCTGACAACGGTCTGACACGCCGCTTCGAGGTTTTTGGATCACTAACTTCAGGAGCATATATGGCCGGACTTAACATACAAATTCTTATGCTACTTATGCTTCTGGCATGAAGCGGACATGCGGGCGGGACAAGGTCCGCTATGAGCGATACGTAGGCATAAGCCTCCAACTGGTAACAAGAGGTTATCGTAACATGCTACAATTAAAATCGAGTGGGGATATTCTTAATTCATTATTTAAATATTAATCCAACGATGATATTCCTACTAACCAGACTAGTAAAAGGATTTTTATAACATGAGTTTAAAAATAAAAGATAAGTTGAGTGCTTTGTTAAATAACGTTTGTGATGATGGGCCTGGTGTCGTTCTCATGGCCAGATTTGATGACGGCAAAGAGTATTACTTGGGGCGCGGTAAAGCTGATGTTGAAAGAGGTATTCCTGTCAGTAAAAAGACGGTATTTAACATTGCCTCACTTTCAAAGCAATTTACTGCTTTTTGCATTCACTTATTAGAGAATGCAGGTGAAATTTCTCTGGATGATGGTGTAAAAAATTACATACCGGAACTGCCTGATTACGCAAACTCTATAAAAATTGACAACCTTATTCACCATACAAGCGGGTTAAAAGATTATATAGATATAGCGGAAGAAAGAGGTGTTTCACTATCCGGTAAATTGACTCCAGCAGAAAATTTAAAAGACGTATGCGATTGCAACAAGCCAGATTTTATCGCAGGGCATGAGTTCGCCTACTCGAATACGAATTACTTTCTTCTTTCGATTATAATTGAAAGGATTACAGGCAAGAAAATATCTCAATATGCACGTGAAATGATTTTCTCGCCCCTCAATATGAATGATACATTTTATAATGAATCGTATCCCATCGTAACAGAAACAGCTAAAGGATATAGTCTTTCTGAGTTGACAGGAGGTTATGAGCATAATGAAAGTTTATGGACCCAAACTGGGGATGGGGCTGTTTACTCTACACCAGAAGACTTGATGAAGTGGGGTGGGAATTTCTCAAATCCTGTATCAGGAAACAGCAAGATAATAGACATGATTTCGGAGCCTTTCGATGCACTGATTGATGATATTCATTCCAGGGTTAAGGATTATCATGCTTATGGCTCTGGTTTATTTGTTCAGCATGATTTTATAGAGAAAAGTCTGCTGCACTCAGGGAGCTGGATAGGCTACGCTTCATTTTTCGTCAGACATGTTAATTCAAGGCTAACTGTAATTGTACTTTCAAACAGAGATGATTTTAACGCGGGGAAAGTTGCTTATCAGGCATCAGAATTGCTACTCGATATAAACCTGAATGACTATGATTCTCAAAGTGACTTTGGGTATTGATCAACTCTTTATGAACATCATCATAATTACATAGTCCTTGCCTGATACAAAGCGAAATGGGCCACTATCACGTCCGCTTCTGGCACAAAGCGGACAGACGTGCTGGACAACGTCCGCTATGAGCGAGGAGCGGAAGTTCGCATTTGTCATAACCGCAGTGATGTCGGACTAACATTGGCATGTAATACTTAACCGGGAGCAGTTCAGTGGTGCCAAAAACGTGATGGAATAAAGCAATAAAGACACTCACATTTTCATAGCCCAGATCCAGCGCAATGGTAGTGACTGACTTTCCTTCAGCCAGGAGTTTCAGCGATCTAATTAATCGTGCGCGCTGCCGCCATTCTGAAAAGCTGAATCCCGTTTCAGAACTAAATCGTCTTGTGAGGGTGCGTGGTGATATCACGGCCCAGGTGGCCCACTCATCCAGCCTGCGACAGTCATGTGGATTATCACAGAGCATTCGGGCAATATTGATCAGGCGCAAATCTTGCGGCATGGGTAACCTGTCTCAGCTTCGCAATAGAAGTGTGCGGTAAGGTATACATTCTCTCCGTGCGCACTGTGCAAAAGATCCCCGAGAAAGCCCTCAATTTTTGGGATTCCACGAAGTTTGTGGCGATCCAGATTTGAGGATATAGTCGCTATTCAGGCCATTCCGGAAAGCTCGGCAGGACATACCTGCATTTTCGATGGATAAGTCTGGAACGGTGGTTTTGTTCAACTCTATGGATGTATGCGGGAATTGCATATAAAAGGCCTCATCTTTCCTTCAAAATATAAAGGCATGATTACTATGAAAGGTTTAAGTTTCTTTTTGTTAATAGTTTCATCATCTGTGATGGCTGGTTCGTATCCAGTCGATCAGGCCCGTAATCAGGCACTGATATTTAATAAATGGTATATAAAGCAAATTAGTCAGGGAAAATATCCGATTACAGATGGTCATGAATTAGATAAATATGTCTCTGCAAACACATTAAAAAAAATCCGCCATACTAACATTAACGGCGAAGAAGATTACGATTCAGACTTTTTTTTACGCACTCAGGATTATGATGACAACTGGCCGGAAAATGTTAGTGTTATTCAATCGGACTATGATCCGGTATGTACAAATATCTATGTAGCCTTTGGAAAAGACAAAAAACATGTTGTTGTGGATTGTATGATTAAAGAATCTGGAACGTGGAAAATTCAGTCAGTAACTAACCTCGGCGTTATGCCTGAGTAGGTGAAGAACCATAACCAGCACATAGCCGTGGCCGTTATGGCTATTAAATGGCCACGGATGACCAGACACACCCGAGGGATTGCTAATATTGGATTTCATATACTGCCGTGGACACCTGACTGCTCATGAAAAATAGTAGCAATCTGTAATAAGCGACAGGCATCTGTGAGCAAGAAGCGGACGCTATGCCTGAATGCTGATGTTCAAATTTCAAAAAAAGTCAGCCAGATTCAGTGGGGGTAAATGTCGTGCAGATAATGATAAGGTTTAGTCCACGACATCATGTTGACAGGTGTAGGCGTGAGCATTTCAGCTATACATGAATGGCATATGAATGATTTTCTGATTAGCCTTTTGTCGGGCTCCAGATGAGCAGAAGGTATCGTTCTGCATACCGTTACCGTTTCATTAGCAAACAGCCTTAACTCTGGTGTTTATCACTGTGCAACCCAGGTAAGGTTTGCACGCCGGTTAACGAACATGCAACTTTCGCTTACCTGTGTGATGTCTATGTCCAGCAAGAACACCAGGGAAAAGAGTCGGGGAGGTGACTTATGGAAACTGTTCATGAAAAGCTTTATACGAACGTGTTATTAAGCACAAACGCGCCATGGATTGTTGAAAAATTTTGCTATTAATCGGTGAATCAGCAGAATTACACCCGGTTCATCAAATGGCTTATATTCATACAAAAAAATAAGTTAAAACGTTAAGGACAGGTGAAATGAAAAATCTCTGGAAAGACAATGCTGAATCGATAAGTACTTTCATTTGTAAAGATGCATCCCTTGAGGATATACGTTCCTGTGAGAATCAGCTTGGGTTCACACTGCCCGATGCTTATATTTCACTGATGGCGGGACATAATGGCGGTCTGCTGCGAAAGAATGTTTTTCCACTGAAGGATCGTGACGGTAAAGTTATAAAATATTTTATCTGCGACTTTCTCAATGCTATTGGTAACAACGGTGAATTTTCTCTTTTATCTGACTGGAGTCAGTGGAAACGTCCGGGTTATAAAAAGGGTGTACTTATTGGTCTCCATATGCCTGACAATGGTCACGGTTTGCAGTTTTACCTTGATTACTCCCGGTGCGGAGCCCACGGCGAGCCGCGAGTGACCCTTCATACATTATCTATAAAAAATGGCAGGCCAAAATTCGCTGAGGTTGAACTTGCCGAAAATTTTGAAGAGTTTATTCGGGGCTTGATACAAAAACCTAAGGTTGCCCCTTTCGATTTCGTCAGTTTTAATGCCGAACTTAAGAAAATGATTAATGAGGTGTTCAGGCACGCACTGAAGGAGATCAAAACCAGAAATATTGGTGGTTTTGCCATCTGCACGGCAGAGGACGCCTCTTTCATCGATGTCGCGTTTAATACTGAAGAATATTTAAACAATGCCGCCGGCAGTAAATACAGCGCCTCAGAGCGTGACTCAACCGACAACTGGAAATATCAGGGCGAGGAGTGCATAAATTGTCATTACTTGTCAGCGTTATCCTCTCAGTTACGAGAGTACGCCATGTTGCAGGTTACGCAGTCTTCACTGAATAAGTTTCGAAATCAATTAATTGATAACTGCGTTGCCGTCCTTCTGGAGCTCAGACAGGACGGATTTTTTAAAAAACAAAACGCAGAGAACATTTTTATGCTTGTTGATATTACCGGTGATGCGTTACCTGCATCAAAAAAGAAAAAGATCATCAGCCTGTTAAATTGATTTCACTGACTAATGAACCTCTTTTTTCATGTGCCGGTATCTGTCTCAGTATTAAAGAAGACGCAGCACGGGCGTGCCAGCCCGTACTGGACTGGACTGGACTGGACTGGAAGAACATTGCGCATACTGACGTTCACGAACGCAAGAATGGGTTTGATAAGCACTTTGACCGGGCGGCACTACTCGGGGATGCTGACACGCAGTGACCGGCCCGACTGGTTCGCAAGTAGTTTTTTACTACCAGAGCATGTTCTGCAGCAGGCCAGGGATAGAACTGGGGCCCGGATGTGCGTTTCATCTCAGAGAGTGGACGATAGAGGAATGCAAAGAGGTAACTTCCACTATGAGCGAGGAGCGGAAGTTAGATATTATACAGGGCGAATTTATTGTGGTTATCTTTTTAAATTGCAAACAGAAGAAAAAGTGTTAACAAAGTCGTGAGGGTAATGATGAAGAAAGCGCCACCATATCTAACACGTGAGATATTATTGACAACCAGTCTGCGGATCCATCCCGCCAGCCCTGACGATGCGAACATGCTTGCCGAGATTCGCGTTGAATCAATGAGGCCAAGCCTCGAAGCAATCAACAGGTTTGATGCGGTCAGAGCACGTGAAAGATTTCTTAAGTCATTCACGTTTCACGATACGTTCATACTTCAGATCCAGAATGAAATCGCCGGATTCTACGTACTAAAAAGCTATACCGATCACCTCTATTTGGATCATTTTTACATCAAAACCAGGTTCCAGGGCAGGGGAATAGGTAAACATGTGCTTAAAAGCATTCAGGCTCATGCTGCGGGAACCAGTAAGCCGATAAAGCTGATTGCTTTAGTTGAGAGCCCAGCAAACGCATTCTATCGCTCTATGGGCTTCCTTCTTAAACGAGTTGAAGACGTGGACAATCATTATTTATGGGAACCTTAATAAGCACACTAAAGTGATTGCTGTCTGTTTCTCCCTCAGGGATGCGATTAAAGTCGAGAGTGACTGACCTGCATCCCCCGTTGAACAACAGTGACGGTTGTTAACTACTTCCGCTTATGGCACAAAGCGGACCGTTATTACTTCAAATCTGGCTGAGGTTATTTAACCCAGTCCTCCAAGATCAGATCCGGCACCCGCTCAAACTCCCGCGTATTATTGGTCACCAGCACGGCACCGGTCGCGACGGCATGCCCGGCAATCGCCGTGTCGTTCGGGCCAATTGGCGTGCCGGCGAGGCGCAGCGCAACCCGGATTTCCGTGGTGGCGTCCACCGCGGCGCGGTCCCAGGGCAGCACGGCATCAAGGCGGGAGCAGAATGCGTCAACCAGCGCCACGTGGCGCGGCGAGGCTTTCGGCCCGGTGGCGCCGAAGCGCATCTCGGAGTAGGTGATGGCCGAGACCACAATGCGGTGACCGCGCAGCACCGCCTGCTCGAGCCGCTTCAGCACCGCTTCCGGCTGCTCGCGCATGATGAATGAGCAGATATTCGTGTCCAGCATATACGTTTTGTTCACAGGTCAAATCGCCCTTCGTCGCTGACAACGTCCTCGCGCTCCGCCATAAAATCCGGATCGGCTTTTTCGAGCTCCAGGAATGAGCGCCAGGTCGGCCGGACGGGACGCAGGATGATGCTGTCCCCTTCCCGGACGATTTCCAGTTCGCTCACCCCCTCAAAATCCAGATCGCGGGGCAGACGGATGGCGCGGTTGTTGCCGTTTTTAAAAATGGATACGGTTCTCATGATATTCTCCCTGAGTCCGGACCTTTCCGGACGGTAGTATGCATCGGGTATGCGCATATGCTTAGTATATGCAGATGTCACACATATGTATATGATTGCCATATGCCTATGGTAAGTATATGCATATGTCATACCTATACCTACTCTCTCATTTTTCCGCGCAGATCCGAAAACCGGTAGAAGCGGATCACGGCGGTTTTTTGCACAAAAAATGGAACGCTTACCTTTTTTGTGCTATAATACAACTACTTAGATGTAGATCTCACTCAGCAATTTCATACTGCTTGTTGGTTCTGTCCAGAATACCTGTCCACTTTTAATTCCGAAAATACTGCTATTTAGAACTTTCCGGAAGTGATGGGCAGGTGTGAACGGTAATTGCGAACTGTGACTATTATCTGGCTAATCAGACTGCGGACAGTGGATGTCACGCAGGTAATGATAAATAAATATAACTAATAGATAATAAATAATAAGGAAGTTAATTATGACTATTTCAAAAAAGGCGTGGGCATGCACTTCATGTCAGATCTGTAACGTCTCACAGAACACTTTTGGCTCGTTGCTTTGTATGTATTCGTATCTGACCGGCAAGCCAGGTTCAAATCCGAAGATGTGGTTTAAGGAGCATTCACCAGATTACCGGGAATTAATTTCATATAGTGGGAAGGTGATTGCCATCTGGCGTTCCTCGCAGGGAGTCTGGCGTGAGCGAACTAACATAGATGCAGTTAATGACTGGGAAGAGTACGGGAATGATATCGGTGATCACTTCATTTCTGATGAAGGGTCTGCTTTCCAGCTTTCAATGATATATCCATAGTGACCAGACAGTATTTATACCCAAACCGAAGCAACCCTCTTACGAGTGAAAGGGTTTAACAACCGTTTATGATATCCAGTAACTAATGGAGCCGTAATGCAGAACACTATCGCTGATGGACTCGCAGGTGCGGCCACACACCCGATAACGGTACAGGTGATTAACCAGGGACCGGGTATCTGGGGTAACGTGGCCACCGGCTTTATTACCGCCGTTGCAGCTATTCTTGCGGTGATACTGACGCACCGGTACACACACTGGCGTGATAAACAGGCGGCAGTGCAAAAACTGAAACGGGAGCGGCTCTTTATCGCGGCAGAGCTGATTATTTTGCTGGATCAGTATGCGGAAGGCTGTGCTCATGTCGCCGACGACAAAGGAGAGGTGGTTCATGTCAGCGGAAAACAGCCGGAGCGGGCACCCGTTGCCGGTTATCCTGCTCCGCCGGATTTTGACAAAGTAGCCGGGGACTGGAGCAGTCTGCCGGCACGGCACATGTTTCGGATCCGGGAACTGCCATTACGCCAGGCCGGAGCCATGAGGGCGATCGATGATGCCAGGGAGCATGACTCTCCGGGGGATTACCCCGCATATTTCAGGGAGCGTCAGTACGAATTTGCCCGGCTGGGGTTAAGAGCTATTATCGAGACCCGGTACCTGCGGGAACTCTGTGACCTGCCGCCCGCTGGTCGCAATATATCGGTATGGTCGGCTAATGTCATAAAGGGTGTTCTGGATGAGCAACGGTCGCAGCGGGTCGATGACCACATTGCCAATAAGGAAAACAAACTATGATGCCAGCAATATCAGGCCAGAGCGTTTCATTTTCCACTTTGCAGTTGCCGGTGGCCATTGACTACCCTGCTGCACTGGCCCTGCGCCAGATAGCTCTCGTACAGGACGAACTGCCGAAATATCTGCTTGCTCCTGAAGTCAGTGCCCTGCTTCATTACGTCCCGGATCTGCACCGGAGGATGCTGCTGTCAACATTATGGAATTCCGGTGCCCGCATAAACGAGGCACTGGCCCTGACGCGCGCTGATTTTAACCTGGCGTCCCCCACCCCGTTTGTTCAGCTGGCCACTCTGAAACAGCGCACGGAAAAAGCCGCCCGGACGGCAGGCCGTGCGCCTGCCGGCAGCACGAGTCACAGGATTGTCCCCCTGTCCGACAGCCACTACGTCAGTCAGCTGGAGATGATGGTGGCCACGCTGAAGATCCCGCTGGAGCGTAGAAACAAGCGCACCGGCAGAATGGAAAAGGCCCGTATATGGGAGATCACGGACAGGACAGTCCGGACCTGGCTGAATGAGGCGGTTGAGGCCGCAGCGGCAGACGGTGTGACCTTTTCCGTGCCGGTGACCCCGCACACGTTCCGGCACAGTTATGCCATGCACATGCTGTACGCCGGTATCCCTCTCAAGATCCTGCAGACCCTGATGGGACACAAATCTGTCAGCTCGACGGAGGTGTACACGAAAGTCTTTGCTCTGGATGTGGCCGCACGCCACCGCGTCCGGTTTGAAATGCCGGGTGAAGAGGCTGTCGCCTTACTCAGGGGCATTCACAGGGGCTGACATACGTTAACGGCTCTCTGCATCAGCGCGATTTTCAGGGAGCTCAAACTTATCAATGGGCATAAGGCTCCATCTTTTATATCCGCACAGGCTCTTCTACAGAATTATATCTTTCCCGGGTCGGCTCAAAGCAGAGTTCTATTACATTTACTGAGCGAGAGTACTTCATGCTGTAGTAGCCTGGAACAAAGCTCAGGGTTTCTCCTTCGATGACATCAGACCCGTCGGGTTCCAGATCGCCACCGGACGTGTCCTCGCCAGCCCCGATAAAAACGTTGCCTGACGGGAAGTGCAGATTCAGTGTGCCTGCTTCACCTTCAACAGCTTCTGCGACCTTAACGATGTAGTCACCATCAGCGCCCAACCCAAGAAAAGCGATGTTGCCCTTGTTAACTTCAAGGATCTCATTCTCCTCAATGCTCCACCAGTCAGGTGAATCAGGCACTCTATGCTTTACCGCATCGATGTCAAATACTGAAAGCGTTGCAGTGTCAGTGAAAACTGAGAATTCTTTTAACATACAGACCTCATTTAAATTTTTACGAACTAATTATAATGGTCATGTACTACAGTCTCGTTCCTGACTGAGCAGCTCTTTGAGTTAATTTCCAGTACATTAATCCTATCAGCAACTTATTCACACAGAAAAGGAAACTGTTCTGTATGGCCATGAAACTTGTCCGTAAGAAAGCACCTCGGGGTGGTCTTATCCGCTGGCTGGACGAGGACGAAGAAAACGCTCTAAAGAACGTGTCCGGACGGCGGATTTCTACCGGGCGTGATCAATACGAACTGGCAGAAAAGATCCTCCTGGAAATGCGTCAACGGGAAGCCTGGCTGCAGTGTGACTGTGTGCAGGGCGATTCGCCGGCGATGAACAGCGCTAACCTAATGCAGGACACTGGTACTCTTTTTCTGGCCGGGTTTAACCATGAGCATGCGCCTGATTGCGCGATGTTCCGTCCGTTCAGGGGCGATACCGATGCCACCTCCTATGGGACCCGTAAAACAGCCGGCAGCAAGCGCATCAGCTATCGAAGTTTTTTGCCCCCTGACGACTCCGAAACTAAGATTAAGTCTCCGGGGCGTCCGGTCACTTCGGCAGGTGATCGTACTCGCCGGACTCGACGTTCGCGTATTGCGCGCCTGCTGCTTTCGTTGATAGAGGACGCAGGACTTAACCGTCTGGCCACGCTACACCCCCTTCCTGTGACTGGAGTGATGGAATCCATCAATGCACTTCGGGCTGTCACCGAAAATATCGAATTTACCCGCGATCGCAGACTCTCGGAGATTGTACGTTTTTCACCGGCGATTAGTGAGAACGGCAAGGAAAAGCTAATGCAGGAACTGGAGCGTCCGGACATTCACTGGCCAGCAGGCAAAACGCGGATGTTCTTTCAGATTTTTATGTCCGATCAGGTAACCCGCGATGAAGTCTCATTTTGTTGGCCGGGCGGAGAGCTGCCGTTTCGTCCGGAGCGCGGAGTAAGTATTAATGGCGAAGCGCAGGACGGTGCGCGCCCCCCCTACTGGGTCATTCTGGCATTTCGCCGGGGGATGGATGGCAGGGTTATCTGCAGCGAAGGATATGCACATGCCTTATTCCACCGTGGATGCCCGGTACCAGTCGACAGCGGGCTTGAGCGCACTACCATCGAAAGCTTGGCTGAAGTTGCGGGCTGGGTTGCAAAAAAACCGGATGCGCCGGTTCTGAGTCTGGAAAAACCGCTTTTTGATCTCGAAGTGACCCTGAACGGCGAAAAAGGGTTTGTTCTGCCGGATTTCATAGTTACAGCCAGCAAGCCGGGCGGAAAACATCATACTGTGGTGATCGAAACGATGGGATATACCGACGATGATTACTGCGAGCGAAAGGCGGAACAACACAAAGGCATGCGTGAGTTGGGTTTACTGCAGACTGATCCTCCCCGCTGGCCACAGGAACTGGATAAAACTTTCTCGAGACATGTTTTTGGCATCTTCATGAATCTTATCGATTAAGGGGGGCAAGCCTCCAGTTCACAGCGCGCAGAACACTGGTGCAAAGAGATCAGTCTGCCAGGATACTAGCACTATCCAAGTTCAGTAAAGTAATACCTTCATCCATGCTGCCCACCTCTTCTCTCCTACCTCGCGCAAGGGTCGATGCAGAACAACATCGGCATCACTACGTGCTCGCGTTCTCTTAATGCTCACCAGTGAGTAAATTCAGCGAAAGATAGGCTGCTCATTCCGATGCAAATGGAGGCATTTTGCTTGCATCTGGATGATTACCTCTTATTTCCTGCATTTGTCTTACTGAAAATATAAACTGTAGCAAGCATGTGCTTACTACAGTTTATGTCATAAGCTATGGCGAGTGAGATGAACCACAGGCCGAGAAGTATAAACTATAGCAAGTTACTATCTCGCTATAGTTTATGTTATTCGATAGATATCACTTCCTTCCCTAACGTAAGCCACTCATTCATTAGCCACTGAGGTAAGCAAGCACTTACAAACATAGAAAGATAAGCTATAGGGAGCAGAGCTACTTCTGGCATGTTGATACATAAGCTATAGTGAGGATTATCACCTAATGATGAGTGAAACATAAACTATAGCGACTAGATAGCAGCCAGGATCGGCTGACCGAAGGACAGGGTTAGCAAAAGTACTCGCCAAATAATATGTATAAGCTGTAGTGAGCACTGACCTCGTCGGTGCTCACTGGCGATGAGAATTGAATTGTGATTAATCGTTCTCGCTTATTCGATTACTTATTACGGAAGAGTTTTTCCAAGTCGTCCATGGTGATGCCAAGCTTTTCAAGGAGCTGGAGTTTTTCGGTAAGTTCTTGATCGGGAGGGCTTGCTGGACTGCCAGTCAGCTTAGGATTCTCTTCGCTAGCGTCTTTAGGTGCTTTGAGCTTGGGACGACGGTAATGTACGTTAAACAGCACGCTGCGTCCGCGCTGCATCTCGGTGTAATCAAGGTAACCAATCTCTTTGAGCTGCTCCATAGCCCGGCGAACGGTCTGATTTTGTGAGAATACTGGTGATTTCAGGCTTAATCTTGCTCTTAAGCGTGCCAGCGATATAGGGGCAGGATCTTTTGGCAGACTCTCTATAAAGGTATATAGCGCCTGAGCAGACTCGCGGCGCTTCAACGCGTTTATAGCCTTAAGCTGAAGAAGTACTTTTTTATCAAATTCATAGAGTTCGAATAACCGCGGATCCGCCTGCAGAACCACGATATCACGTTCGGTATCATAGAATGCAGACTGTACCAGATGAGTTATATACTCTTTGGTATGCTTTTCAGTGGTGCGGGAGAATGATATTACCGTGCCTGCTATACGCTTCAGTGAGGGGCTGATGCGCTCCCTGAGTTTGCGTGAGGACTGACTCGATGGGATCCCACAGAGTTTGGCGAATTCAACGAATGATAGCTGAACCTTATCGCCTATCACTTTATGTTTGGCAAAGGAGTGGATAATACCCACCCAAGTTTTAAAGTCATTATCCATATCCAGCCTCGGACCTGTGATCTCGACTTTGTCGAAACCCTCCGCTTTGGCCAAGGACAAACGCGTCAGCTCTTCGGTCGCATCAGTTTTTGATAACGTATTCTTTTTACTATTTTTCAGTGACTTGAGTGTTGGGACGAAAACACCAAGTCGCATTAGCGCGACTGGCTGAACCGTATTATTAGAATTTGGAGTGAGGGTAATAAGTTCACCAGTAGACTTATCCATCTCTTCAAACAGGGTTTTAAGATCTTTATTTTCGTTTTCCAAGACGAGCTCCAGATCTGTGGATCGTTGAGCAACGAAATCTTTCTGATGTAATAAAACACATCGTAGCTCAATGAAAAATAGAGTGGTTTTTAGACACAAGTTATACAGCCGCTTACCGCTGCTATCTGACTATAGCTTATATTGTTTACTGTCTACAGCATAGAGTTATCTCCTTGTAGTTTATATGGTGCTTGTCATAGCTTATCTTCTTCTCTTTATAGCTTATGACAATCCCCTCCCAGCCCAGTACTGGCGCGGCTCTCAGCGATCGGGGATCTATTTGGATCTTAAAATGGATCTACTTAGGATCATTATTGTTTGGATCTACTCGGTGGATAAGTGGATAACGCCATAGAGTTACAGTATTTTTTTGGTCTTCTGTGGTCTTATCCAATGGTAAAACAGAGGATCTGCTTTTTGATCAAACTATGCTCAGCCTCAGATTATCTGCGCACAATTAGCCATGCTAACTATTTCACACTGCAACTAATTCAGGAACTCGATCACCAATAGCTTTACCTTATATAACTACGTTCTGTTTGACCGGTTTGAGGTCACTCTTCTAGGCCGCTTTTTTCTTTTAATCCTGAATGTTTAATCGAGCCAATCTGAAAACCTTGCTCACCAATCCCAATGAGAACAAACATCTGATCTTTACGCTAAAATTTTGGGTTATATGTTTACTTTGTTTCTTGTGTGTAGCATTCTTGATTAAATTCATTAATCCTGCATAAAGGGAACTTTTGATGAACAACTCATCACAGTTACTTAAAGTAGCGCAACGTTCTGAAAAAATGCTCATTGGTCTGACAGAACAGATTCGGGCTCAGAAGGAAGAATTGCAAGAAAATGTTTACTATCAAGTATATGCGAAAGCAGCATTGGCTAAACTGCCAAAGCTCACCAGAGCAAACGTGGATTACGCAGTAAATGAAATGGAAGAAAAAGGCTATGTCTTTGATAAACGACCAGCCGGGACATCCTCCAAATATGCAATGTCCATTCAGAACATTATCGATATTTATCATCACCGCGGAGTCCCGAAATACAGGGACAGACATCAGGAAGCCTTTACCGTTTTTGTAGGAAATTTAAAAGGTGGGGTTTCAAAAACTGTATCTACCGTTTCTCTGGCACATGCCCTACGTACGCATCCTCATTTGCTCTTTGAAGATCTGCGGATTCTAGTTATTGATTTGGATCCCCAGTCATCTGCAACGATGTTTTTAAACCATACGCAGGCTGTTGGCATAGTCGAAACTACCGCAGCGCAGGCAATGCTGCAGAATGTTACGCGGGAAGAACTACTTGATGAGTTTATCGTATCTTCTATTGTCCCGGGTGTGGATGTTCTCCCTGCTTCCATCGACGATGCGTTTATAGCATCAGCATGGACAGAACTATGTGCCCAACATCTACCTGCTCAGAACCAACATGCTGTCCTGAAAGAAAATCTAATAGCGAAGCTTAAGAACGATTACGATTTCATTTTCATCGATAGTGGACCCCATCTTGATGCCTTTTTGAAAAATGCAATTGCCGCAGCGGATTTACTTCTGACTCCGGTGCCACCTGCACAGGTAGATTTTCACTCGACGCTGAAGTATTTGACCCGTCTACCTGAACTGGTGGATATCATCACTGAATCAGGTTATCCATGTCACCTTGTTGGCAACATTGGCTTCATGTCCAAGCTTTCTAATAAACCAGACCATAAATTGTGCCATAGCCTTGCTAAAGAAATTTTTGGGGGTGACATGCTGGATGTCGCCCTGCCCCGCTTGGACGGTTTCGAAAGATGTGGAGAGTCTTTTGATACTGTCATATCTGCTAATCCATCGACTTATATTGGCAGCAACGAAGCTCTGAGAAATGCCCGATTGGCAGCAGAAGATTTTGCAAAAGCTGTATTTGATCGTATTGAATTTATTCGAGCAAATTGAGGGATTTATGAGCACGAAAAGAGCAACCATTGGTCGGACCTTTAACCCATCTGCAATGACTAATAACTTATCAGACAGTGCGCTTGAGCAAATTTTTACCCTTTCTACTGGACGGAAAGCCGTCTTCACTTTGCAAACCATTCCTGCAAATGAAGTAGAAGGCAAGACATACGTATTGCAGGAGACGAATGGCCGCGATCAATCTAGTCTGACACCTGAATCCCTGAAGGACATTACATCCACTCTTCGATTGCAGCAGTTCTTCCCGTGTATTGGTATTAAGCGTGAAGAAGGCATTGAGATAATCGATGGTTCCAGACGGCGAGCATCCGCTATCCTTTGCCATACCGCGTTAAATATCATGGTGACGAAGTCGCCTATATCTACCGATGAAGCGCGGAAACTGGCTAGAGATATCCAGACTGCCAAAGAGCACAATATCCGTGAGATCGGGTTACGTCTTTTAACGCTCAAAAACACGGGCATGAGCCAGAAAGATATTGCCAGGTTGGAAGGATTGTCGGAAGCAAAAGTTACGCGCGCTATTCAGGCTGCATCTGTATCAGCCCTGTTAGTTTCGATATTCCCAATTCAGTCGGAACTAGGATTTACAGATTACAAGGCGTTAGGTGCGCTGGAAGAAATGCTCAAGGCTAAAGACCTTTCTATTGAGGCCTTGCTCGAAACAACTGCACCGGAAATTAATATCATCCTGGCTGATGCCTCGCTTGCTGAAGACGAAGTTAAAAACAGGATTATCAAGATCCTGACCCGTGAAACCGCAGCTATGGCTTCTCTTAAAGGCAAAGACAAAGCAGTTGTAACGAACCTGTGGTCTTTCCCGGACAAAGACCGATTTGCCAGAAAGCGTAATAAAGGGCGCATGTTTGTTTACGAATTCAATCGATTATCGAAAGAACTGCAGGACGAGATCGATGAAGCTGTAGCGAAAGCTCTTCAAAAACATCTTTCTAATGATGCGTAAAGGTGATTCTTCGCCAGTGAAATTACGTAGTTAATTGCCTGATTTAAAATGTTTTTTCTTCATGATTTCACTATGAAATCGCCACAATTCCATGATGTCTTTCCCAAACCAAGCCCGGATTTTCCGGGCTTGCCAGACCCTTCAAACCGGAAATAAAACCTGCACAGTTGTTCCTGGTTTTCAGTTTTAGTTTTCATTATTAGCGGATACCCAGGCGAAGCTTTTCGCCATCAGCGTCCAGAGAATGGTAACGGAACAAGCTGCGGCTGACATGCAACGCAAAACATAGCTGTCGCTTTCCGGACTCATAATGTGCCTGCAGCACGGGGACTCATTATTCACGCAGTCGTGCCAGCATGCACTCTTTTTTACTGTACGTCATGAAACATACCTAGGTTGAGGCTCAGCTCGGCCACCAGTTTTCCAACCGCAGACTTTCGTCTTATAGCTGACGTATGTGCTTCAGCTCTGCGGGAAAAGTACCTTCTTATTTCTTGCGTAAATAAGAGAATATGGCGTGCGAAATCTCCTGCTTACGGGAGACATGCGACACCCGGTTGCACAGTTCAGCCTGCTGGGGGTGAAGGGAATTTGCTCTTCGGTGAGTCGTATTTTTTCATCAGCACGACTTCCGTTCAGTTTAATATGGATAAAGCAGGAATTTTTTTCTGAACTGAACAGGATTTTGGTTCAGAGTAAACCAGGTGAGAAAGCTGTATGGGAAACAGCTAAAGAAGTAAAAGAGCGATATACCTGATGACATTAGGACTTAACGCTGAGTGGGAAATACCTAAAGTTCTTAGCCTGCTTAAAAGCGACTGCCGCGCCCGGAATCCTCCGGGCTTGCCCAACCCGTCACACCCGGACTGAAAGGCCTGTCCGGCTGCACCGGGTTACCGGTTGTGACAGTGCGGTTAATCCGATCGGAGCTTCGCACGGCGTCCTGCCGTGGTTGTGTGAGCAGGGTGCCGGAACCACCTGGCTTATCCAATCCGGGCCAGGGGGATCTCTTTCCAGCGTGTCGTGTAGGCAGGACTGAGCATTTCCCGTTTCATTTTCCACTGCGGGGCGATGCCACGGCCGGCAAACCATACCTGACCGAGGCCGGAACGGTTGATCCCGTCCAGAACGTTCATCAGCTCCTGGCTGTGGGGGCGGGGTTGCTGCTCATCAAACAGGTTCAGCTGGGCCACGCCGGTGGTAAAGTCATTCAGCATGACGTCGGCTTTGGCATACCGGTGGTCATCTCGCCAGATACGCGCCAGCCCGCGCATGGCGGCCGCAATGATATCGCGGGTGTCCTGGGTAGACGTCACGAGCTTTTCAACCGCCACGTTGCCGTAGTAAGGCTCAGAAGCGGCATAGGGCGAAGTCTTGATAAAGACAGAAATGTGCCGGCAGTACTGGCGCTCACCGCGCAGTTTCTCGGCTGCGCGCTCAGCATACTGGCAGACGGCCTGCCGCATGTCTTCCAGGGTGACAATTCTCTCCCCGAAAGAGCGGGAGCAGACAATCTGCTGCTTCGCCGGCGGAGATTCCTCAAGCGGAATACAGGAGTCGCCGTTGAGTTCCCGCACGGTGCGCTCGAGCACCACACTGAAATTCTTCCGGATGAAGGCCGGGTTTGTGCGGGCCAACTGCAGGGCCGTGGTGATCCCCATTGTGTTCAGGGTGCGGGCAATACGGCTGCCGACGCCCCAAAGCTCCTGGACAGGCCGCAGGGCGAGCAGTTTTTCCGTCCGGGCGGGGGTTGCCCGGAGTCAGCACCAGGACGCCCCGGAAAGCGGGCCATTCCTTGGAGGCCCACTGAGCGGATTTGGCCAGCGTTTTGGTCGGTCCCATCCCGACGCCGATGGTGAGCCGGGTGCGGGCCTGAACGTGCGCGCGCAGCTGCGCCCCGAACGTTTCATAGCCGATGGCCGTTTCCAGCCCCCGCAGATCGAGAAAGCTCTCGTCGATGGAGTACTGCTCAACGCGTGGCGCCATCTCCTCGAGGCAGGACATGACCCGGTTACTCATACTCGCGTAAAGCTCATAGTTACTTGAAAATACGTGTATTTTCTCTGCGAAGGTTTGTTCGCGGATTTTAAACCACGGATCGCCCATTTTTATGCCCAGGCGTTTTGCTTCCGGGGAACGGGCGATGCAGCATCCGTCATTGTTGGAGAGCACCACCACCGGACAGCCCTTCAGGTCGGGGCGAAAGACCTTCTCGCAGGAGGCATAGAACGAGTTGACGTCAGCTAGTCCAAACATTTCATCACCTCGCGGGTGCGGTGGATGATGTGGGTGACCACGCCGAAAATCTGCAGCTCATCCGGATCGGGATAAATGGGCGGGAACGCGGTGTTCATGGGCTGCAGACACAGTCTTGGCCGTGTCTGCAGCCGCTTTACGGTAAATTCGCTCCCCATACCGGCCACGACGATATCGCCGTGCTCCGGCTTCATGGCGCTGTCGACAACCAGCAGGTCCCCGTTAAAGAGGAAACCGTCCCGCATGCTGTCGCCGTGGGCGCGCAGGTAGTAGGTCGCGCTGCGGTGCCGTATGCAGTACTCATTGAGATCCAGCTCATCGGGTAGGAACAGGCCATTGCTGGCCCATCCCCCCTAAGAACCGTACGTGAGAGTTTCCCCTCATACGGCTCAGGCCTCTCAAAGCCCGCCTGCGCAAGCCGGTTTTGCTACCTTCAGATTAAGGGCATGGATCTGCCTGTGACATACAGGATGCACAAGGCACAGGTTGCTGTTGTCGTCAGTACCGCCATCGACACGCCGGATAATATGGTGAACATGCCATCCGGTTTCGGGTGTGATCAGTTCCTGACATAACATGCATCGCCGCCGCTGGCTCTGCCAGAGTGTGACGATCCTTTTTCTCCCGCTGAGTGACAGCAGCATCTTCCGGGACATCCTCTCCTCAAAGTATGCCTCCCATTCAGGAGCGAACGGGTTTGCCCCCAGCTTCAGTATTGTATGGCGTGTGATGCGGGTGTCGGTGGCTTTCCGCAGGCATTGGAGCACCGGCTTTCCATCCGGATAGCGCCCGCCCGTGGGCGCTGCAAATACCCAGTTATGGTTACCCACCAGATGGAAGTAACGGTTCCTGACCCAGCGTCTTCCTTTCTGAGGATGCCGCCGTTGACACCATCGCCACAGCGCCTGCCAGATCTCATGATCCACGCGGGCAAATGCAGCTTTGGCCACATTGTGCCGGTGAAAGTCAGCCCAGCCCTGAATGATCGGGTTCAGCTTTTTAATGAGCGTCGCCTGCGTCAGTGCGGGGTTCTCTTTCACTGTTGCGCGAACTTTTGCCAGTAAGCGGCTGACATTTGTACCGGACGGGCGTATCAGCAGCCTGCCGCTGAACTTTCGCAGATTCTGTCCGAGAAAATCGAAACCCTGATCAATATGTGTAATCCGCGTTTTTGTAGGGGAGAGTGTCAACCCACGCTCGCGCATGAACGTCTCCACTACAGGCATGACCTCTTCTTCCAGTAACTCCTGCGAGCGGCCGGTTATGATGAAGTCATCCGCGTAACGCACATAATTGACCTTAAGTTTTATCTCAAGATTCCGGGCATAGCGCGGGCGTCCAAAATGGGATTTCAGCCTTGCTTCAAGCCCATCGAGCGCGAGGTTCGCCAGAACCGGGGAAATAATACCACCCTGTGGCGTGCCTGCTTCGGTGGGAAAAAGCTGACGGCCTTCCATGTATCCCGCTTTTAGCCATCTGCTCAGTATTACCCTGTCGACCGGTATATTTTCCATCAGCCAGTAATGACTGATGTTGTCAAAGCACCCCTTTATATCCCCCTCCAGCATCCATCCCGGGGCATGCTTCCGAGCCAGTACGTTGAAACACTGTTCAATCGCATCGGCGACAGAACGCTGCGGACGAAAGCCGAACGAACGCTGATCTGCCGTTGTTTCCGCAACGGGTGAGAGCGCCAGCATGTAAAGTGCCTGCATGGCCCGGTCACGCATCGCCGGAATGCCGAGCGGACGGCTTTTACCGTCTGCTTTGGGGATAAGGAGACGCTTCAGGGGCAGGGGGTGATAACCATGCCGCCTGAGCAACTTAATAGCCTGAAATCTGGCGGCCGGGGTGGTCTACTATTTTCCATCCACGCCCGGCGTATGCCTGCCCTTATTTTCGGTAACCCGTCTGACGGCAAGTGCCTTGCCGCTGAACGAGTGGGTCAGCAGCCACTGCAGAGCCTTAACCCTGCCGAATCTGCCTTCCCGCGTTGCCTTTACGATACGCGCCTGCAGCCTTCGCATCTCCCGATGGCACTGAACCCAGTCAATGCTGTGCCACGCCTCCGGTTTGTGTGAGGGTGCACCCGCGCCTGTTACTGACGTAGTCATCTGCTGTTCCCTCAAAGAAAGTTTCTCAGGTTATCCCGTAAAGAAAGACCCGGTGGAAGTCTGCACGCTTTCGCGTGAGGTGATGTCGCCCGGAGGCTCAACCCCTGTCTGCCCGGTTACAGGGCAGCCTTCGCTTTCTCCACCATCTCATACCCGCAGCGCCAGCAGTGCCTCTTACGATTTACCTGCCCCGGAGGGCAGCGATACGGGCTTACCATGTTCCACCTGAATAACGAGATGGGTTAGACCCTGCCTGTTCACCGGCGATCACTGTGTCCGTGTACTTCCAGAAAAGCCGGGAAGTAGCCGACCGCTTACCTTTTGGTTCAGGCCTGACAGCATCTTTGGCCTGTTCTACGTAACGATGTTTATCAGCAGTTCACATATGTTGGTCATACCATCCAGCCTGGCGCCGCATCCGCACGATGCTTGCAGATGTTACCTGTCCTCACGGACTCAGCTAGGTACGATACCCGGCTTCGTTGTCCCGGCAGCTTCACATCGGTGCGTTACCGCACCCGCATGTGCCGGTAGGCTACTGATGACGGAACATCAGGTTCCTCTCTGATTTCTCAGCGGAACAATTATTCAGGCGACTTCATGTCGCACCTGTTCCACATAGTCTTGGGCGGGAGACGGAAAACCACACGGCACCATCTCCAGAAACAGCGGCAGAGTCACAGGCTGCGCGCTTTCGGTCGGGGTCAGCATCATGAGGTTCATAACGCCACTCCTTGTTGTTAGTTTACTGTATGTATAAACAGTATATTTACAGGTTTCCGGAAGAAGCAAGGAGAAAGGGCAGCGAAAAAGGCAACTGCCTGGCTGGTATACAGAAAAAAGACCGGGAACCGCGTCAGCGTGTGGTTATCACGCCGCGCAGACATGGACCTGATACATCTGCTTTCTCTTCTCTTAAATGTCTTTTACTTATCTCTTATTTATCTCTTATAATTCTTGTAATGTGCCCGTGTAGTGCAATAGAATCCTTATTGTTCTCTTATTTGTCTCTTATTAATCACTTATAGTTATCCGGAGAAACGGCATGAAATTCTATGTGGACGACGGCTCGACCAGTATAAAGGTGCTGTGGGAAGACGAAGGCGAGGTGCGCACGGCCATCAGTCCGAACAGCTTCAAGCGCGAATGGTCTGTCGCCTTCGGCAGTAACACCGTGTACAACTACGCCCTGAACGGGGAGCACTACAGCTTCGATCCGATCAGCGCGGATGCCATCATCACCACAAGCGTGGCCTGGCAGTACAGCGACGTGAATGTCGTGGCGGTGCACCATGCGCTGCTGCAGACCGGCGTGGAGCCCTGTGAAGTGGATATCGTGGTGACCCTTCCGCTGGCTGAGTTTTATGACCGTGACAACCAGCCTTCAGCTGAAAATATCCGTCGCAAGGAAGCGAGCCTGATGCGCCCGCTGACGCTGAACGGGGGCCGCACTTTCACTGTCCGGAGTGTGCAGGTGATGCCGGAATCCATCCCGGCCGGCTACCGGATTGTACGGGATATGGATGAGCTGGATTCCCTGCTGATTATCGATCTGGGTGGCACCACGCTTGATATCTCACACGTTATGGCCCGCATGCGCGGTATTTCCCGTATCTACGGCAATCCCCGGCTGGGCGTGTCCCTGATGACCCGTGAGGTGCAGGCCGCGCTGGCGGTTGCCGGCACCCGCAGCAGCAGTTATCTCGCGGATGAGATCATCATCCACCGTCATGACAGCGACTTCCTCCGCCGGCGCGTGAATGATACGTCACGTCTTGAGCTCGTCACTGCCGCGCTTCAGGACTCGCAGAACCGCCTGATTGGTCGCGTGACCGATGCTGTCAGCAGCTTCAGTGGCTATTCTCATGTTATGGTTATCGGTGGCGGTGCAGAACTCATCGCTGACGCGGTCAGAAAACAGTGTGGTGTACGCGGGGAGCGCTTTTATATCAGCGACAATACGCAGTTTGACCTGGTAAATGGTATGCATGAGATTGGTTAAAAATGGAAAAAGCCGACCCACGACGCAAGATCCTGTTCTACCTCAATCCTGAGAGCAACGCAGCCGAGCGCTACGTGTGTGAAGAAACAGACAGGCTGCCACAGGGTGAGCGCGGGAAAGTCTGGCGTGCGGCACTGCTGGCCGGCTTTGCACTGCGCAAACAGGATCCGCGGCTGCCGAACATGCTGGCTGAGTTCCTCACTGAACACACCACCTTTGACGAGATGGTTACGCTCATGCAGGCGGTGTTTCCCGCTGAGATGAAACGGCTTGAAAACCACCGTCCTGACGAGCGGGCCGTGACGCCAGGCAGGGAACAGCCTGCACCTTCGGCTCCGGAAGATGAAACCCGTGAAAATGCCAGGGGGATGTTTGGCATCACGAAAAAAGGAACGGACTGATGGGCAGGATAAAACAGAAGGCTGAAGGCATTGCGCTCACGGCCCTGCGGCGGGCCGGTGTTCCGGAACCGCAGCTACACGCCCGGATGCGTAAAACCGGCCGGGGTTTTCTGCTGGCCAGTATCCTCTTCATCATCCCGCTGGTTGCCCTGGATAATGTGCCGGTTGCCGCAAAAGTCGGGCTGCAGATTATCTATGGCCTGATGGTCATCGCGGGCGTCCTGCTGGCGTTTGACGAAGAAAAGCCGCCCCGTCGGTGATAAACCCCCTGTTCCCCTGAACCCGCGCCTGCGGGTTTTTTTATGCGCTTACACGGGCCTGCGGCCCGGTCGCTTCACTGTGCCGGCTGTACCGGCACGCTGATGGCCGTCACGCCCTGCGTGACGGGGCTGCGCCATCTTCCTCCTCTCCGGCGTGATGTCTCCCGGTTCTTCTTCCCCGCACAGGACGCTGCCATACAGCCGTCCCCCGCAAGGGCCGCTTCGCTGAACACCGGCACCCGGTACCTGCGCAGGCTCCGGGCTGCGGCTTTGGTGTTCCCCCTGCGTGCTCCTCAGGCTGTATGGGGTCCTGATGATGCGGCGAAGGAACCCGGAAAGACATCACAGATAACTACAGGGGAGCACCAACATGTCACAGCAGAACGTCAACACCGCAGCAAAAGAATCTGAAAACACATCCGGTTTAAAAGCCGCACAGCTGTCCATCTTTGATGTGCCCGGCATCGCTGTAACCGGCGGGCCGGTAGCGGACCGCATAAATCAACCGGCACTGTCAGCGGAAGGGGCCAGAAAGGCGTTTATCCGCGTCTTCCGGCATACCGCGCCTTACCACAACCGGTGGACCGTGTTCAGGGATTTTATCACGCTGGCCGCCAGCGAACTCGACATGGCCCGGATAAGCACGCCGGAAAACACTGAGAACAGTCGCCGGATTTGCGATCAGTACCGGCCGGAGGACACCGGCAACCTGAAACAGCTGTTCTGCCTTCTTGTTGAGGCGCTTGAGGGAGAGTTTCATGACTTTCTGGGCGGCGTGTTCATGGAGCTCGGGCTGGGGAGCGGCGAAATGGGGCAGTTCTTTACGCCGTATCCGCTGGCCCGCCTGATAGCAAGCCTGACCGCAGGGGATGAGCAACAGCAGCAGCTGAAGACCTGCCCCTGGATAACCCTGAGCGAACCCACCAGTGGGGCAGGGGGGATGGTGATTGCCTTTGCGGAGGTGATGCTGCAGAGAGGCCTGAATCCTGCAGAGCAGCTGCTCGTCACCGCGACTGATATCGATCCGCTTGCGGCCGACATGACATTTATCCAGCTCAGCCTGCTGGGGATACCGGCCATTGTGAATACCGGCAACTCACTGGCACTGACGGTGAACCGCACGCGTTGTACACCGGTGTGGTACATCAATAACTGGGAGGCCCGGATAAAGCTGCATGAACGTGTTCAGGCCATGCGCGCTTTTCTTTCCTGAATGCTTACAGCGGGCACTGCCCGCTGATTTGTCAGTTACGAGCGAACAGCGGAAGTTCGCAGTTGATCTCGTGGCCAAACAGTCTCGTTACTAATATTGCGGCGTGTTAATCAACGGGGAGCAGATCAGAAATCCGCGCTGAGATGTCGGCTCCAAGAGATCTAGAAAGAGCCGTACGTTACATCTGGTAAGAAACAGAATGATGTCCGCTCTTCGCGGTTTTTCTATGATAGATGAAGACTTGTAACGTAGTCGCGTTTAATCAACAGGAGCTGGAAATCTCATGATCTTGAGTGCTAATCACGTCGGTTTTTCAGTTAAAAATATTGAAGACTCATTATTCTTCTGGACTCACATTCTCGGAGGAAAGTTATTACGCGAAGGAGAAATGTCTGGACCTATTATTGATGAAGTAACAGGCGCAATGGGAGCTGATGTACGAATGGCTTTGCTTGAACTGGCTGGCATTAAGATTGAATTACTGCAATACAATAACATTGAACAGCCTGAAGAGCCTTCAGCCCCCTACATCCCAGGCTACGCTCACCTTGCGTTTATAGTCGAGAATCTTGATACGCTCTTGAGTAAAATATCGGACTATGGCTGGAAGTCGCCTGGGAGACCTCAGACAGTCTTGTCAGGACCCATGCAGGGAACAAGAGTAATATATGTACAAAGCCCCGACGGGCAGACGCTTGAATTGATGGAAGGCAAGCAATGAAGTACATACGTTATGACCTGTTACCTTCTTATTGAACAGTGATGTTTGCAAAGTACGCTTCTGGCACTAAGGGGACGTTTTCAACATCTGCATGCACTAATCTGCGGAGAACAAATCTCTGTACATCGCCATGCAATCACGCTGAAATCATCAGGGTTTTTTCAGGGGCAAGGCCGGGAAAGGCCCGCCTGCATCAGGATCGCGCTTAGGGCCTCTCGGGGAGGGGATCAGAGATGTTATGGTAAATAGTTGGCAACGATTACTGCTTGATAAAGCATATGCGTTAAGCCATCCTTATGCCAAGGTGATGGCGTTCCACCTTATCCAACCGCTTCCACCGAGGAGCTGATGACGCCTGATATAACTTCCAATTAACCGGGAGTATGTCAGGCCGTCTTGAATGATGAAGTCACATACTCCCTCTTTCACAAGAGGCACTCCCTTGAAATCACTCCTTGCAGTTATTATTGGCGGCTCTGTAGGCTGTATTATTCGCTGGCTTCTTGCCGCTCGTCTGAACAGTCTGTTTCCCAGTCTGCCTCCGGGTACATTAATGGTGAATCTTACCGGAGGCTTCATCATTGGTATCGGGCTGGGATGGTTCATGCGGCATCCAGAACTAGACCCAGTATGGAGATTACTTTTGATGACAGGTCTGTGCGGCGGCATGACCACGTTCTCAACGTTTTCACTGGAAGTGTTTTCATTGCTGCAATACGGTAATTATTTTTGGGCTTTCACTTCAGTACTAATACATGTCACAGGCTCGGTTCTGATGACAGCTCTGGGATTTTTTATCATAACGTCGTTAGTATGATTATCTGATTTAAATATCTGTTCTCATTTTGTAAACAATAGCCAAAATAAACGATCTGTAACGTGACATCACACTGGGTCGTTTTAATAAATGTGTCAACTTCCGCTTCTGGCACAGGGCGGATGTTCTGACTGAGCAGAAGGTCCGCTGAGAGCGGAAGCGGACTTTCTGTCTGCCGCCGATGTATGCGACTAACAGTGAAAACCAGATATTATCCGGATAAGTAAAGCCCGTATGTACCATTTCAACATTATTCTTTCTGAGGTTGCAGTTAGACTCGCTATATAGTCAAATATATCGATATTTACATTAGAAGAGATTAATTAATGAACCTGTATATGTTTTATATCGGTGGTAACGCAGGAAAATCCAATATTGAGGTGCACGATATTCAGTTTGTCGCTGCAGAAAAACCAGAAGATGCTTGGCCCATCCTTCGCGATGTATGGTTTGGCGATAAGGATAAAATTCATATTGATGGCTATAGCCGCATCACATGGGCTGATGGTTACTCCATCGCTCTTTCCTCTGAGCCTTCAGGTTCAGCAAAGAAGTTATTCTTCGTCAATGCGGGTGGGTACAGACCTGACACGCTTGCTGAGTTACATGAGTTCGATTTGTTTGTGGCCGAAAATGCCCAACAAGCCAAAAGTAAAGCCTTAAAGACACTGCTCTGCGGCGCCAACCATCAGCATAAAGACAATCTAAAGGATGTAGACGATTGCCTGTTACTTGAAAAGGTAGGTGAGTTTTATATTGATTTGGTACCCAGCGATTCAGGAAAACGTGATCAACCAGAATGGCAAGGTTATCAACCGATAGGTATCTAAAACCGTAAACATAAATCCGGCGGAGGTCCGCTTCTGATACAAAGCCGACAACTTAACAGAACTGAAGGTCCGCTTTGAGCGAACAGCGGAAGTTCGCAGTTGATCTCGTGGCTAAACAGTCTCGTTACTAACATTGCGGCGTGTTAATCAACGGGGAGCAGATCAGCCGCAAAATGCATGGCCGTAGTATCTCTGGATATATCTTATTCAGAGATACTGCAAAAGTCGTGTTATTCACTCTGGCTGAAAAACAGAAAATGAGCGTTACGTATTGATTAACGCTGCTGATGGCAGTGAAAATTACACCTGAGCCCATCCTCCATCAACGCTTATCTCTGAACCCGTTATATATGAAGCGTCATCAGAGGCAAGAAAAAGGGCAGTGCTGGCAATTTCATGCGCAGTGCCACTACGATGCATCGGTATTAAGGTGTGTAGATGTGCATTCGACTGTTCAATCATATCTTCACTCATGCCGACTTTTCTGGCCTGGTCGGTATCAATTAGACCAGGTGAGAGCGCATTAACACGAATACCTGCAGCAGACAATTCAGCCGCAAGCGACCGGGCTAATGACCTGATAGCGGCTTTCGTTCCCGAATAGACACTGACATACTCCCGACCTTGCCTGTTCAGTGTCGACGTGGTCAGAATCACCGAACTCCCCTGGTTCATCAGCGGCAACATTTTCTGGACAGTAAAAAAGGTCCCCTTAAAGTTTGTGTTGACCGTAAAATCAAAGTCTTCTTCTGTAACCTGAGCAAACAGCCCTGGTCTTCCACCGCCCGCATTAGCAAACAGAATATCAACGCGGCCGTACCGGGATTTAACATAGCTACAGAGCTGCTCTATCTCTGACATAACAGAAATATCACTGCGTACTGCATCAATCTTCCCCCCAGAATACTCCGTTGCTGAATTCAGTCTGGCCTGATCGCGGCCAGTAATTATCACTGTTGCACCTTCCTGACAAAACAGTTGAGCGGTCGCCAGTCCGATACCATCACTACCACCCGTTATTAATGCGACTTTTCCGTCAAGCTTACCCATACATACCTCCAGGCATTGATAATCTTCCTTTCGCTCATGTCGAAGATTGAGCTAAAGGCATTGAAGAATTAGTATATGAATTATTCTTCATGTTTTGGATTCGCTTATGGCCGGAGTTTCATCAGTACCGCTCAACCGCCGCAGAATGCCACGTCAGGGACGCTCCTTGGTGACAGTAGCGGCGATATTCGAGGCAACCATTCAGGTTTTATTGACCGAAGGCCCGATCAGGCTGAGCACGACACGTGTTGCTGAGCGAGCAGGCGTTTCCGTCGGCACTTTGTATCAGTATTTCCCTAATAAGCAGTCCCTGTTGCTTGCCCTCCTGGAACGGCATCTGACTTCCCTTACCAGCATTGTTGAAAGGGCCTGCCATGAAAATATGAATACTGACTCAGATAAAATTGCGTCTGTCGTCGTGGGTGCCTACCTCGAGGCTATCATGGCGCATGCTGAGGTTTCGCCCGCTCTTTATTACATTGCGGTGGATCTGGATGCCGGCAGATTACTTGATAAAGCCGTACAAAAAAGTGTTCAGGCCATTGAGAAGCTACTGGCGTCTGCCAGTGATGGTCATTTCAGTGAGTCTTATGTTATTGCCCAGACGATGGCCGCCGTACTTTTTGGGGCGGTCCCGGCATTCTGTATCAGGGTTATGCCTCCCAGTGCCGGTGTGGAAGCTAAGCGGCAGCTGGAGTTGATGTTCAGCGCTTACCTGAGTGCACATAAGGCCATGATTCCGTGATAACTGCCACTCGTGGGTATTACCAATTCCTCATTCTCAGATAACACAGACTACCGGACAGAGGGGTACTGATGCGGCCATAAGCAGATCTTAATCTTTTAATTTACTGCCGGCGTTGCTGTCACAAGCGCGTCAGCAGTACCTTAAGCATCTTTGATTAGTGTTTTTTTACCCTCAGGACGACAGCAGAAATGCATGCAACCGCTCCTCCGACAGCCAGAACCTGATACGCCGTTTCCCAGCGTTGAGTGGTATCCATGACTTCACCAAAGGCCAACGGTGCAAACGAACCGATACCAAAACCAAGTAGTGAGCGTATGCCCATCATAATGCCCAGCTTTTCAGGGGGAACATTGTCAGCCATAGCTGCGGACAGAACGCCTGAGTCGCCAAGGATAAAAAAACTGCCAAAGAACGCCCAAAATATCACCCAGCCAGCCCCCCAGTGAACAGAATATCCAATCAAGACAGAGCTTGCGGCCCCTGCAGCTCCCATGAAAATCAGCACTGAGGCCCGATTAAAATAATCGGAGACCGTCCCGACAATCATTGTTGAAAACATGCCTGACAGATGAACGGCAGAAGCCACAATTAATCCAGTTGCTATCGGACTGAGATTAGAAGCCTGAAGACTTTGCGTTACTATACTGGGTGTCCATGCCCAGTTGCCCAGCAGCTCCCAGCAATGGGCAATGTATCCTGTAAGCAAAAAAAGTGCCGATACTGGATATACAGAACTGACAGTCTTACCTTCACGCTGAACAGGCTGTTTTACCTCTTCCTTGTATCCTGATAGTGCAAGGGAGCTCACTGCTGCGCCTGCTAATGCGCCAACGGCACATAACCAGAACGCGACGGATGCTCCCCAGCGCATTGCACCAAAGCTGGCCATAAAGACAGACAAGAGATATCCCAGTGATCCCGCAGCCAGCATTGTCCCGATAGCAAATCCCCGCTTTGACAGACTGTTCATTCTTATTGCAAGCAGTATTGTGGGCGTATATGCCCCCCCCTGAGTGAGCCCGACGAAAGCCATCAAAATCAGAGCGGACGAATAAGAGTGGGCAAAGCAGGCGAAGACCATCAATGCCAGCGCACCAAGCCAGGAGAGAATCAGATAAACCTTGCGTGCTCCCATGTAATCACTCAGCCATGATGCAGCGAACAGTGCACAGGCGTTAGAAATACTGAACACCGTTTGTATGGTGCCGGCCGATGCTGCATCTATGTGCCACTCGCTCCTGATAACAGGAAGCGCCCCCGCAAAAGCCATCGTCCCAAGACATGTTCCCGCCCGTCCGGCGCAAAGTAAATAGAACGCTTTCACCTGTGCACCCTCCTGGACACACATGTACTAATGGAACGTTCATATTTCTGTATAAGGCTTTTTAAGGTATTGCCATATCCGGTGGTATTTTGCAGAAACAAGTTATAAGCAGGATTGCCTGTTTTACCCGTGACGACTGATATCGTCTTGCGTGAGACAAGTTCCCGACAGTTCCGGCTAAGTGAATCTGATAATTCCGTTGAAGGCCACATGGGTTAACCGTCCAGAGGAGACAATGTGGACAAGCTTAAAAAGAATACCGTGCCAGTGACAAACGAGGTTTAATTCATCAGATAGTTGACTTAAACTCAACCAATGAAAAAATTAGCCTCCTTACCTCATTTGCCTGCGTTCGAAGCCGCCGCACGTAATGGCAGCTTCCGGGTTGCTGCGGACGAGCTGTTTATCACTACTGGCGCAGTGAGCCGTCATATACGAAGTCTGGAAGAACAACTGGGCACCAGGCTGTTTTATCGTGCGCATAAATCTGTGAGGCTGACAGAAGCTGGCGAATCGTTTTCACGTGTTGCAACTCGTTTGCTGAATGATCTGGCAGCAGCAGAAAAATCTCTCTGCCAAATGGTTCCCTCTGGAAGGCTAACCGTTCAGTGTCTGCCTACATTTGCTATGCACTGGTTAATGCCAAAACTGCCAGGCCTTAATGAAATGCATCCCGACCTGACCGTTGATGTAACCACGAGCATTGGTCCGGTAAATTTTGACTCAGCTTTTGATATTGCTATTCGCAGGGATCCTGCGCATTTCTGTGGTCTGTCCCCGGTTCCGTTCCTTAAAGAGTTCAGCGTGCTTGTATGTAGTGAAGATTATTTACGGAGCAGGCCGTTAACAGCGCCTGACAAACTCGAAGGCCACGTAAAAATACAGATTCGGGCACGCGAGGATCTCTGGAAAAGCTGGCATCGAATGTTTCCGAGTGACGCTGACGAAGATGTTCAAACAATCACGCTTGATCATACTTTTGCAGCAATCCAGGCTGCAGAGGACGGGTTGGGTCTTGTCGTCATACCTCAAGTCTTCTGCACAAGGCATCTGGAATCTGGCCGACTTGTTTCGCCTTTCAACATTCAAAGAATCAGCACGGGTGACTATTATCTTTTATGGCGCGACAGACATGACCAGACGGTTAAAAAGTTTACAGACTGGTTATGTTTAAAGGGTAAAGACTCCTTCACTGAATAGTCCCCCGTAACACATTCCGGTACTAATCGTAAACTTAGAAAGCTTCCCTCTGAAGAGGAAACGACGCCACAACAGAAGATTGAAAAGGCCGTAATGATTCAGACGCAAATTGAAGGTCTGAGGGATTTCAGCGCATTTTCTCTGAAGCATAATTATTGTTGATAGCGTAGAGAGTACATTCAGGTGCCCCTTTTCATTGTTCATTTCTACAGAAACTAAGCGCCGTTGCTGCAGCTTCCTCACTGTTTCTGGCGCAGTATGCGGCGCCCCAGTCTCCATCCGAATCGGTAGCAAATGCTTTTTCATATCGCTGCGTTTTTTCATACTCGGAAAAAGCTTTTTTTCCGGCAGCATTAAGTGCTGCCGGTGCAATGAGATTTACGACGGGAAGCTTTATTATCTCCTGGAAAGGCTGATGGTTCAGCTTGAGAAAAGTGGCAACGGTATTCCACCAGAAACTCTCAGGCGCTGAATCCATAAAGACATGACCATCCTTCCCATAAGCAGGCATGACGACGAACTGAGTCAGGCTTTTACTCTGCTGGTAGGCATTAAACATCTCTCTGCCTGTATCCGGGGGAAACGACTTATCATTTTCTGCGTAAAGCCACAGCGAAGGGAGCTCCGCTTTTTTTCCGTATTGTGCATAAGATTTCATTAGTCCTGTCTTATCACAGAGTGATTTCCCGTCGACAGCCCCTCTTCCACCATCAAAATTGATAACTGCCTTAACGCCTGACGGGTTTATTGCGCCAGCTGCGATAACAGCAAACCCACCGGCGGACATACCAACCAGCATCGCATTATCAACAGATGCCCATGAGTACCGGCGCACAGCGTCAAGCGCCGCAACCATATTCTGGACGTCCTGTTCTCCGGCCAGGAGATGAGAAGGCTCAATACACGAGTGTCCTGTATATTCTGCAGAGCCACTGGACTGGCCATATCCCTGCCGCAGGACAGCCACTGCAGCATATCCGTGGCGTGCAAACGCGATTGCTGTTGAGGATTACCGATTTGGGTTAAGTATCCAACGATCAAACTCGGCCGTACCGGTAGTTCCGTTGGTGATTAATACAACCGGTAAGGGCTTTTTGCTAACCGGTCGTGTGACGAAAGCATCAAGTATTGCAGGCTGGCCGTTATTTAAAGTGACGGACAGCGTCAGCGGTTCCCTGATCAACCCGCTTATCTGTTGATATTCGGCCTTGTCCGTTAAAGATTCTGTGTGCCCCATTAAACTTATGGTGAAGGCTATCAATAACAAAAAGAAAGATGCTGAGAGGGATATAAAACGGCTGAACATCAGAAGATATCCTTAACTGACCTGGAGATATACGGCTTTGTAGTTGCGTACTTGCAGGAAAACGCTAACGCTGACAATCCCCCTGTATTAATGACTTAAGATTATTAATCCACCAAGTAAATTAAAGAATATTACCGTAAGCAAATATTTAAGGTGGATATCAGCACGTTAAGCAGGTGTGAATGAGATTTCTACACATAATCGTACTACAGCTATCTGACAGGAACAGGCTCTGCGTCAGCCTCCGAATCTTATTGCTCTCGCCTGTAACCCTCAGGGTTCGAATGACTAAATCTGGCACGGAGCTGACGAGTTAACTAAGTTGAAGGTCCGCTGTGAGCGAAAAGCGGACATTGAACACATGAGTCATAGTTAGCACAGGGGTTCTAAGCTGCCGTACTGAACTTGTCGCGATTAAATTTCCGTTGGTGAACTCTCCTGCCGAGAGCAAAAAACTTAGGCTGATAATGCGATGGACATATCCATGCAACGCAGATCTGTTTGGGCAAGCCTTGATGGGGATGTAGTTTCCTTGATAAACATAAAGCCATGCTTTTCGTAGAAAGTTTGCGCGTTTGGTGTTGAGGTCAAGGTTAACTGTTTCAGCCCTCTTTTAATCGCCTCATCTTTAATTGTTTCAATAATCAGGCTGGCAAAACCTTTACCAAAATAATCCGGCAATGTAAAAATAGCTTCCACGCTACCCTCGGTAATATCCAGATACCCCGTTGCCACTATTCCTGCATCAGGCAGCTCGACAACAAAAAAAGGATTTTCCGTAATAACCTCCCTGTAATGTTCAGGCATAGCTTCAGGCGTCCAGGCCTCAAGCACCCTGGCACAGTAACTTGGCTTACATCCTTCTCGGATAGAAAGATTCCTTATATTCCAGCATTCCGCTGCCTCTTCAGGTACTGCAAGTCTGATTTTCATCTGCTCTTCCTTTTCGTCTTATTATATTTATATATTTATCATGAAACGATTTCGTTTCAACATCTTTGTTCAACAAAAGGAAAGTCCGCTTCTGGCACAAAGCGGACTTCCGATATCTGGCTTCCCCTGACAAAGCAACCACACCGTGCCTTCACGCTGGCCCGGCCGCTGCGTCCTGAAGGGTACACTTCGTCCTCATCCTTGTATGTTCAGGGTGACAGTGAGAAGCGTATACACTCATTGTGTTTTACCTGATGTTGCAGCACGTTCGTCGTCCTGGGATATGAGCCCGAGGGTGAGCATCATTGCGCAACATCAGTCTCAGTATTAGCCCGAACAATTGCCCGGGTGTGCAACCAGCCCGTATCTGCAAGGCAGGGAGAACTGAACATGAGTGATAAAACCACTGTCGGAATAGACGTAGCCAAAAACACCCTGGAAGTGTTTATCGACACTACCGGGCAGTTACTGCATCTGGAAAATTCAGCGGCGGGAGTGCTTGAATTGCATAAAGCACTCAGCGGGCTTGTTGTCGCTGGAATAATCATGGAAGCAACAGGCCGGTATCACTGTACTGCTGAATTAATGCTGAGTGCATCGGGTCTGCCAGTCGCGGTAATTAATCCTCGTCAGATAAAGAACTTTGCCAGAGCCATGGGCAGGGTGGCAAAGAGTGACCCCATCGACGCGAGAATCATCTGCGAGTATGGTCGTCGCATGACACCTCAATTCAGACCGGCAAAAAGCGAGCATCACAGCATTTAGCCATACTGCTGATGCGCCGGCGTCAGCTGGTTCAGAGTCGGGTTATGGAAACCAACCGCCTCAGGGAACGATGTGGCATTTACATCGAGCAGGGGATCAAGCGGCACATTAAATGGCTTGATGCTGAGATTGATATACTGGATGCCGGGATTAAGCAACGGCTACGCCAGGATGACACTCTGGCTGCGAAACGTAAGTTGCTCGATAAAGTAAAAGGTATAGGGCCAGTAACGCAGGCCACTCTTTTAATACAACTCCCGGAACTGGGCTCGCTTACGCGCCGACAGGTGTCAGCTCTGGTTGGTGTTTGTCCTTATGACAGGGACAGCGGACAACTCAGGGGGAAGAGGGCGATCTGGGGAGGATGGTCTGGACTGCGCGCGACGCTTTATATGGCCATGCTTTCAGCAGTTCGTTTCAACCCTCAAATCAGGGCATTTTATGATGGATTACTTGCGAGAGGAAAACCGAAAAAAGTGGCTCTGACGGCCTGTATAAGGAAATTTGTCACCATACTCAATGCGATGTTTCGTGATCAAAAAGACTGGGTTTATGAGGGCGCGAGCAGTCCGGGTACTTAGTCTTGAAAACTTCCATCCTTGCCTGACCCTGAACGATTTCAGCAGACGCTTCCCGGACAGTCTGCTGTGTGTCATGAATGAACGATCATGATAACGCTGGTAAATCACAAAAGAATACATACGGCATGGTACTGGAAACAAGGATATGTATATATTAACAGCACTTGTTCCAGGAAAGGTAAGTTAGATGAATAGCTCAGTCGAAGGGATATGTCTGGATGTATGCACAAATCCGGGGGCAGGACAACTGCTGCCTATTGAGGAGGGACTTAATCATTTTAACGACTTAATGACAGGTATAAGCGATCGGCAGCCATTATCTGTATTAATAAAATCAAGCGACACCGGTGAAGTGCTGGGAGGTATGCAAGGACGTTCCTCTTTAGGCCTGCTTTTTATCGACCTTTTCTATCTGCCACCAGAGTTGCGGAGAAGAGGGCTTGGTACAGATATCCTTTATCGCTTTGAGGAAGAAGGTAGAAAAAGAGGCTGTACTGCAGCATTTTTGTATACGATAAGCTTCCAGGCTCCTGAGTTCTACAAAAAACACGGCTGGAAAGAGTTCGGACGTATTGAGTGCAAACCAGAAGGTACTAGCCGGATATTTATGAGTAAGACCTTATAGAAAAGATCTGCTTTTCGTCCCGGCTGACTTCGTGAATCTACAGAGGGTCCGCTTTGTGCCAAAAGCAGAAGTTGAAGAATCATTTTTGCGAGCAAAATATAACAATACTTTGATGGCGCAGCGGGCATCACTACCTTAAAAGAGGATATGTAAGAGGGATTGATTGAAGTCCGGAATCCGGACGTGGGTTTATCGATGATGGAGCCGAGTTGAGATATACGATATGAAGAGGCCAATAGTGCACAAAAATGATCGTCTGCCAGCGCAGAGAACAAACCTCTCTACACCTGAAGCACGGCAGCGCGTTATCAATGGACTTGCTACGACGGCTAAAGCTGACTTCGTCTCCTTAGTTCACTGGCTGAAAGTAGGTAAACAGAATGGTGAACCTATTCCATTAGCTAAATGTGAAAGTCTTCGCATCGTTATTCTTAATCTTCAGACCCTTAAAGCCGGTGTACAAACCGACTGGAAGCAGGTGCTCCAGTTGATGGAGAAAGAAATCAAAAAAAGCCATGAACTGAAAGCCTCAGATCCTGCTCCATCGCAGATTGTTACTGGTGTTCTGAGGAATCTTAATGACATCAGCGAGAAGATAGCTTCGGGTAATGCTAATCCCGAGATGCTTGGCAGGCTCGAAAATATGCAGAAAATGGTTGCCAACCTTGAGGGCGGTGAGGATCTGCTTAATAGCATCAGCATACTAACCCGAAATGCACAGGATACTTTGCGTGGATATAGCAAGAAGCAGCCGAATTCAAAAATTAGGAAGCCTGAAAAAGTAAATCCTACACTTCGTGACGAGCAATCTTTCCGGGCCGAGTGTGCCCCTTTGATAGGGGAAAGCGATATTTTCATAATCGCGAGTTGCCTTATTTCTATGTCGGCGCGGTTGGGACAGTCCCCTGTCACTCTAGCTAAAAGAGCAGTTGCTTTAAAAGGTGTCATAAAAACTGAGCTTTTGCCCGAACTGCTTGAGTTACTTCAGCAGGATGTAGAGTTGAATGTCTTAGTGCCGCTTCCCAGAGTCAAAGATGACAATACTCGTAGTGATGGGGGTAAGCTTGTTGGGTTGACAGGGGTCGTTGAAGGAGGTTCGTCAATCGGTGTGGAAGCGCAGCGAATTATTACCGCAGAACTTAAAAAATTCGCGCATATCTCTGGAGTTCAGCGCATTTATCTGGATACAGCTCGTTTAGGACTGGCTTTGGAAAACGATACGTTTAAGGTTATCGAGGAGGTTAAACGCATCGCTGTGGTGCATGACTGGAGCCCATTATCCGTTGCAGCGTATGCGACTTATAAAACGCCTGGTATCAGACCAGAAATAGCCGGTGATGTGATTACTTTACTGGCACAGGATGAGACTCTTTCAGCGACCGTCAGACGATAACTTTATTTGTATTAGCTCAGATTTGGCCTGACATAGGTGTGGCGCAGGGCCAGACTTAATCTGACAGTCCGCTCAGTGCCAGAAGCGGACGTTGGAGTGCCAGAGACTCCCTAAAAGTTGAAAGTTCGTTTTGCAGGGGTACTTACAGACCCAAACGTAGGAAAAGAAAAATGGGTCAGACGATTTCTCATCTGGCTCCTTGTTTTGTTGGGGCGCCCCTGTTGGGTTTGAACCAGCGACCAAACGATTATGAGCCCGATTTTGAAGTGATAATAATCAGTAACTTACTGATTATGCGAGTTTCTTCAGGCCGAATAGTGTTGAAAAGTTGTATGTAGTGTTGCGTTCAACAGCCAAAAGTGCCTAATGCAAAGTTTATGATTGTTAAGTCTAATTGGTGTTTAGTAAGGATATAGACTGTTAAGCAGTTTAACTTATTCGAATAATTATATTTTTAATTTGACGCGGGCGCAGTTACCTGTCTCGCGTCAAAATTAATTTAAATGTTAAATATCTTTATTTGAAGATATTCATCTTTTACTACATGAATTCTATCTTGATAACTTTTTGATCTAGGAAAAACTCGCCAAGATGTAAAATCTTCTGATAAAAGCTCTTTCTTTCCATTTGCGACTCTAAACAATTCGTCGTTTTCAGTCTCAATAAACTTTCCAGCAGCGATATTTTTTAGTTTTAATATTGCATCGCTTTCATTTAATTCCCAGCCTTTGACTTCTACCCAACTGCCAGATTTGAAATGAAATCTTTTATTATTTGAATCTACAGCATATAGCCTACTGCCTTCGAACCATGAGTGCTGTATTTCACTTTTAGAAATATCTTTTGCTGTCTCGTTATTTAGAATGGCTGCTATTTTTCTTATGTCATCTTCGGTTATTTCATTCTGATTTTTTTTGTTGTTGTTTTTAAATCTAGAGTCACTATCTATTGAGTCAAACATATACATTGATTTATTATTTAACCCATCCAGAATTGCTAAAGTGGAGTTGGAACTCCATTCACAGTCTAAGCAAATATTACTATCGATAACTTTCTCTTTATTTTTATGGAAGCCAATTTTTTGTAACTGCTCTACACCATTATTCATTATTTCAAGCGCACCATTATCACCTGCGGCAAGAATAGTTCTTCCCCAAGAACCTGTGCTGAGACCAAAAACTTTTGCTTCTTTCCATAGCGGGATAAGTTGGTTAAATTTCATAACCTTACCATTATCCCATTCTTCCAAGAATGGCAAAGAAACAAGGCCGCGCTCTGAAGAAATATAGAGTATATTATCTTTTACATCTAAATCAGTGTTCCATACATCTAAATCGCAACAAGTTCCTTTTTGATTCTTTTCAAGAAATTCTTTTTCAAAAAAAATTGTTATATCCTGTTCAATTATTGAGTTATTTTCTTCTCTGCAGTCAAGAATCTTTTTGTGAAAACTAGAATGACTTGAATATAATCTAAAGTAACTATCTACCAAATTTCTCCAGCTATAAGAACAAAGAATTCCATTTGTATCAACTGTGAATAGAACTCCAGAATATATAAATGAGTCAATAAAATCGCCAGCGATATTTATATTAATTTCAGCCATTATATTTCCCCGTTATCTAGGTTTGTTCAATTTCATGATTGATCTTTTAGGGATGCCGGGTGTCTGGCTCCAAACTTTAAAAACTTCACTACATGGAGAGTCAGTAAGAACATTCACAGGGTAGCCGTGCCAATAATTTTCTCTGTGTTCAACGAATTTAGCTATGACAAGCTCTGTATATTTCTTACCTTTAGGCACATAGCGAGGGCGATGATCTTCACCTAAAGTTTCCAAAGTATTGTCTACGGCTCTTAAAGACCAGATGATTTTATCCTGAAACCAATGAGCATTAAAACCATCCAAGAATACTTGTTTCTCTTCTTGAGGAGTGATCACCCATCTACTCTTTTTATTTTTATTCCAGTTAGGATCTCTGTGATCACTTTTACACTCATAATTAGGTAAGCACATGTTTTATTCCTTTAAAAATCAATCGGTTTTCATAATAATTATATTTTCATGCGATTGAAGTCAGTGGTCAAGAGCTTTAGCTTTATAAAACTGTAGCTGTACCACCATCTACGATAAGCAATTGAAAATTCGAATCTAATTTAATCCTACTTGATTTAAGGGGGTTAGTAATGAAGCCTCTGCGGAATGGTGAGGTGCAAAATGTGCATGCCGCATCTGATCTTACCCACCAATAGTGGGCACGGGCTAAGCGAGTAAAGTTCCGCCCCTCGTTCACAGCAGGCCTTCAGCTCAGTCAGCCTGTCTGATTAGTCCCAATAACTGAAGTTTCTAACCTATGTCCTTATTATTCAGCAGAGAGCAGGTCATAGATATAATTGAAGGTAGTAGGAGGCGTCAGCCTCTTTCTGATATAGCCTCAGTTGCTATCCTGATAAGCATGCCAGTTACAAAAGGTTATTAACTTTGCCCGGTGTATATATCAACACCGGGCATATATATCCGTTCAACTGCTGGCCTGAATCAAACCATCAAAGCATTCCGTACTTCTGTTCACGCGCCTCAAAGGCGTGTCGTCCGCCTTCCAGTACGTCACAGATGGCCTTACGCATGCTGTTTTCCTGCCCGTGCTCACCGTGCTCCAACGCGCCACTACGGTAGCTGATAATTTCATCCTCATTACTGGCCACAATTACCTGCTCGGCATCACAGTTTACAACCAAGTTAGCATTGTGGGTCACAATGATGACCTGGCGATACAGTTTGATTTTACGGAAAAGCGGAACGAGTTGGCGCATAATAAAGTCATTATCGAGGTCGTCTTCTGGCTGGTCAAAAACGAATGGCGAACCGAACGTGTCGGTCGCCAGCTTAAGGCAAACGTAGAATGTTCCGCGCTGTCCGGCAGACAACTTATCCACGGTTTTCCCTTTATACTCAAACTCAGCTCTGACCCTAAGATAGCTTCTGATGTGATCCGGAGCGTAAAGAAATCGCAGCAGCGCGTAAGGCCCCTGGCTGTTGAAATACTCCGTTCTCCAGAAGAATGTCTCAAGCGTGATTTTTTTGCTAGGTTCCTCGGGAAGCTCAATAATTGCGTCCCCCCGCACGAGCGCCACAAAGTCATCAATGCTCCTGACGCCCAACAGCTGAGCTAGCTTTTCCGTACCCGACTGCTCACCTGCGGTACGGAACCGTCCCCTATTGAGCCGCTCAAGAATACCGTTGTAAAAGACCGCTAAGTCAAAGTGAGGCTGTCCATAAATTCGAATATCAGTCAGGATTTCCTTTATCAACGCCCGCTGAGCTGGAACAAGATGTGGTTTTTCAGCCAGTGCAGCAAAGCAGGTATCTATCGCCGTTTTCTGCTCTAAGAGCTGGCGGACATACGTTTCCGTCAAGATCTTCCGTTGCCGGACATCATTATTATACTGCGTGATACGCTGCTGTATTTCGCCATCCCTGAGATTTGCCTGCTGAATGTCCCGCTGGTAGCCTTGGATTTTTTCTAGCACGCCCGAGATATCCTGTTCAATACCTTGCTCTCTGAATTCACGGGTGATCCGAAAGTTATCCTCGCCTGTCTGCGTTATCTGCGTCTGTAGTGCCCCCATATAAGCTATGACCTTAGCCTTCACTTCTGACAGATCTAATGGCAGCACTGGCACCACGCCTGAGGGCACCGAATTCATCTCGGCCAGCAAGGTATTCAGGGTGGTTTCCGCGGTTTCTGCTTCCCGCATAAATGCGTTTCCTGCATTTAAACCCTGTGTCAGTGAGGTAGTGCGTAGGCTGTTAGCCTGAAACCGCTCAATTAGCGCTTTGTTCTTTTCACTGGTAAGCGTGCTGATTTTACCTTGGGCTACCCTGATCACATCAACCTGGTGCTCCCGCGTATTGATGTAGTGCTGCTGTTCATCCTGGGCTGAATAATATTCGCGAAAAGTCCGGTAGGCATTAAGGTTATCGTCAAGCCCTGCTCGCAGTTCGTCAGGCACTTCACTGTCGGCCAGGCGCAGCATTTTTTTAATTTCATCGCTGATGAGGCCGGGCTGCTGGCATAGTGTTTTGATTTCTCCCTGCGAAACGTGAAGATAGTCATAATTTTCGGTGCGGGCATCGAACCGTATCTTTTCCCCATTGGCTCTATCCAGCACAACGGCAAGGTGCTGCACGCTGACCTCGCGCTCCTCGCTACCGCGCGCGGCAGTGCCTGCAAAGAATGAGCGCAGTGCGTCAAGCAGCAGACTCTTTCCGGTACCTCGACCGCCAATAATCGCCACCATGTCCCTATTCAGTGGAATATCAAGCTTTCTGAACTTGATTGATTGCCCGTTGAAAATGGTGCCTTCAACCTCAATATTGCTGAAGTAGATTTTAGGAATTATCCTTTCCGGCCAGTCATCACCCATCTGTAGGCGGCCTTCGGGCTCCAGTAGCGCCTGGCGGAGCCCCTCAAACGTGGGCTTTGCCTTGACCCAAGTGTAGGCCCTTCCGATATGTTCTAACCGGTGAGCGTCTGAACAAAGAAAAACCGGCTTAACCGAAGCCCCTGGATAACGCGAGGTCGTAAGGAAATACTCCCTGTCGGGTAACCCGCCAAAAATGATGTTTCCCTGCCGGTCTATTTCAGTGGCAATAGCTGCCGAACGTCCGGTTGCACCTGGACGGTAACCGCCATAACCATTAGGGCAAACTGCAACGACGTAATCAAGAAAGGGCCTCATCACTGATGAAAGATGCCCGAGCAGTTGGCTAAGGTCCACAACAATAGTATCTACATCATGCCCGCTTTCACGCACGCTGCTTTCACAGGCATAGACCGCTTTCCCGCTTCCATCGGTCAGCTTCAGAGGAAGTCTGGAGAGAGTGTCATTTATTCTTTCGGTGCTGAGCTTGTCGGAAAACAGGACGTGCACGTTGATAAACGTACCTTCCTTATTCTGCTGGTCTAGACGAAACTCAACGTTGCCCAGAACCGTAACGTTCAGGCCCTGACGGGCAACTTCATCCCTGATCGTTTCAAGTTCATTCTGGCGGAAGTAAAAATAGTTGGTAAGGCCGATTAAAGTCAGCTGATGCTCGCCGATTTTTCTAACAAAAGCTTCAGCGTCACAGCTGCCAGAGTACATGTTGGCCAGCCAGGTCATCGGGCTGTGCAGATGTAGATCCCACTTGTTCCATTCCGATCCTTTCATGCAGAGAAACTCCATCTCGTTGAGATTAATCTTAATGGCATGATAAGAGGAGTTAAGCGCGAGTGCTATAAAATTGAGCAGCACATGAAGTTCAGGTTATAAGATGGACCTACTCACCGTTGATGAAGGCACCTCAATATTAGTCATGTAGTTGTTGGGGTTGCGAACTTCCGCTTCTCGCTCATAGCGGACTTTCTTTGAATAATCTTCTGCCTCACTGCACTTCGTCAAATCTCATCTCAATCAAATGTTGTTCGCATAAGTTGTATTGACTTCGAACACAACTGCTCACCCGGTCCCCGGCGTTCACGGTGCATTCAGCCCGCTCACGCCGGCGCATGCGGCTTCCGGTGATGCCCTTCGTCCTCCACTTTTCGCCGGGCTGTTGTGTCGGCACGGCGCAACGGGTGCCGCATCAGAGGAGATATAACATGCAGAAATTAACGCGCGTCACGCTCAGTACCGGTGAAATGGCCATTTATCTTGATGGCTGGTACCTGACCAGTACCTGAGACGGCGATCACGCACAGGGGCTCGATGACGTGGTGACAGGCCTGCTGAATATGCCCGGCATGCGCCTGGAGGATATCGAGGCTGAGTGTCCGGCACAGGCGGACTGGTGCTGGAATGATGTCGCCGCCGTCGTGTTTGCAGGGCCGCAGCCGCGCCCCGGTGCCTGCACCGTGGCGGCATTCATTGCACGGCTGTCACAGTATCCGGCAGACGCCCTGTGCTGCGGCACGTTCTGGCTGCAGGAGGATTTCCTCACGCTCGATGCACAGCTGACGGAGGAGCAGGTGGGGCAGGCGATGGAAGTGGCAGAGGACAGCCATGATGCTGATATCGGGTTCAACCGGGAGCACCTGCGCTACGCAATAAACGCGGTGAAACGCCCTTAACCATCCCCTCCGTGTTCGCCGGGCGGTTTTCCCGGTGAATGCGGAGGCCGCCGGCGCGGGCGGCAGGGAGCCCGCCGCCAGTGCAGCGCGCTGGCCACCGCTTCAGTGCCTGAAGGACGTCGCTGCGCTCCATCACTCTGCCACCGTCCGTCCTGACGTCCGGCCCGTGGCGGGCAGAAAGTGCCGTGCCCTCACGGTAGCCGGGCTGGCTCGCCGGCAAGGGAAGCTTCGCCGTCATGCTCACCCGTTCCCCGCCGTGCGCGGGACATTCAGTCCGCTCCGGCGGCGCGTGCGGCCTGCGCTGACGCCCCTGCCTTCTCGCCCGGACGCCCGTCTGTGTGGAGGTCACGGCACCACAGGGGTGCCCCTACAGACTGAGGAGCAACATGTCCCGATTCATGCAGGGCGACAGCGTGCAGCTGATGGCCACCTTTCCGGATTCCAGCATCGATTTCATCCTGACCGATCCGCCGTACCTCGTCCGCTTTAAGGACCGGTCCGGGCGCTCGATCGCGGGCGACGTGAGCGACGAATGGGTACGCCCGGCCAGTCAGGAGATGTTCCGCGTCCTGAAAAACAACAGCTTGGCCGTGAGCTTCTACGGCTGGAACCGCGTGGACACCTTCATGCAGGCATGGAAAGCCGCAGGCTTCCGGGTGGTCGGTCATCTGGTTTTCACCAAATCCTATGCCTCGAAGTCGGCGTTTGTGGGCTATCAGCACGAAAGCGCCTACGTGCTGGCGAAGGGCCGCCCGGCACTTCCGCAGAACCCGCTGCCGGACGTGATGCCCTGGGAATACACCGGCAACCGTCATCACCCGACAGAAAAGCCTGTCAGTATCCTGCGCCCGCTCATCGAGAGCTTCACCCGCCCCGGCGACCTGGTGCTCGATCCGTTCGCGGGCAGCGGCTCAACCTGCGTGGCCGCTGACCAGTGTGGCCGGCGATGGATTGGTATCGAGCTGCTGCCACAGTACCACGCCGCCGCGCTGCGACGGATCGGAGAGCAACGCGCCCGGCAGCGCCCCGTTGCCGCCTGATATCCGCCCTCCACATACACGACGGGCGGCAGCGTCGCCCGCAGAACCGAATCAGGAAGAGAAAAATCATGATGTACGGCACCCGTAAAGAACTGAATAAAAAACTCAAACGCGCCTTTGGTGACAATGAAAAATTTGCACTGCTGGTCTGGACCCGTGAAACCATCGCCGGCGCGGCAGAGGACATGACGGAACAGGAAGCGGAAAGCATTCTTGAGCAGATCGGCAGCACCGGCGGCGGCGATCATGCGGAAGAGGGAATTTCTTTTGCCACGGTGCTGGAACTGCTGGCCGGCCTGCGTACCGCACCGGCGGGGCAGGGCGCTGCGGCCACGCCGCCAGGTGACTTTATAACGCAGGTGGCCGGTATCGAGGAGGCGCTTTATGAGCTTCATCTGCGGCTGTGGAACCTGACAAAAGACAATCTGTACCGGGATGCGTCCCCGGTGCAGAAAATGGCGGGGATGCTGACGGAGCACATGGACATGCAGCTCCTGGAGGTTTACCGGCGGGCCGCCGAACTGAGGAAGCATCTGGCATAGCACTGAACGGGGTGGTTAATTTATGACCACCTCTTCTTTCTTCAATGTGGGCGCGGGCGGCGGGCCGTTATCCACAGGTTAATGCCCGGTCTGTGCAGCCCGGCAGTGGAAAAGACCGTCGCTGCGCTCCCCTCATACCAGGCCGCGCCGTGGCGCGTCCGGAGCTCCCCGCCGTGCCTTCACTGTACCCCGGTGGTCCTGGCCTGCAAGGGTTCGCTTCGCCGTCATCCTCGCCCGTTCCCCGGCATTCGCGGGGCATTCAGCCCGCTCATCCCGGCGCATGCGGCCTGCGGTGTCGCCCCTGCATGCCGGACTGATCACCGGGTGTCGTGCCGGCACGGCGCAACGGGCGCCGGCACCACAGGATATGTAAACGTGAAAGAAATCATTAACGATCTGACCCTCAGCCAGATGATGGATCTGCTCTGCCATATCCTCCGCTGCCCCGGTACGCACCGCCATCCCGGCAGTTATCTCCCGCCGCAGGGGGCGGTCTGCCTGATAATGGAGAGTCCGGGTGAAACCGTATGCCTCTGGATGCTGGACGGGTGGCCGGACGCGGTGACGGTCCCTGAAAGCGGGTTTGTGTATGTCACCGGTGCACGCCCGTAACGGATAACCGGGCAGTAATACCAGGTGACCGCCGGCGCGGTCGCCTGGTCTGCAATAAGGCGGTCGTTGCACTCCGCATTCACAGGCCCGGCACACCGGGCCGGGGCTTCAGTCCGTGCCGCGACGGCATTTGCCGTGCCTCTACTTTAGCCCGAACGCTCAGGATGCAAGGGCTTCATCCTCGCCCGGTCGCAGTGTTATGAATGACTGAGTGGCGTCTTCCCGTCGTTATCCCGCTCATTTTTCGCGGGATAACCGTCCAGCCACCCCCCGCTTTTTATCTGCGCTGCGGCCTGCGGTGCTTCCCTTGCATCCTTCGCTCGCAGTCGGGCTGACGTGTCGGCACGGCAAAAGCCGGATCTGTACACCACTTTAACGACGGAGGATGTGATGAATACAAAGGCAATGCATACAGAGGCGGTTCTGCTTAAGGGCGCACAACGACTGACCTTTTTACCTGCACTCTTCGGACGGGATTTCGTGATGAGCGAGTCCTCCGTCTATGGCTACGCCACGAAATACATTGATAACTATCAGGGCGGGAGCTGGGAATTTTACCGCCTGCCGGGTGGCGGCGGCTTCATGGTGCCGGAGATGGATTCCGCGTTTTTCAGCAACCCGCATAACGGCTTTGAGTGCGAACTCAGCGCGGAGGCGGCGGGGATCATCATCACCGCTCTGGTGCTCAGTCACCGGATGTTTGTTCATCACCACCACGACCAGGAAGAGTTGTGTCACCTCTTCTGCCAGCGTTACGGCCAGCTGATGGCCTGGGCTGAAACCCACTTTGAGGCAG
>NZ_JACVTW010000026.1:0-64061 GCF_016624785.1 Kosakonia sp. S42 | reverse complement strand
CCTGCCTGTCACGCAGGGGGTCGCGGGTTCGAGTCCCGTCCGTTCCGCCACTTATTTTAAGAACCGTATCTCTCACGAGATACGGTTTTTTTTCGTCTGCAATTTGTGAAAAAAGGGCCAAACGGCCCAGTTATTTACTCTTCCCAGCGCTTTAACAGCAAACTGGCATTCACTCCGCCGAAGCCAAACCCATTCGACATCGCGTAGCGAATCTCAAGCGGCCGTGCAGTAAGCGCCACCAGATTTAATCCCTCGGCTTTCTCATCAGGATGATGTAAATTCAGCGTCGGCGGAGCGATCTGTTCACGCAACGCCTGAACCGTGAAGATCGCCTCAATACCGCCCGCGGCACCCAACAGATGCCCGGTCGCTGACTTAGTCGATGTAATCGCTACCGTACTGTTCACACCAAACACACGCTTTATCGCTGCCAGTTCGCCCTTATCGCCAACTGGAGTAGAGGTCGCATGAGCGTTAATGTGCTGAATATCGGAGGCTGAAATCCCCGCCTGACGGATCGCGGCTTCCATCGCCCTTGCGGCACCGTTACCATCTTCCGGGCCGGCAGTGAGATGATGCGCATCTGCGCTGGTGCCATAACCCACCAGTTCCGCCAGCGGCGTCGCACCGCGCGCCAGCGCATGTTCGAGCGATTCAATCACCAGCAGCCCGGCACCTTCACCCATCACAAATCCATCACGATCGCGATCAAATGGGCGTGAAGCCGTCGTCGGTTGATCGTTAAAACTGCTCGAAAGCGCCCGTGCCGCTGCAAATCCCGCAAGGCTTACCCGATGGATCGCCGCTTCACTGCCGCCGCATAAGGCGATATCTGCCTCGCCGCTGCGTATCAACCGCGCGGCATCACCAATGGCCTGTGCGCCGGCCGCACATGCCGAAACGGGCGCGCCGATCGGGCCGCGAAAACCATAGTTAATCGAGACATGGCCAGCTGCGAGGTTGGCGAGGAAAGAGGGAACGGTAAACGGGGAGAGTTTGCGAGGCCCGCGCGAATCGGTGGTGCGTACCGCGTTGGTGATCTCACTAAACCCGCCGATCCCGGTGGCAATAACCGTCGCAGTGCGATCGCGCTGTGCCTCCTCCTGCGGAAACCAGTTTGCCTGCGTTAATGCTTCCTTCGCCGCGACCAGCGCAAACTCAATAAAACGATCCATCTTTTTACGTTCTTTCGCCGGGATCGTGCTTAAGGGATCGAAACCATGATGCGGATCCTCTTCAATCGAAGGGACCTGGCCTGCCACTTTGCAGGCAATATCGTCGACCATTTCATCGTCGAGGCGGGAAATACCCGATTTGCCCTCAACCAATGATGACCAGACGTGGGAAAGGCCGCAGCCCAGCGGGCTGACAATGCCCATACCGGTTATAACGACGCGCTTTTGCGAAATGCTCATATTCACTCCTCCTTATTCATCTGTAATTGTGGCGCATATTTCAGCGACGTCTCCCCGGCCTGCTTACGTTGCAAATATTGATGACGATAGTGGAGAACCGGCGACGCTGCCGGGCCTGGCACCATGGCGTATTTTTCAGGGGTTATGGCTTCACCGGTGGCCTTATCTACAAGGATCACTTCAACAGGGCGCGCCGTTTCCCGCTCAACTAGCGTCATCTGCGGACCTTCGGGTGAGAAATGGCGATTTCCCCACTGCGCCAGCGCAATGATGACTGGACGAAAATCATAGCCTAACGGCGTGAGGTGATATTCGTAACGCGGCGGGGTTGTGCTGTAGCTCACCTTTTCAAGCAACCCCTCTTCAACCAGCTCCTTCAGGCGCCGGGAGAGAATGTTCGGCGCAATGTTGGCGTTTTTCTGGAACTCATCAAAACGGGTAAACCCTGCGAAGGCGTCGCGCAGGATAATCATGCTCCAGCTATCACCAATGCGTCCCAGACTTCGGGCAATAGGGCAGGGAGCCTGGCAAAGTGCTTCATTTTTCATGGTGGTATCTGCTGTAGTAAACATGCCGCACCAAAGTGACATAGTGACTTTCAATATGCAAGTCACTACTTTTAGCACTATTGCCCCTGTGGCAAATATCCTCTGCTTTCCTGCCTCTTTTTCCCCCGAGCCCAACTCACCATAATCACGCCATCTGTTAAGAAATAATGAGAGAGGAATTGATATGTCTATCCCTGCATTTGGTCTGGGGACCTTCCGTTTAACCGATGAGGCGGTTATTGCCTCGGTAAAAAATGCCCTTGAACTGGGTTATCGCGTGATTGATACCGCGCAGATTTATGGTAACGAAGCCGCCATTGGTGAAGCGCTGGCGCAGAGTGGCGTCGCGCGGGAATCGCTATTTATCACCACCAAAATCTGGACTGAAAACCTGGGCGAAGGGCAGCTGATTCCAAGCCTGCAAGAGAGCCTGAAGAAGTTAGGCACCGACTACGTGGATTTGACGCTAATTCACTGGCCATCACCGGGCGCAGCGGTGCCAGTTGCCGAGTCGATGCAGCAGTTGATGAATGCCAAAGCGCAGGGGCTAACGCGCCAGATTGGCGTCTCCAACTTCACGATTGAGTTAATGGAGCAGGCGATTGCAGCAGTCGGGGCGGAAAATATTGCCACTAACCAGATTGAGCTTTCACCCTATCTGCAGAACCGAAAAGTAGTGCAGTGGGCAAAAGAGCACGGGATCCACATCACCTCATATATGACGCTGGCGTATGGTAAGGCACTGAAAGATGCCACGATTGCCCGCATCGCGCAGAAGCACAGCGCAACGCCAGCGCAGGTGATCCTGGCATGGGCGATGGGGGAGGGGTACGCGGTGATCCCATCCTCGACCAAACGCGAAAACCTGGCGAGCAACCTGCAGGCAAAGACGCTGAAACTGGATGCGGATGACAGAGCCGCTATCGCCGCGCTGGATTGCAACGACCGGCTGGTCAGCCCGGAAGGGCTTGCGCCTGAGTGGGATTAATCAGCAACGTGACGGGAGCCTGGCTCCCGTTTTTTTATCTGCCTGTCTGCGGCACATGCTCGCTGACGAAGTCGATAAAGGCGCGGATACGTGTACTCACCGCCCGATCGCTGTAGTAGACGGCGCTGAAGGGCATCTCTACCGGCAGCAGTTTGTCTGACATCAACGCAACCAGCTCGCCGCTCGCCAGCTCTTTATCAATCATATAATCCGACAGGCTGGCGATACCGTTGCCGCTCAGACAGAGATGTTTAAGGGTTTCACCGCTGTTAGAGGCGAGCGTGGGCGTTACCTCCAGCAGTTGCCCATCCGCTGCCGCCACCGGCCAGGTATTCAGCGATACCGGCTCGGTAAAGCCGAGGCAGACATGGTTTTGCAAATCCTCTACCGTTTCAGGCGTACCGTAACGGGCAAGGTATTCGGGCGAAGCGATAATTTTGCGGTAGCTCTTAAAGAGCGGACGCGCGCGCAGGCTGGAATCTGTCAGCTTGCCGACGCGAATAGCGACATCCACTTTACGTTCAATCAGGTTGATAAAGGTTTCGCTTGAGACCAGCGACAGGCTGATCTCCGGGTAACGTTCACGAAACGGCTTAATCAGCGGCATTAAAAAGTGCAGCACCACCGGCGTGGCGGCATCGATACGCAGCGTGCCGCGCGGCACCGATTTATTCTCCATCACCTCATTTTCCGCCGCCGCCATCTCCTGCAGCACCGTTTGTACGCGACGGAAATAGCGCTCGCCCTCTTCAGTGAGGCTAAGCTGGCGAGTGGTGCGATTGAGCAGGTTAACGCCGAGCTTATTCTCCAGCTTCTTCACCGCCCGGCTAATGGCAGAGTTTGCCTGACCAAGACGTTCAGCCGCACGGCTAAAACTGCCGCTCTCCACGACCGCGACAAAAATGGCGAGTTCTTCCGAGGTGGTTTTCATTATTGCCTCTGTAGCAACATTTCAACGAGATTATTCATGCGCGTGTATTTAACCACGCCGCGTGTCGCAACGCCATCGCGCGGCCTAAAGGTCAATGGCACCTATATAAGCTGGCACTTTTCTGGTGATTATTCGTTGAAACTATGGTCTACAATCCCTATAACTGAGTGACGCCCCTTTTTCGGGCGCGGAAATCAAAGAGGTTTAAAGCCGAAGTGGCGAAAAATACTTACGCTATGCGATATGTTGCCGGACAACCTGCGGAGCGCATTTTACCGCCGGGATCGTTCGCCAGTATTGGTCAGGCTTTACCTGCCGGGGTTCCTCTCAGCCAGGATGAAAAGATCCGCGTACTGGTATGGAACATCTTCAAGCAGCAGCGGGCGGAGTGGCTCTCGGTGCTGCAAAGTTTCGGCAAAGATGCACACCTGGTTCTGTTGCAGGAAGCGCAGACGACGCCTGAACTGGTGAGCTTCGCAACCAGCAACTATCTCGCTGCCGATCAGGTTCCCGCCTTTGTGCTGCCTCAGCACCCCTCAGGCGTGATGACGCTCTCTTCTGCCCATCCGGTCTACTGCTGTCCTCTGCGCGAGCGTGAGCCGATTCTGCGGCTGGCAAAGTCAGCGCTGGTGACGGTTTACCCGCTGCCGGACAGCCGTAATCTGATGGTGGTGAATGTGCATGCGGTCAACTTCAGCCTCGGTGTCGATGTCTACAGCAAGCAACTGCTGCCGATTGGCGACCAGATTGGTCGCCACGATGGCCCGGTGATTATGGCCGGTGATTTTAACGCCTGGAGCCGCCCGCGTATGAACGCCCTCTACCGTTTCGCACGCGAAATGGCGCTGCGGCAGGTACGATTCACCGACGATAACCGCAGGCGAGCCTTTGGCCGACCGCTCGATTTTGTCTTCTATCGTGGCTTAAACGTTGATGAGGCGTCGGTGCTGGTGACCCGCGCATCGGATCACAATCCGCTGCTGGTAGAGTTCAGCCCGCTCCCTTCCGGCAAGTAGGGCGAAAAAAAGATAAAAAAAAGCACCGTGGGGAAACGGTGCTTTTTTTATTGCCTCAGGTCAGGAGTCTGGCGTCGCGCTGTTCTTCACGAAGAGCGTGATTTGATCGCCCGGTCGCAGATTGGAGGTATCGGTGTTCCAGCGCATCACATCTTTGATGTTCACGCCGTGACGTTTCGCGATACTCGACAACGAATCACCTTTGCGCACGCGATAGGTAATGCTATCGCTATTGCTGGCAAGACGTTGCGCGCTGCTGCCTGCACCAACCGTCAGGTTTTGACCCACCTTCAGGTTCGCGCCGCGCAGATTATTCCACTGCTTCAGATCCTTCGCGCTTACGCCGAGGCGTGACGCGATGCCTGAGATCGTATCGCCTGAGCGAACCTTGTAGCTCTTACTGGAGAGCGGGGTGTTATCCGCAACCAGCGTCGGCTGTACGGCGGCTATTTCGCCGGATGCCAGCGATTCACGCAGCTGATCTGCATGTTTCTTCGGCACCATCACGTACTGTGGACCGGCTGAACCCAACGTCGAACCTTTAACGCCTGCGTTAAACGCCTTCAGTTTGTTGACGGAAATTCCCGCCATTTCAGCCAGCTGATTCACTTCTACCGGGCTACTCAGCCTGACGCGCGCCAGCGCACGGCTTTCGTCCGGCGTCGGCAGATTAATGCCATAGCGTTTGCTGTTTTTGAGAAGATCGCTCAACGCCAGCATCTTAGGCACATAGATCTTTGTTTCATAAGGCAATGACAGCGACCAAAAATCGGTGGGTTTCCCCTGCGCTTTGTTCGCTTTAATTGCCTTCAGCACGCGGCCTTCACCGCTGTTATAGGCGGCAACGGTCAGTAACCAGTCGCCGTCAAACATACGGTTAAGACGCTGCATCATGTCGAGTGCGGCCGTAGTAGAGGCCACAATGTCACGACGCGCATCGTAGCTGCGTGTCTGTTTTAAACCATAATTTCGCCCTGTGCTCGGAATGATTTGCCAAATGCCTGCGGCATTGGCACCAGACGTTGCGTGCGGGTTAAAAGCGCTCTCCACTATGGGTAGTAGTACCAGTTCCATGGGCATGTTACGTTTTTTAACTTGCCCAGCTATCCAGTACATATACGGCTCTGCCCGTAAAGTTACATCGTGGAGATAGCTCTTATTGTTTAAATACTTCAGTTTCTGTTCGCGAATCCGGCTGTTTTCCGGAATTCCCATCTTTAGCTCGTCGCTTATAGAGGCCCACAAGTTGCTATCCGTTTGGTCGGCGAGTGTTCCGTCGTCCATCCAGCGTGCCTGGCTTGTGAACTTCCCAGCTTCCCCTTGACCAGCTGCAGAAAGGCTCTGTGCGTGCTGTTGTACCGAACCGTCGCGCTGCGACGTCTGGCACCCCACGAGCAGGACAGAGGCGAGTAATATCGCTTTTGCCTTCATGTGTGTGTCAATAGTAGTTGCTTAAAAGACGAGCGATGATAACGGCGATGTTTTCAAAAGGCAACCCGCAATGTCAGAAAGCATCTTTCTTTGCCCGTAACCAGGCGAAACGCTCCTCTGGATGTTGCAATACGCGTTCTTGATTTATTACTTCAATTAAATCAGCATCTTCCGTGCGTAAAAATAAATTTATTTTCCGCTCATTTTTCAGAATTACAGGGAGTGTCTTTTCGTTTTTAGCACGTAACTCACTCACTTTCTTATAGTATTCCTGAACCTCTGCATCTTGAGGCAGCACGCTGACAGCAAACTTCATATTCCCTAAAGTGTATTCATGTGCGCAACAAATCACCGTGTCATCGGGAAGGGCATTAATTTTACAGAAGGATTGATACATCTGCGTTGCCGTCCCTTCGAATAATCTTCCACAGCCGCCAGAGAAGAGCGTATCGCCGCAAAAAAGGTAAGGAAAACTGAAGAAACAGATATGTCCTAAAGTGTGACCTGGGGTAGCGAAGACCGAGAAATCTTGGCCTAAAACGGTGACCGTATCGCCTTCGGCCACAACCTGGGTCGTGCCCTTATGTTGTGTCTCCGCTGGTCCATAAACCACTACATCAGGGAAAGCGTCGCGCAGCGCCTGCACACCGCCGACATGATCGTTATGGTGATGCGTTAGCAGAATAGCTTCGGGTTGCCACTGGTGCTCTTCAATAGCACGCAGCACCGGGGCGGCCTCGCCCGGATCGACAATCAGGCAGCGCCCGTCATCCTCACTCAACACCCAGATGTAGTTGTCCTGAAACGCGGGAATACTGTTAAGATTCATAAATTACCTCTCAAAGCGTAGCGGAAGGTTGTAATGAAGCCGGCAAGGACTCCCCGAAAATTCGTCGCGCCCGTAAACTGGGGCGCGCTCCCAAAAGGTGTTTATTACCGTCAGGCGCTGGAGGAGGAGCTCAAGCCGTGGCTGGCGAAAATGTATGGTTTTCACCTGCTTAAGATTGGCAACCTCAGCGCGGAAATCAACCTTGAAAGCTGCGCGATCTCCCACCAGGTCAATGTCTCGCTGGCAGGCGAACCGGCGCAGGTACGCGCTGATCCGCTCTCTTTGCCGTTTGCGGAAAAGTCCGTCGATGCCTGCCTGCTGGCCCATACGCTGCCCTGGTGCCCCGATCCTCACCGGCTGCTGCAGGAGGTCGATCGCGTGCTGATTGACGACGGCTGGCTGGTGATGAGCGGGTTTAACCCCATCAGCTTATTAGGCGCCTGCAAAGCGGTGCCGTTTGCGCGCCGCTCGTCAGCGGTCAAAAGCCGAATGTTCACTCTTACGCGCCAGTTTGACTGGCTCGCGCTGCTCAATTTTGAAGTGCTTCATTATAGCCGCTTTCGCGTGTTGCCCTGGACGAAGCAGGGCGGAAAGCTGCTGAGCGCGCATCTGCCGGCGTTGGGCTGTATGCAGCTGATCGTGGCCCGTAAACGCACCATTCCGCTGACGCTCAACCCGTTAAAACAGAGTCGCTCACGGGCGCGCGTGCCGCAGGCCGTTGGCGCGACACGGCAGTCTTAAGCCAACGTTTCCGGCTGGTAACCGACATCTTCCTGGGTGGGATTCATCGCCGCCGCGCGCGCCAGCTCATCGCAGCGTTCGTTTTCCGGATGCCCGGCGTGGCCTTTTACCCACTCCCAGCGGATTTGATGCTGGCTAAGCGCCGCATCGAGCCGCTTCCACAGGTCGACATTTTTAACCGGCTTCTTATCTGCTGTTTTCCAGCCGCGTTTTTTCCAGTTGTGGATCCACTGGGTGATACCCTGGCGCACGTACTGGCTGTCGGTGCTGAGCACCACTTCGCAGTGCTCTTTCAGCGCTTCAAGGGAGACAATTGCCGCCATCAGCTCCATGCGATTGTTGGTGGTTAAACGGTAGCCTTCACTGAAGGTCCGTTCATGTCCGCGATAACGTAAAATGGCGCCATATCCACCCGGTCCCGGATTGCCGAGGCACGATCCGTCGGTGAAAATTTCTACCTGTTTGAGCATCTCTGGTAGACTTCCTGAGTTGAAAACGACAAGTCTGACATAAATGGCCGCTATGAGCACTGCAATTACACGACAGATCGTCCTCGATACCGAAACCACCGGTATGAACCAAATCGGTGCGCACTACGAAGGGCATAAGATCATTGAGATCGGTGCGGTAGAGGTGATAAACCGCCGCCTGACCGGCAATAACTATCACGTCTACCTGAAGCCCGATCGGCTGGTGGACCCGGAAGCGTTTGGCGTTCACGGCATCGCCGATGAGTTCCTGCTCGATAAACCGACCTTCGGCGATATTGCCGATGAGTTTATCGACTATATCCGCGGCGCTGAGCTGGTGATCCATAACGCCTCGTTTGATATCGGCTTTATGGATTATGAGTTCAGCAAGCTGAACCGTGGAATTCCGAAAACCGAAACCTTCTGCAAAATTACCGACAGCCTGGCGCTGGCGCGCAGGATGTTCCCGGGCAAGCGTAACAGCCTCGATGCGCTCTGCTCGCGTTACGAAATAGATAACAGCAAGCGAACGCTGCACGGCGCACTTCTCGACTCCCAAATTCTTGCCGACGTCTATCTGATGATGACCGGCGGTCAGACATCGATAAAATTTTCGATGGAGGGTGAGAACCAGAATCAGTCAGGCGAAGCGGGGATCCAGCGCGTTGTGCGCCAGGCAAACAAACTGCGCGTTGTTTTAGCCAGTGATGAAGAGCTGATGGCCCATGAATCGCGCCTCGATTTAGTACAGAAAAAGGGCGGAAGTTGCCTCTGGCGCGGCTAAATTCATTTATTAACCGTGAAAAATCAGCCAGTGGGCGATTTTTGCAGCAAACGATTCAAAACAAGAGAAAAAGCGTTGACGGCACCAGGCGCAATACGTAATATGCGCCTCGTTCCCTAACAGGAACACAACGCGGAGCGGTAGTTCAGTCGGTTAGAATACCTGCCTGTCACGCAGGGGGTCGCGGGTTCGAGTCCCGTCCGTTCCGCCACTATTCAGAAGGCCTGAATCAGCAATGATTCAGGCCTTCGTCGTTTCTACTCCTTCACCACCGCGCGCTGCGCGATAAATCCGCTCTCCACGCCCGCGCGCTCATGACGCGCCAGCCAGCAGTAGCAGCCCGCCCCGAGAAAGACGCCGATAAACCAGCTGAAGTTTGCCACTTCGTGCAGCGCCGGAATAAAGCTGATCACCAGGCCTACCATCACCGACGGCAGCAGCGCAGCAATCGCTTTAGGGTTAAAGCCGTTTTTGTACCAGTAACGCCCGTTCGGGGAGACGGTAAAGAGATCGTCGACAAACACCTTGCCGCGTTTAATCAGGTAGAAGTCCGCCAGCAGAATGCCAAACAGCGGGCCGATGCAGGCACCGAGCACATCCAGCGTGTAGTGGATCAACTCCGGCGACTGGAACAGGTTCCACGGCGTCAGCAGCACAGAGCCGACCGCGGCAATCATCCCCCCGGTACGGAAGCTGATCTTCTGCGGCGCGCAGTTAGAGAAATCAAACGCTGGCGAGACGAAGTTCGCCACGATATTAATGCCGATGGTGGCAGTAATCATGGTCAGCAGGCCAATCGCCATCGCCAGATCGCTGCCGACGTGGCTGACGGTTTCAATCGGGTCGGTGATCATTTTGCCAAACAGCGATTGCGTTCCCGAGACAATCACCACCGTCACAATCGAGAAGAGCAGGAAGTTAAAGGGCAGTCCCCAGCGGTTGCCGCGGCGGATCGCCTGCATGCTTTTGCCGTAGCGGGAGAAGTCGCCAAAGTTGAGCAGCGGGCCGGAGAAGTAGGAGACTACCAGCGCCGTGGCGGTGATCATCTGCCACGCCTGCTCGCCCGGTGTCAGCGTTTTGCTGGCAAGGGTAAAGGAGATGCCGTCAAAACCGGTCTGGTAGAGGATCCAGCCCGCCAGCGCCATCATCACCACATAGACCGCCGGTCCGGCGACATCAATAAAGCGTTTGATCGCGCTCATTCCGTGCCAGAAAACCAGAGCCTGTAGCGCCCACATAATGCCGAAGCAGATCCAGCCCAGCGTCGACAGCCCCAGAAAGTGGCTGCTTGTCAGCGCGCCCAGCGAAGGCCAGAATTTCAGCGCCACCAGCATCAGAGCATTGGCGGCGAGATAGGTTTGAATACCGTACCAGGCAAAGGCGATAAGCCCGCGGATCACCGCCGGAATGTTGGCACCGAAGACGCCAAATGCCTGACGGCAAATCACCGCATAGGGCACGCCGGTCATCTGGCTCGGCTTCGCCACCAGGTTTGCACAGAGCTGCACAATACAGATCCCCACCAACAGGCAGAGCAGCACCTGCCAGCTGGCAAGCCCTAAGGCAAAGAAGCTGGCGGCGACCACATAGCCGCCCATGCTGTGCACATCGGACATCCAGAACGAGAAGATGTTGTACCAGGTCCAGTTCTGCTGGCGAGTCGGCGCGAGGTCCGCGTTGGTCAATCTTGGGCTATAACGAGCATCGTACTGCGGTTCAGGGTTTGGCATGGATTCTGCTCCTTTAAATAGCGATAGCGTTCACAGGTCTGCTATCGGCTATTGCATTAACCAGGCCAGGTTTAGATTTTTTGTATACAAGATGGATAAAAAACGTATACAAAAAAGGCAATGCTGCGTCACACAGGAATCAGGTTATGAACCATTACACCGGGCTACAGGCGCCTGCGGATCGGGAAGAGAGAGAGCATTTCATCTGGCAATCGCTGTTAACGGCCATTGTTGAGCACCAGTTGCCGCCGGGCAGTAAACTGCCGGAAGAGGCGCTGGCGGAGGTATTTGGCGTCAGCCGCACCGGCATTCGTAAAGTGCTCACGCGCCTTGCAACGGTGCAAATGATCACCATCGCGCCCAGGCGCGGTGCATTTGTCGCGAATCCTGGCATCGACGAGTCAAAAGAGATCTTCGCCACGCGCAAAATGATCGAGTGCGCCAACCTGCCGCAGGTGCTGGCGCATCTGCAACCACCGCATCTGGTAGCGCTGGAGGCGATCATTGTCGAGGAGGAAGCGGCGCACCAGCAGCATGACGGCGCAGCGGCCATTCGCCACTCGGCGGCTTTTCATATTCAATTACAGGCGATATCGGGCAATGCGGTGGTGACCGACATTATTACCACCCTGACGCAGCGCTCCTCGCTGGTGATTGCCGCCTGGGGCGCGCCGTGGCAGCAGGGCTGCCGCTGTCACGATCACGATGCGTTAATCGAACTCTTACGTAACAAAGACCTGGCGGGCCTTGAGCATGCCATGGCGCACCACTTTGACCACATTGTTTCCAGCCTGCGCTTTGAGCGCAGCGGCGAAACGCTGCCCGATTTTATCCGCCTGTTTGGCACCCGAGGAGAGCCGCAATGAGTGCATTTTGTATACAAGTCATCAACCCCAACACCAGCCCGGAGATGACCGAAACCATAGCCAGCGCCGCGCGCCGCATCGCCTCGCCGGGCACAACTATCCTCGCCAGTTGCCCGACGCAGGGCGTGGAATCCATTGAGGGGCATTTCGACGAAGCGATTGCCGCCATCGGCGTGCTGGAGCAGGTAAAGCAGGGCAAAGCACAGGGCGCGCAGGGGCACGTGATCGCCTGCTTTGGCGACCCGGGATTACTGGCGGCGCGGGAGCTGGCGAGCGGCCCGGTTATCGGCATTGCCGAAGCGGCGATGCATATGGCGACGCTGGTGGCGACGCGCTTCTCGATTGTCACCACGCTGCCGCGCACGGTGATCATCGCACGCCATTTACTGCGCCAGTATGGCTTTGAACATCACTGCGCCGCGCTGCACGCCATCGATTTACCGGTGCTGGCTTTGGAAGATGGCACGGGTCTTGCTCAGCAAAAGGTACGCGAGCGTTGTATACAAGCCAAACGCGAGGATGGAAGCGGGGCGATTGTGCTGGGGTGCGGCGGCATGGCGAATCTTGCCAGTGAGCTGACGCAGGAGCTGGGTATCCCGGTGATCGACGGCGTAACGGCGGCGGTCAAAATGGTTGAATCCCTGCTCGCCCTCGGTTTTGGCACCAGTAAGTATGGCGATCTCGCGTATCCCAATAAAAAGCCGCTTTCAGGATGCTTCGATATGCTCAGCTGAAGGCGGCCCCGGTTAAGAGGTCGAATCAGCATGCAAGCAGCAACCGAGACTCCCTTCTGGCACTTTACTGCCGACTACCCGCGCGATATGGCGGGCTACGCTGGCAAACCGCCGCACGCACAGTGGCCGGGCGGCGCGCGCATCGCCGTGCAGTTTGTGCTGAATTTTGAAGAGGGCGGCGAGAACCATGTTCTGCACGGCGACAGCGGCTCGGAGCAGTTTCTCTCCGACATCATCGGCGCGGCCAGCTACCCGGCGCGCCATATGTCGATGGACTCCCTCTATGAGTACGGTTCGCGCGCCGGTTTCTGGCGCATTCATCAGGAGTTTCAGCAGCGCGGCCTGCCGTTAACGGTGTTTGGCGTAGCGATGGCGCTGGCGCGTAACCCGGCGATTGTTGAGGCGATCAAGGCGGCGGATTATGACGTGGTGAGCCACGGCTGGCGCTGGATCCACTATCAGGATCTCGATATCCAGACCGAGCGCCAGCATATGCAGCAGGCGGTTGAGATCCTGCAAACGCTGTTCGGCAAACGCCCGCTCGGCTGGTATACCGGGCGCGACAGCCCAAACACCCGCGCGCTGGTGGTGGAGCAGGGGGATTTTCTCTATGACAGCGACTACTACGGCGACGATCTGCCCTTCTGGACCACCGTCGGCGAGAAACCGCATCTGATTGTGCCCTACACGCTGGATGCCAACGACATGCGCTTTGCCACCGCCCAGGGCTTTAACACCGCCGAGCAGTTTTATACCTACCTGAAAGACAGCTTCGATGTGCTCTATGCCGAGGGCGAAACGGCACCGAAGATGATGTCGATTGGCATGCACTGCCGTCTGCTGGGGCGACCGGGGCGGTTTCGCGCCCTGCAACGTTTTCTTGATTACGTGCAAAGCCATGACAAGGTGTGGATCTGCCGCCGCCAGGAGATCGCCGAGCACTGGCTGAAACATCACCCCTATAAAGCCTAACCGGCCCGCTGCCCGCCTGTGCGCGGGCGAAGGTTAGCGCGTCAGGCGCAACTGCTGCAGGTTGCCATCAAGCTGTAGATCCGTTTGCAGACGCGCAACATCCCGGCAGATAAAGGCCATCTCGCGGTGCGCCTCCAGCTTCTGCCGCCACTTCTCAGGCACTTCAGCAAGATTGTCATACAGCGCTTCCAGCGTGGGAAAAGTGCTGAGTAGCTGTGTGGCGCTTTTCGGCCCGATCCCGGCAACGCCCGGCACTTTTGAACTGCTGATGCCCGCCAGCCCCCAGTAGTCCGGCAACTGCTGCGGCGTAACGCCATACTCCTGGTCAATAAACGGCGCATCGAGCCAGCGTTTCTGGAAGTAGTCGCGGATGCGGATGGTGGGCGAGAGCAGCTGGCAGTAGCCTTTGTCCGTCGAGACAATCGTCGCCTCTTGCCCCGCCTGCGCCATTTTTACCGCCAGCGTGGCGGCGAGATCGTCGGCTTCATTGCCCGGCGTCGCCCAGCAGCGAATGCCGCGTTGCTCAAATGCCGCGCGCAGTGCGGGCATCTCCTGATGCAGCGGCTCCGGCATCGGCGGTCTGCCTGCTTTATAGTCCGGCAGCAGCTGGTGACGCCAGCCCTGATTGCGCGCTTCATCATCGAACACCGCCACTGCGTGGGTCGGCTGGCTGTGCACAATCAGCTGCTCCAGCGCGTGCAGGCAGGTCTCCGCGCAGGGTGAACCCTGCACCGCATGAATACGGCGGATAAGATTGAGTGCGTCGACAATAAGCAGATGAGCCACGGATACCCTCCTTGTAAGCGAGCGCTAAGGGTAACATTGCCCGCTTTATGAGGCTATGAAACGGTGACTATTCAGGAAGATGCCTCGCAAAACGAGGCATCTGTCAGGCAGGTTAATCGCAGGTAACGACCTTCATCGCCAGCCCGCCGCGGGAGGTTTCGCGGTACTTGGCGTTCATATCTTTCCCGGTTTCGTACATCGTCTCGATCACTTTATCAAGGCAGACGCGCGGCTCGCTGGTGCGGCGCAGCGCCATACGCGCAGCGTTGACCGCTTTAACCGAGGCAATGGCATTACGCTCAATGCAGGGCACCTGCACCTGACCGGCGACGGGATCGCAGGTCAGACCGAGGTTGTGCTCCATACCGATCTCCGCCGCAATGCACACCTGCGCCGGGCTTGCACCGAGCAGCTCAGCCAGACCGGCAGCTGCCATCGAGCAGGCGACGCCCACTTCCCCCTGGCAGCCCACTTCCGCGCCGGAAATGGAGGCGTTCATCTTATAGAGCGAGCCGATGGCACTGGCGACCAGCAGATAGCGCGCCAGCGAGTTAGCGTTCACTTCGCGGATAAACTTGTCGTAATAGGCCAACACCGCCGGGACGATGCCGCAGGCACCGTTGGTCGGCGCGGTCACCACGCGGCCACCGGCGGCGTTCTCTTCATTGACCGCCAGCGCGAACATATTGATCCAGTCGACAACCGCCATCGGATCGGTGGTGGTTTTATCACTGCTGACCAGCATGCGGCGCAGCGCGGCGGCACGACGCGGCACGCGCAGTCGGCCCGGCAGCACGCCTTCGGTGTTGATGCCACGCTCAATGCCGCCGTGCATCACTTCCCAGACACGCGCCAGGTGCTGCTCCAGTTCTTCTTTACTGTGCAGCGCCAGCTCGTTTTTCATCATCAGGCCGGAGAGGGAAAGCCCGCTTTCCTGGCAGTGACGCTGCAAATCGGCTGCGTTTTTATAGGGGTAAGGCACCTCAACCGGCGCGCTGGTGGTCTGGCCGAAGTGCGCTTCGTCGACAATAAAGCCGCCGCCAATCGAGTAGTAGGTCTGGCTGTAGAGCACCGTTTCGCCCGCCAGCGCGGTGATGCGCATACCGTTCTCATGCAGCGAGAGGTTGTCGGCATGGAAATTCATGCAGTGATCGACCGGGAACTCCACTTCGTGCTCGCCGTTCGCCAGCAGCAGGCGGCCGTGCGTATTCACATCCTGAATAAAGCCCGGGATCGCATCAATATCGACGCTATCCGGCAGGTTACCGGCCAGCCCCATAATAATGGCGATATCCGTATGGTGGCCTTTGCCGGTCAGGGAGAGCGAGCCGTAAACGTCGACCACCACGCGGGTAACGTCGCGCAGCAGGCCGCGGGCAATCAAATCATCGGTGAACTGTTTGCCGGCTTTCATGGGGCCGACGGTGTGCGAGCTGGAGGGACCGATACCGATCTTAAAAATATCGAATACGCTGATCATAACGCGTTATCCATGACAAAGAGGGATCGCGCCGCCCGGCTGGACGGCGCGCAGAGATTAGCTGAACAGGGAGTAGAAAATCGCGGAGATAGCGATGAGACCCATAATCACAATGAAGACGTTGCTGATGTGACCGCTGTATTTACGCATCGCCGGAACACGGGCAATCGCATACATCGGCATCAGGAAGAGGATCATGGCGATAATCGGGCCGCCCAGCGTTTCGATCATGCCGAGGATGCTCGGGTTCCAGGTGGCAACAGCCCAGGTGGTCAGCAGCATGAACAGCGCGGTAATGCGGTTCAGCTTGTTGATTTCGATGGTTTTGCCTTTGCCGCGCAGCGATTTAATCACCATACCGTTGAAACCTTCACGCGCGCCGAGGTAGTGGCCAAGGAAGGATTTGGTGATGGCGATCATCGCGATGATCGGCGCCATCCAGGCGATGACCGGCGCATTAAAGTGGTTAGCCAGGTAGGAGAGAATCGAGATGTTCTGCTCTTTCGCCGAGGCCAGATCGGCCGGTGCCAGGCTCAGCACGCAGCTGAAGACGAAGAACATTACCGTCAGCACCATCATGATGTGGGCGAAGGCCAGAATGCGTGAGCATTTACGTTCTGCTTCTGCGCCGTACTCTTCACGTTTCGCCACGGCGAAGGAGGAGATGATCGGTGAGTGGTTAAAGGAGAAGACCATTACCGGGATCGCCAGCCACAGGGTCATCCACAGGCCATTGCCGGTAGCAGACGCGCTGTTGAAGGAGAGGGTTTCCAGCACCGCGCCGTTCCACTGCGGGATCAGATAGACCGCCAGCAGCATCAGGGCAATAACAAACGGGAACACCAGGATGCTCATCGCTTTAACGATCATCTGCTCGCCGAAGCGCACGATGGTCATCATACCGACGATCAGAATCAGGGAGAGAATAGCGCGCGGCGGCGGCGTCATGCCCAACTGATGGGTCATAAAGCTGTCGACGGTGTTGGTGATCGCCACGCTATAGACCAGCAGAATCGGGTAGATAGCGAAGAAGTAGAGCAGGGTAATCAGTTTACCCGCGCCGATACCAAAATGTTCTTCCACCACTTCGGTGATATCTTCGCCGGGATTTTTACCGGAAAGCACAAAGCGGGTCAGGCCACGGTGTGCGAAGTAGGTCATTGGGAAGGCAAGGATGGCCATGATGATCAGCGGAATCAGTCCGCCTACGCCAGCGTTGATGGGCAGGAACAGTACGCCAGCGCCAATCGCGGTACCGTAGAGGCCTAGCATCCACATGGTGTCGGTCTTACGCCATGCGCTCCGCGTTCCGGTTGAAGCCAGATTACTGGTTTGAGTCGTTTCCATTGGTAAATCTCCTGGGAAAATCAAAAAGCTGCCATTTAGACAAATCGTTTGCCATCCACGTCAGCGGTAATATTTTATCCGGTTGATTGCGGCTATTTTTATAATTTCTTACCGCAATTATTTGCGGCGGAAAGATACATGTATGTTATGACTCTATCAGTGATCAGGATCGCAATTGCAATAATCCACTTCTTAAGTGGGCATATTTAGACCATCTGTCTGCTTATCTAAAATCATCTGAGATTTATGGGCGCGAAGGCTATCACCCGCCAGATATGCGATCAAACTCACAGCGGCGAAAGACGATAAAAGCGCTGTAGATCATCCCATTAGCAGTGATTTATCGACTTTTAAGCCAACTGGAGTGGATCATTACCTTGTGCAGGGTAGGGGAATTGGAGCGCAAAAGGCGGGAAGGTATAAGGGCGGCTTATGACCGCCCGGGAAAAAGGGAGTATCAGGCGCAGATTTCGTAGCAGGGGATATAGGCCGATCCGGGGAGTTTCATACGGTGCTGGGCGACAAAGCCCTGCAACAGATCGTCCATCCGGCGCATCATGTCGCTGTCGCCATGAATTTTGTAAGGGCCGAACGTTTCAATCGCACGAATGCCGTGCTCTTTGACGTTACCCGCCACAATGCCGGAGAAGGCGCGACGCAGATCCGCCGCCAGCACTTCGACGGGTTGATCCGGGTAGAGCTTCAGGTTGGCCATATTTTCATGGGTCGGCTCGAACGGCACCTGCAGATCCGGCGCAATGCGAATCGACCAGTTGAAGCTGTAGGCATCGCCGGTTTCGCGACGATTCTCTTTCACCTGCGGCATCGCCTTTTTCATCTGGCGCGCCACTTCGGCCGCATCGTTGATGATGATGGTGTAGTGACGGCGCGCGGCTTCGCCCAGCGTGTTGACGATAAACTCATCCAGCACGCGGAAGTAGTCGGCGCTCTCTTTCGGTCCGGTGAGGATCAGCGGCAGCACCTGGTTTTTGTTCGCCGGGTTCATCAGAATACCCAGCAGGTAGAGCAGCTCTTCCGCCGTACCGACGCCGCCAGGGAAGATAATGATGCCGTGGGCGATACGCACAAACGCTTCCAGACGTTTTTCAATGTCCGGCATGATAATCAGCTCGTTAACCAGCGGGTTAGGCGGCTCAGCGGCGATGATCGACGGCTCAGTCATGCCGATAAAACGCCCCTCTTTATAACGCTGCTGCGCGTGGCCGACCGCCGCGCCCTTCATCGGCGCTTCCATCGCCCCCGGCCCGCAGCCGGTGCAGATATTCAGCTCGCGCAGGCCAAGCTGGGTGCCGACGCGGCGCGCGTAGAGGTACTCGGTTTCGTTGATCGAGTGACCACCCCAGCAGACCACCATGCTCGGCGCTTCGCCGACGTGCAGCGCACGGGCGTTACGCAGAATCGAGAAGACCAGGTTGGTGATATGGGTTGAACTCTCCACATCAAGATGCTGAAAACGACTGGCGTTATGGATCTGGCCGTTCACGAACAGGATATCGCGCAGCACGGCAAAGAGGTTTGCCTGCAGCGCGCGGATCAGACGCCCGTCGACAAACGCCTCTTCCGGTGGGTTAATCAACTCCAGCTTGACGCCGCGTTCACGGCGCAAAACGTTGATATCAAAACTTTCGTTACGGGAGAGCAGCTCTTTGCTGCTATCGGTCTGGCTCCCTGAGTTCAGTACAGCGAGCGAACAGTTGCGAAACAGTTGATACAGGTCGCTGCTGGCCGTGCGTTTAAGCATATCGACTTCCAGCTGCGACAACATATCCATCGAGCCAAGCGGGCTAATATGTGTAATCAAGTGAACTCCTTACGGGACGAAAATTTTATCTTCCCTGCTGATTACAATAGCCCTGGCTTATGACGTTTAACAACCTGCCAACGCATGTTTTACTGGCGCGCCAGCCGCCCGGTTGCCGGAACGAAGTCTGTATTGCTGCGCCACGGGTTGATATCGAGGCCGCCACGTCGGGTGTAGCGCGCGTACACGCTGAGGGATTCCGGCTTGCAGAAGCGCTGAATATCCGTAAAGATGCGCTCAACGCACTGCTCGTGAAACTCATTGTGATGGCGGAACGAGACCAGATAGCGCAGCAGTTTTTCCCGGTCGATTTGCCCCCCGCGATACTGGATCTGCACCGAACCCCAGTCCGGCTGGTGGGTAATCAGACAGTTGGATTTCAGCAGATGGCTAACCAGTGTCTCTTCCACCACGTCACCACTCGCGGCGTCGGTCAACAGCGCAGCATCAAACTCATAGTTATCAATAGCGATATCCTGATCGTCGATGCAGAGGCCAGCAAAGTGGGCAACCGGCTGGCCTTCCAGCTCATCGACGCGGTAGAGCGTGACGCTTACCGCACCCTGCGCACAAGCGCTGAGATCGCGTTGCAAAGTGCTGCGTACTTCTTCCCAACTGGCGAAACGGGTCTGGTTAAAGCTGTTGAGATAGAGTTTAAAACTTTTAGACTCCACCAGATTGAGGCTGGCGTAATCCAGTTCCACCTGGCCGACCGCAACCTGCGGCAGCCCGTTGGCATTGAGCCAGGAGAGCTCATACAGCGTCCAGATATCCGCGCCGTGAAAAGGCAAGTTATCGGCTTTCAGCCCAAGGGGATCGCGGTTGAGGGAGCGCGGCACGCCTTGCAGCAGGCTGGCGTCATAGGTGTCGCGGTAGTCGGTGGTTTTGCCCAGCGTCAGGCCTGAAAGCGCCTGGTGGTTATCATAAGAAGACATGTTTCATCGCCATTTTGCAGGTAAACTATGGCGCAAGTTTATCCTGGCTTAAGTAAAGAGAGAAATCGGTGGAAAAAGAGACGGCTCAGGCGCTGAAAGCCTTTACGGAACGTTATTGCGATGCGTGGCACGCGGCGCACGGCAGTTGGCCGCAGAGTGAAGATCTGTATGGCGTTCCTTCGCCCTGCATTATCTCCTCTACCGATGACGCCGTTTTCTGGCAGCCGCAGCCCTTTACGGCGCAGCAGAACGTCCACCCCGTTGAACAGGCGATGGAGATTGTGGTACAACCGCCGATCCATGCGTTTTATACCACGCAGTTTGCCGGTGATATGCGCGCGCGGCTGGGGAATATCAGCCTGACGCTGCTGCAAACCTGGAGCGAAGCGGATTTTGTCCGGGTACAGGAAAATCTGATTGGGCACCTGGTGACGCAGAAAAGGCTCAAATTATCGCCTACGCTTTTTATTGCCACGCTCGAGAGCGAGCTGGACGTCATCTCAGTGTGTAACCTGAGCGGTGAGGTGATGCAGGAGACGCTCGGTACGCGTAAACGCACGCGTCTCGCCAGCGATCTGCCCGAATTCCTCACTCAGCTGCAACCCGTCGTGTAAGCCCATAGCCTACATCCCGTGTGAGAGATCTCTTACAAGGCCTGTAGGAGATCGGCTGTTCGTATTCTATAACTCACGTGAGTTATCTTTATTTAAACAATTAGAAATCATAATGTTAATACGATAATCCCTGGGGTTAATGGCCGATTACGGCATAGCTTTGTCGTTAAGTCTCCTTGTAAGACCGGCCGGAATACGTAATTCTATCTCCTGTCGACACGGAGTCTGACTAAGAGACGTACATCAGGATGATGTTGTTTCTGGACACACCGGGAAGGTGCTTCACGGACAGACTTCAGGACGAAGTAAGAGGATATCGCCGGAGTGCGTTAAAGGACACCTCCAGGACGGAGAATGAGAGCCGGTCAGGATGGACGGTAGATCAGGAGGATCCAGGACACGCTTTAAGGATAAGGCCAGGTCACATCGGGGTGGTGTGAGCATGATGCGCTGTTTAAGGATGAACGGGTCAGGAGACCGCAGGAAAAGTTTTCATGGATGAGCAGGGAGCACACGGGTAGCCGGATAGCTGCGAAACGAACCGGGAGCACTGTTTTTACAGTGCTCCCTTTTTTTATTTCTCCCGCTCTTTGCTATGCTGCGCGCCAGTCTGATTAAACGGGGGCTTTTATGACTCAACATCAACGCGTGCGCCAGCAGCTTCAGCTGATTGAAGCGCAACTGCGCGAGCACGATCTCTGGCAAACCACTGCCCCGGCGCTGAGCGCCTTTGAGAGCACGCAACCCTTCTGCATGGACACACTTGCACCCTTTGAGTGGCTGCAGTGGGTGCTGATCCCACGTATGCACGCGCTGCTCGACAGCAAGCAGGCGCTGCCGCAGGCGTTTGCCATCGCGCCCTATTATGAAATGGCCCTTGAGGCGACACACCCCTCCCGCGATGCGATGCTGGTTCATCTCCAGCAGCTTGACGCGCTGTTTAGCGACGAAACGCACTGATGCTGGAGATAATCTACCAGGATGAGTGGCTGGTTGCCGTCAACAAACCCTCCGGCTGGCTGGTGCACCGCAGCTGGCTCGACCGCGATGAAAAAGTGGTGGTGATGCAGACCGTGCGCGACCAGATTGGGCAGCATGTCTTTACCGCCCATCGTCTCGACAGGCCGACTTCCGGCGTCCTGCTGATGGGGCTCTCCAGCGAAGCGGGGCGGCGTTTATCCCAGCAGTTTGAGCAGCACCAGATGCAGAAGCGCTACCACGCGATTGTGCGCGGCTGGCTGATGGAGGAGGCATTACTCGACTATCCATTGGTCGAAGAGCTGGACAAAGTGGCGGATAAATTCGCCCGTACCGACAAAGATCCGCAGCCTGCCGTAACCCACTATCGCGGCCTTGCCACGACCGAATTACCGGTAGCGATTAGTAAGTTTCCCTCTACGCGCTATGGGCTGGTCGAGCTGGAGCCGAAAACCGGACGCAAACACCAGCTTCGCCGTCATCTCTCCCATCTACGTCATCCGATTATTGGCGACAGCAAGCATGGCGATCTGCGGCAAAACCGCAGCGCGGCGGCGCATTTCGGCCTCAACCGCCTGATGTTGCACGCCAGCCAGTTAAGCCTTACACACCCGTTTACCGGCGAGGCGCTAACCCTGCGTGCCGGCTTCGATGCGGTGTGGATGCAGGCGCTGGATCAGTTCGGCTGGCGGGGCCTTCTCCCTGAGAATGAAAGGGTTGAGTTTAGCGGGCTCAGCGGTCAGGATGAGGGCAATCTGGAATCACGCAAGGAGTGATAAGCATGGCGAATATAGGCATTTTTGTCGGCACGATGTACGGCAATTCGCTGCTGGTAGCGGAAGAAGCGCAGGCGATTTTAGAAGCCCAGGGCCACACGGCAAAGGTGTATGAAGATCCCGAAGCGGCGCAGTGGGAGAGCAACAAAGGCAACTATGCGCTGGTAGTCACCTCTACTACCGGCCAGGGCGATCTGCCGGACAGCATCGCGCCGCTGTTTCACTACCTGCGCGACACCGTCGGTTATCAGCCCGAGCTGCGCTACGGCGTAATTGCGCTGGGCGACAGCACCTACAGCCACTTCTGCGGCGGCGGGAAAAAATTTGATGCGCTGTTGCAGGAGCAGGGCGCGCAGCGCATCGGCGAGGTATTGCTGATTGACGCCAGCGAAGATCCGGAGCCGGAAAGTGTCTCCAACCCGTGGGTTGAACAGTGGGCAGGCCTGCTGAAATAGGCCCGTCTCCCTCCCGCGCGCCGGGAGGGTTAGCCTCTTTTTATTAACCGTCAAGCGACGCCATTCACACTCTTCGCACCTGACCCGCGCTTTTACCCCGCCGTTTATCGTCTGTTTCAATTTTCGTGAAATACCCCCCATCGCCCTGGGCTAATGCCCCAAACCCGCGCTGAGCTGTCGCCGAATGTTGTGTTGATGCACGGTGAGAGTTACCAGGCCGCTTTTTATACTCCTTGAGCCAGTTAATAAAGCTGCCCGCCGTGGAGTGAAAACGCGTCGGGCCGCGGCATAAAAAGAGCGACAGCGTTCTGTCTTCCCCTACAGGTTGCGCCGTACAGGATGCATGTTGAAAAGAACATCTATGCTTCGGGAGTACAACCATGAGTGCATTAAGCCAGGCGGCGAGCGGCGCTGAAAAGCGCACCAACGCCCGCTACTGGATCGTGGTGATGCTATTTATCGTCACATCCTTCAACTACGGCGATCGCGCTACGCTATCGATTGCTGGCTCGGAAATGTCTAAGGCTATCGGCCTTGATCCTGTCGGTATGGGCTATGTCTTCTCCGCCTTCTCCTGGGCCTATGTCATTGGCCAGATCCCGGGCGGCTGGCTGCTTGACCGCTTCGGCTCGAAACGCGTCTACTTCTGGTCCATCTTCACCTGGTCGCTCTTTACCCTGCTGCAAGGGTTCGTCGATCTCTTCAGCGGCTTTGGCATCATCATCGCGCTCTTTACGCTGCGCTTTATGGTCGGCCTGGCAGAAGCGCCGTCGTTCCCGGGCAACAGCCGCATCGTTGCCGCCTGGTTCCCGGCGCAGGAGCGTGGCACGGCGGTCGCCATCTTCAACTCGGCGCAGTACTTCGCCACGGTGATCTTCGCGCCGATCATGGGCTGGCTGACCCACGAAGTGGGCTGGTCGCACGTCTTCTTCTTTATGGGCGGGCTTGGCATCTTCATCAGCTTCCTGTGGCTGAAAATGATCCACGAGCCGAACCAGCATCCGGGCGTCAACAAAAAGGAGCTGGAGTACATCGCCGAGGGCGGCGCGCTGATCAACATGGATCAGAAGAACCACCAGCAGAAAGTGCCCTTTGCGCAGAAGTGGGGCCAGGTCAAACAGCTGCTCGCCTCGCGCATGATGATCGGCGTTTATCTCGGGCAGTACTGCATTAACGCCTTAACCTACTTCTTTATCACCTGGTTCCCGGTCTATCTGGTGCAGGCGCGCGGCATGTCGATCCTGAAAGCGGGCTTTGTCGCCTCGATCCCGGCGATCTGCGGCTTTGTTGGCGGCGTGCTTGGCGGGGTGATCTCCGACTGGTTAATGCGCCGCTACGGATCGCTGAACGTGGCGCGTAAAACGCCCATCGTGCTGGGCATGCTGCTCTCGATGAGTATGGTGTTCTGTAACTACACCGATTCGGAAACCCTGATTATCGCCTTTATGGCGCTGGCCTTCTTCGGCAAAGGGATCGGTGCGCTCGGCTGGGCGGTGATGGCGGATACCGCGCCGAAAGAGATCAGCGGCCTGAGCGGCGGCCTGTTTAATATGTTCGGCAATATCTCCGGCATCGTCACGCCGATTGCGATTGGCTACATCGTCGGCACCACCGGCTCGTTTAACGGCGCGCTGATCTACGTTGGCGTTCATGCGCTGGTGGCGGTGCTCAGTTATCTGGTGCTGGTGGGCAATATCAAACGCATCGAACTTAAACCCGTAACAGGACGCGAATGATGAATACACAAGCCACGCCCGTCATCACCGACATGAAGGTGATCCCGGTGGCCGGGTACGACAGCATGTTGATGAATATCGGCGGCGCGCATAACGCTTACTTCACCCGCAATATCGTGGTGCTGACGGACAGCGCCGGGCATACCGGCGTGGGTGAAGCGCCGGGTGGCGAGGTGATCTATCAAACACTGGTCGATGCCACGCCAATGGTGGTGGGACAAGAGATCGCCCGGCTGAACAAAGTGGTGCAGCGGGTACACAAAGGCAACCAGGCGGCGGATTTCGACACCTTCGGTAACGGCGCGTGGACCTTTGAACTGCGCGTTAACGCCGTCGCGGCGCTGGAGGCGGCGCTGCTCGATCTGCTCGGTAAAACCCTGAATGTCCCGGTGTGCGAACTGCTGGGGCCAGGCAAACAGCGCGATGCCGTTACCGTGCTCGGCTACCTCTTCTATGTCGGCGATCGCACGAAAACCGATTTGCCCTATCTGGACGCGACGCCGGGCAGCCACGAGTGGTATCGGCTGCGCCATCAGGAGGCGATGAGCAGCGAGGCGGTAGTGCGCCTTGCGGAAGCGTCGCAGGATCGTTACGGCTTTAAAGATTTCAAACTGAAGGGCGGCGTGCTGCCGGGCGAGCAGGAGATCGATACCGTGCGCGCGCTGAAAAAACGCTTCCCCGATGCGCGCATCACCGTCGATCCCAACGGCGCGTGGCTGCTCGACGAAGCCATCCGCCTCTGCAAAGGGCTGAACGATGTGCTGACCTACGCGGAAGATCCCTGCGGCGCGGAGCAGGGTTTCTCCGGGCGTGAGGTGATGGCGGAGTTTCGCCGCGCCACCGGACTGCCGGTCGCCACCAATATGATCGCCACCAACTGGCGGGAGATGGGCCACGCGGTAATGCTCAACGCGGTCGATATTCCGCTTGCCGATCCGCACTTCTGGACGCTTTCTGGCGCGGTGCGCGTCGCGCAGTTGTGTGACGACTGGGGCTTAACCTGGGGCTGCCACTCCAACAACCATTTCGATATTTCGCTGGCGATGTTTACCCATGTCGCCGCCGCTGCACCGGGTACGCCAACGGCGATTGATACCCACTGGATCTGGCAGGAGGGCGACGCGCACCTGACGAAGGAGCCTTTGCAGATCCGCGAGGGCAAAATCGCCGTGCCGGACGCGCCGGGTCTTGGCGCTGAGCTGGACTGGGCGCAAATTGAGAAAGCGCACGCACTCTATAAAACCTTGCCGGGCGGCGCGCGCAACGACGCCGGCCCGATGCAGTACCTCATTCCTGGCTGGACGTTTGATAAAAAACGCCCCGTTTTTGGACGGCACTAAAAGAGCAAAAGGACACCATTATGAGTACTTACAGTTCCACGCCCGTTGTGGCATCGATGCAGGTTATTCCCATTGCCGGTCACGACAGCATGTTGATGAACCTGAGCGGGGCGCACGCGCCTTTCTTCACCCGCAATATCGTCATCATTAAAGATAACGCCGGTCATACCGGGGTCGGCGAAATCCCCGGTGGGGAGAAGATCCGCCAGACGCTGGAGGAGGCCGCCGCGCTGGTGGTCGGTAAGACGCTGGGCGAATATAAAAATGTGCTCAACAGCGTGCGCAACACCTTCGCCGACCGCGATGCCAGCGGGCGCGGGTTACAAACGTTCGATCTGCGTACCACTATTCACGTGGTCACCGGTATCGAAGCGGCGATGCTCGATCTGCTCGGTCAGCACCTTGGCGTGAACGTCGCTTCCCTGCTCGGCGAAGGCCAGCAGCGCAGCGAAGTAGAGATGCTCGGTTACCTCTTCTTTGTCGGCGATGCCAAAAAGACGCCGCTGCCGTACCAGAGCCAGCCCGACGATGCGTGCGACTGGTATCGCATCCGCCATGAAGAGGCGATGACGCCGGATCGCGTGGTGCGCCTGGCCGAAGCGGCTTATGAGAAATATGGCTTTAACGACTTCAAACTGAAGGGCGGCGTGCTGGCCGGGATGGAAGAGGCGGAAGCGATTTCCGCGCTGGCAAAACGCTTCCCGCAGGCGCGCGTCACCCTCGATCCGAACGGCGCGTGGTCGCTCGATGAAGCCATCGCCATCGGCAAGCAGTTGAAAGGCGTGCTCGCCTATGCCGAAGATCCGTGCGGGGCCGAGCAGGGCTTCTCCGGACGTGAAGTGATGGCGGAGTTCCGCCGCGCCACCGGGCTGCCGACCGCCACCAATATGATCGCCACCGACTGGCGGCAGATGGGCCACACCCTGTCGCTGCAATCGGTCGATATTCCGCTGGCCGACCCGCACTTCTGGACCATGCAGGGCTCGGTGCGCGTGGCGCAGATGTGCCATGAGTTTGGCCTCACCTGGGGTTCTCACTCCAATAACCACTTCGATATTTCGCTGGCGATGTTCACCCATGTCGCCGCCGCTGCGCCGGGCAAGATCACCGCCATCGATACCCACTGGATCTGGCAGGAGGGCAACCAGCGCCTGACCAAAGCACCCTTTGAAATCAAAGGCGGCATGGTGCAAGTGCCAACCACGCCGGGTCTTGGCGTTGAGCTGGATATGGATCAAGTGATGAAGGCTAACGCGTTGTATCAAAAGCATGGACTCGGCGCGCGCGACGATGCGATGGGCATGCAGTACCTGATCCCGGACTGGAAGTTTGATAACAAGCGTCCCTGCATGGTGCGTTAATGAAATTGCCACTCCTTGCGGGGGCTGGCATTTCCCGCTGCCCGCAAGGTGTATGCTTACCGTGGTGAATATGCGTAAGGACGGCTTATGAAAATTGTCATCGCACCGGACTCCTACAAAGAGAGTTTAACGGCCCTGGAGGTGGCGACCGCCATTGAAGCGGGGTTTAGCGAGGTGTACCCCAACGCTGAGTACGTGAAAATCCCGGTGGCGGACGGCGGGGAAGGGACGGTAGAAGCGATGGTCGCCGCCACCCAGGGGCGGGTGGTGAAGGTGACGGTTAAAGGGCCGCTTGGCGAGGAGGCCGATGCCTTTTATGGCCTCTCCGGCGATGAGCAATCGGCGTTTATCGAAATGGCGGCGGCAAGCGGGCTGGAGCGCGTGCCCACGGCGAAGCGCGATCCGTTAATCACCACCTCATGGGGGACCGGGGAGCTGATCCGCCATGCGCTGGATGCGGGCGTGAAACAGATCATTATCGGCATTGGCGGCAGCGCGACCAACGATGGCGGCGCAGGCATGGTGCAGGCGCTGGGCGCAAAGCTGCTTGATGAGCAGGGGGAGCAGATCGGCGCAGGCGGCGCGGCGCTGGAGCGCCTGGCGCGCATTGATATTAGCGAGCTGGATCGTCGCCTGGCGCAGTGCCGGATTGATGTCGCCTGCGATGTTACCAATCCGCTCACCGGGAAAGAGGGGGCCTCAGCGGTGTTCGGCCCGCAAAAAGGGGCGACGCCGGAGATGATCGCGCGGCTGGATAAGGCGCTGGCGCACTACGCGCAGATTATTGCCCGCGATCTCGATTGCGATGTGTTAACGCTCTCCGGCGGTGGCGCGGCGGGTGGCATGGGCGCGGCGTTGTACGCTTTTTGCGGAGCCGAGCTGCGCCAGGGGATTGAGATTGTGACCGATGCGCTGGCGCTGGATAAGCACGTGGCCGATGCGGATCTGGTGATCACCGGCGAAGGGCGAATCGACAGCCAGACCGTGCATGGCAAAGTCCCGGTCGGCGTGGCGAAGGTCGCCAAACGGTATGATATTCCGGTGATCGGCATTGCCGGCAGCCTGACCGCCGATGTTGGTGTGGTGCACGAGCACGGTATCGATGCGGTGTTCAGCGTGATTTACACCATTTGTTCCCTCGACGAGGCATTAGCCAACGCCGGGGAGAATGTGCGCCTCACCGCCCGCAACGTGGCGGCGGTATTAAAAGCGGGGCAGAGGTTGCGGTAAGGATTGCCGGATACCTGGGGGGGCTGGTTGTGCCGGATGGCTCTTGCGCTTATCCGGCCTACGGGTGCGATATGCCTGTGGGATGTTTATGCCGGATGGCGGCTACGCCTTATCCGGCCTACGGGTGCGATATGCCTGTGGGGTGGTTATGCCGGATGGCGGCTGCGCCTTATCCGGCCTACGGATACAGAGCTGCTGAAACCGCGTAGGCCGGATAAGCGTTTACGCGCCATCCGGCAATGGGATCGCGCTTAACCAATCAACCGGTGCGCTTCGCGCGCTACGTTATCCATCTCGTCGAGCAATTCGAGAAGCTCCGGCTCCAGATCTTCGGCGGCCACGCCGCTGCGCAACTGGTGCTCAATCAAATGACAAAGCTTTTTCAGGCGCGGTACGCCGCTATAACCGCAGCTGCCGTGCAATTTATGGATCCCCTCCGCCAGCCCGCTGGGCGCTTCGCCGACTAACTGCTCTTCTACCATATTGCGGATCTCCGGCAGAAACTCGACCAGCATATGCAGCATATCGCGCGCCAAATCCGATTTCCCCGCCGCCTGACGCAGCGCTAACTGCCAGTCGAGCGTCGTTTCATCATCCACGGTAATAACCGGCGGCGTCTGCTCCGCTTCCGGCTCCAGCGGCGTCAACCATGGGCCGACGCTGTGGCCGGGCTTATAGCGCAGCAGCAGATTACGCAGCTTCTCCTCTTCAATCGGCTTCGCCAGGTAGTCATTCATCCCGGCGCTGAGCAGCTTCTCTTTCTGCCCGGCCATCGCATGGGCGGTAACGGCGACCACCGGCGTCTGCTGCTGGTGCGGCAGCTGGCGAATCAATTCGCAGGCGCGAATCCCGTCCATCTCCGGCATCTGAATATCCATCAGCACCAGATCGAACTGCATCTGCTTCGCCCGCTCAAGGGCTTGCTGGCCGCTTTCGCACAGCTCCACCTGCTGAACCTGATCCTCCAGCAGCGCGCCAATCAGCTTCAGGTTGGCGGGGTTATCATCCACCGCCATTACCGACATCGGCAATTTGCTCTCGTCGGGCGCGGGCAGCTCCGCCAGCCGCGTGATGCGGCAATATTCCGTTAACGCAGGCAGCAGGCGCGTCGAGGTGAGCGGTTTAAGCAGACAGGCCGCCGCGCCATCCTGTTTGAGCGATTCGGCGTCAACCTGCGCGTGACAGGGCAGCGCCAGCAGCAGATAGTCGGTCATCGCCGCGGCACGCGCCAGGCGGTCATGCTGCATACTCAGCGGCTCGCGCACGGTTACCGGGATCGCCATCAACAGCATGTCGTAGTGCGCCTGCGGCAGCGCGGAAAACGACGGGCTGTAGATCACCTCCAGCGGCGTTTCGCTCAGCACATCAAGCGTACACTGCGCTGCCGTCGCATTCGGCTCCACGTAGGCCAGACGCTTGCCGACCAGACAGCGGGTTGGCTGCATCTCGCTGATAGCATTCGGGTTAAGATCGAGATTGATATGGAACCAGAAGGTCGAGCCGCGATTGGGCTGGCTGTGGAAAGAGATATCGCCGCCCATCTCATTGACCAGCCGCTGGGTGATCACCAGCCCCAGCCCGGTGCCGCCGTGGCGACGCGAAATGCTGGCGTCTGCCTGACGAAATGCCTGGAAGAGCCGCGACTGATCGCGCTCCGGAATGCCAATGCCGGTATCGCGGATCTGCATCTCCACCTGCACTTTGTTATTGCTGATGGCGCGTTTCTCCACCACCACGTCGATATTGCCGTTTTCCGTAAACTTGATCGCATTGCCGACCAGATTGGTGATCACCTGCTGCAGGCGCAGCGGATCGCCAATGACATTATCCGGCACATCGTTTTTGATACTCAATGTCAGCTCCAGCCCCTTATCGTGGGCCGAGTGCGCCAGCAGCGTCACCACCTCATCCAGCGTGCTGCGCAGCGGGAAGGGGATACTCTCCAGAATCAGCTTGCCCGCTTCCAGCTTGGAGAAGTCGAGCACGTCATTGATGATCGCCAGCAGGTTATTGGCTGAGCGCTCAATGGTCAGCAGGTGGTCGCGCTGGGTAGGATTCAGTTCCGATTTCAGCGTCAGGCGGGTAAAGCCAATTACGCCATTAAGCGGCGTTCGCAGCTCGTGGGACATATTGGCGAGGAACTCGGATTTGATGCGCGCCGCTTCCTGGGCGCGCTTTTTCGCCAGATCCAGTTCAACGTTCTGGATCTCCATCTGCTCCAGCGTTTCGCGCAGATCGGAGGTGGACTGGTCGATATTGTGCTGCATCTCTTCGTGATAGGCCGCCAGCGACATCGCCATCGAGTTGATGCCGTTTTTCAGCATATCCAGCTCGCCGAGCATAAAGCCTTCGACGCGGCTATCGAGCTGGCCGCGGCGAATGCGGTCGACGGTATTGACCATATTGCGAATGGGGCTGGTGACATCGCGCATCAACCGCCAGCCGAAAATCAGCGCAATACCGATACAGAAGAGGATCATCAGGCTGGAGATAAAGATCTCTTTGTACTGCTGCAAACGCACCGATTTGAGATCCAGCTCCAGCGCCACATAGCCGAGCAAGTTGCCGGTGATCTTATCCGCCGGCAGCGAGGAGCTGGCGGGCGCAAACCCTTCGGTGAGGATCGGCGTGCGCAGGATCATCACATCGCCGCGCCGGGTGACGCTCAGCTTACGCGGGAAGGGCTGATTGGCGGGCAGCTTGAGGGAGTCGCCCTCGAGTTGCAGGTTCGACGAGACGAAGAGCGCGTTCTTATTGTCGTAGATCGAGATGGCCCGCACGATATCGGAGTGGCGGCGATGCAGGACGCTAATCAGCTGGCCGATGGCGTCCTTATCCTGCAACGTCATGCTGTATTCGCTGGAGACCGCCAGCGGCTCAATAATGCTGGCACCGGCGTCTTCCAGTTGACGCTGCAAATCGTTATAGCGATGGACGACAAAAAAGACGCTGAGCAGCACACCGATAAGTACGGTGGGCGCCAGAATCAGAATCATCATGCGTGCGCGCAAGCTGTAGTTGGTCATGGAATTCCGTTATGGGAGAATGGGGCCATTGATCAGTAATTGAGATTTTTCACCGCAATGGCGCAATTCTACTCTGCAAAACGACGCGTGACGACTCGTCAAAAAATAACCGTAACAGTAAACGACCTTGACCCGTTTGGGCAGGGGGTGGCGCGTCATAATGGTAAAGCGCTGTTTATTCCCGGTTTGTTACCCGCAGAGACGGCGGAAATTATCCTTAAAGAGGAGAAGCGCCAGTTTGCCCGTGGCGAAGTGAGCCGTCGGCTGAACGACAGCCCGGAGCGCGTAGCGCCGCGCTGCCCGCACTTTGGCGTCTGCGGCGGCTGCCAGCAGCAGCATGCCAGCGTGGAGCTGCAACAGCGCAGCAAACGCGCCGCGCTGGCACGCCTGATGAAGCAGGATGTCGACGATGTGATCGCCGGTGAGCCGTGGGGTTACCGCCGCCGCGCGCGCTTAAGCCTGAGCTGGCAGCCGAAAGCGCAGCGTCTGGAGATGGGTTTTCGCAAAGCGGGCGACAGCGATATCGTCAATGTCACACAATGCCCGGTGCTGGTGCCCCGTCTTGAAGCACTGCTCACGCCGCTGCGCGACTGCCTGGCGGAATTAAGCGGCGCTCGCCAACTGGGGCATGTTGAATTGGTCGACGCGGATAATGGCCCGCTGATGGTGCTGCGTCACACCGCACCGTTAAACGCCGCCGACAGAGCAAAACTGGAACGCTTTTCGCATTCCCATCATCTTGCGCTTTATCTCGCGCCGCAAAGCGATATTGTTGAGCAGATCACTGGTCAGACTCCCTGCTACGCTTCTGACGGGCTACCCTTACACTTCAGCCCGCGGGATTTTATCCAGGTCAACGATGGCGTAAATCAGCAGATGGTCGCCCGTGCGCTGGAGTGGCTTGATGTGCAGCCACAGGACCGCATTCTCGATCTCTTTTGTGGGATGGGGAACTTCACGCTGCCGCTGGCGAAACGCGCGGCGGAAGTGGTTGGCGTGGAGGGCGTTGCCGAGCTGGTGGCGAAAGGGCAGGAGAACGCGCAACAGAATGGTTTGCACAATGTGACATTCTTTCATGAAAATCTGGAGGAAGATGTTACAAAGCAGCCGTGGGCGAGCCGTGGGTTTGACAAAGTTTTACTCGACCCTGCGCGCGCGGGCGCGGCGGGTGTGATGCAGCATATTATAAAATTGTCGCCGGGCCGGGTGGTCTACGTCTCCTGTAATCCCGCCACGCTTGCACGCGACAGTGAAGCGCTGCTGAGTGCGGGATACCAGATTGAGCGGCTGGCGATGCTGGACATGTTCCCGCACACTGGTCACCTGGAATCGATGGTGTTGTTTGTGAAACACAAATGATTAATTTCGGCTTGCCGAATTCGGCAGGCCCGGTCCCTGAAAGGAGAGGACAATGGTTGCGGTACGCAGTGCGCATTTGAACAAAGCGGGTGAATTCGATCCGGCCAAATGGATCGCCAGTCTGGGCATTACCAGTCAGCCGTCGTGTGAACGCTTAACCGAAACCTGGGCTTATTGTCTGCGTCAAACTCAAGGGCATCCGCAGGCGGAGATCCTGCTTTCACGCGGTATCGAGATGGTGGAGATCCTCTCGATGCTGAGTATGGACACCGACACGCTGCGCGCCGCGCTGCTCTTCCCGCTCGCCGATGCGGAAGTGGTCAGCGAAGAGGTGCTGCGCGAAAACGTCGGGGCGGCGGTGGTTGAGCTGATCCATGGCGTGCGCGACATGGCCGCCATCCGCCAGTTAAAAGCGACCCATACCGATTCCGTCTCCTCCGAACAGGTGGATAACGTCCGCCGCATGCTGCTGGCAATGGTGGATGATTTCCGCTGTGTGGTCATCAAGCTTGCTGAACGTATCGCCCATCTGCGCGAAGTGAAAGATGCGCCGGAAGATGAGCGCGTGCTGGCGGCGAAAGAGTGTACCAACATCTATGCGCCACTGGCGAACCGCTTAGGCATCGGCCAGCTGAAATGGGAGCTGGAGGATTACTGCTTCCGCTACCTGCACCCGGAAGAGTACAAGCGCATCGCTAAGCTGCTGCACGAGCGCCGTATCGATCGCGAACACTACATCGATGAGTTTGTTGGTCACCTGCGCGCCGAGATGAAGACCGAAGGCGTCAAAGCCGAAGTCTATGGCCGCCCGAAACATATCTACAGCATCTGGCGCAAGATGCAGAAAAAGCACCTCGCGTTCGACGAGCTGTTTGATGTCCGCGCCGTGCGCATCGTCGCTGAACGGTTGCAGGACTGCTACGCCGCGCTGGGGATTGTGCATACCCACTATCGCCACCTGCCGGATGAGTTCGACGACTATGTCGCCAACCCGAAACCGAACGGCTACCAGTCTATCCATACGGTGGTGCTCGGGCCGGGCGGTAAAACCGTTGAGATCCAGATCCGTACCCGCCAGATGCACGAAGATGCCGAGCTGGGCGTCGCCGCGCACTGGAAGTACAAAGAGGGCACCGCGACGGCGACCGGCGCGCGTTCCGCCCATGAAGATCGCATTGCCTGGCTGCGTAAGCTGATTACCTGGCAGGAAGAGATGGCGGACTCCGGCGAGATGCTCGACGAAGTGCGCAGCCAGGTCTTCGACGACCGGGTCTACGTGTTTACGCCAAAAGGCGATGTGGTGGATCTGCCCGCTGGCTCCACGCCGCTGGACTTCGCTTACCATATTCACAGCGATGTCGGTCACCGCTGCATCGGCGCGAAAATCAGCGGCCGCATCGTGCCCTTTACCTATCAGCTGCAGATGGGCGATCAGATTGAGATCATCACCCAGAAGCAGCCGAACCCGAGCCGCGACTGGCTCAACCCGAACCTCGGCTATGTCACCACCAGCCGCGGGCGCTCTAAGATCCACGCCTGGTTCCGCAAGCAGGATCGCGACAAGAACATTGTTGCCGGTCGCCAGATCCTCGACGATGAGCTGGCGCACCTCGGTATCAGCCTGAAAGAGGCGGAGAAGCACCTGCTGCCGCGCTACAACTTCAACGAGCTGGATGAGCTGCTGGCGGCGATTGGCGGCGGTGATATTCGCCTTAACCAGATGGTTAACTTCCTGCAGGCGCAGTTCAACAAGCCGAGCGCCGAGGAGCAGGATGCCGCTGCGCTCAAGCAGTTGCAGCAGAAGACCTACGCACCGCAGAACCGCAGCAAAGACAACGGGCGCGTGGTAGTGGAAGGGGTTGGCAACCTGATGCACCACATTGCGCGCTGCTGCCAGCCGATCCCCGGCGACGAAATCGTCGGCTTTATCACCCAGGGGCGCGGCATCTCGATTCACCGCGCCGACTGCGATCAGCTGGAAGAGCTGCGCAATGTCGCGCCGGAGCGCATCGTCGATGCCGTCTGGGGCGAAAGCTACTCGGCGGGCTACTCGCTGGTGGTGCGCGTCACGGCGAACGATCGCAGCGGGCTGCTGCGTGATATCACCACCATTCTCGCCAACGAAAAGGTCAACGTGCTGGGCGTTGCCAGCCGCAGCGACACCCGCGAGCAGCTGGCGACTATCGATATGAATATCGAAATCTACAACCTGCAGGTGCTGGGCCGCGTGCTTAGCAAACTGAATCAGGTGCCTGACGTTATCGACGCGCGTCGCCTGCACGGCGGCTGATCGTCTCTTCACCCGATCCTCTCACGTGCTGGGAGGATCGCTTTTTAGCAAGGATTTTTCATGACTCAAATCGAACGTCTGCTCGGGATCATGCAACGGCTGCGCGACCCGCAAACCGGCTGCCCGTGGGACAAAGAGCAGACTTACGCCACCATCGCGCCCTACACGCTGGAAGAGACTTACGAAGTGCTGGACGCCATTTCGCGCGAAGACTTCGACGATCTGCGCGGCGAGCTGGGCGATCTGCTCTTCCAGGTGGTCTTCTACGCGCAGATGGCGCAGGAAGAGGGGCGTTTTGATTTCAACGATATTTGTGCTGCCATCAGCGACAAGCTGGAGCGCCGCCATCCGCATATCTTTGGCGACGCGCAGGCGGGTAACAGCGCGGAAGTGCTTGAGCGCTGGGAGCAGATCAAAACCGCCGAGCGGGCGGAGAAAGCGCAGCACTCGGCGCTGGATGATATTCCCCACAGCCTGCCGGCGCTGATGCGTGCCCACAAAATCCAGAAGCGTTGCTCAACCGTGGGCTTTGACTGGACCACCATCGGCCCGGTGCTCGACAAAGTGTATGAAGAGATCGACGAAGTGATGCACGAAGCGAAACAGGCGGTTGTCGATCAGGCGCGCGTGGAAGAGGAGACGGGCGATCTGCTCTTTGCCACCGTTAATCTCTCTCGTCACCTGGGCGTTAAAGCGGAAGTGGCGCTGCAAAAAGCGAACCTCAAATTTGAGCGCCGCTTTCGCGAAGTCGAACGCCTGGTTCAGGAGCGCGGCCTGGAAATGACCGGCGTAGATCTGGAAACAATGGAAACTATCTGGCAGCAGGTAAAGCGCCAGGAACATGATCTTTAAGGCATTTGTGGTAACAAGCGCGATTTGTGTGATTTTTTAAATAGCAAGCGCTTGATTTGCGTCAAAAACATTTGCTGGAAAGGGGCTATTTTCACACTCATTACGTTTGTTGAAACGTTTCCGCTAACGCCGCTTCGGCTTATCCTTAGGGCTTCCGGGCGGCAACAGCACGAATCAGCAAACGTTCAGAATTGTTGTACAAGCGGCGTCAGCTAAGAGAGCTAACGCTAATGCGGCCTGAAGAGAGAAGGGGAGGGGGAATGAAAGTTTGTGGCGCAACTCATCATCCGGTATACTGCTTTCCCGTCCTGGTTATTCCACCGTCTTTTAAACCTAACTTCTCAGGTTCAGCATGACAACGAACTATATTTTTGTGACCGGCGGGGTCGTATCCTCTCTGGGTAAAGGCATTGCCGCAGCCTCCCTGGCAGCTATTCTTGAAGCCCGTGGCCTCAAGGTCACCATGATGAAACTGGATCCGTACATTAACGTCGATCCGGGCACAATGAGCCCTATCCAGCATGGTGAAGTGTTCGTTACCGAAGATGGCGCAGAAACCGATCTTGATTTGGGTCACTACGAGCGTTTCATCCGCACCAAGATGACCCGTCGCAACAACTTCACCACCGGCCGTATCTACTCCGAGGTGCTGCGTAAAGAGCGCCGCGGTGACTATCTCGGTGCGACCGTGCAGGTTATCCCTCATATCACCAACGCCATCAAAGAGCGCATTATTGCCGGCGGCGAAGGCCACGACGTTGCGCTGGTTGAGATTGGCGGTACTGTCGGTGATATCGAATCCCTGCCATTCCTCGAAGCGATCCGCCAGATGGCGGTAGAAGTGGGCCGCGAGCGCACCCTCTACATGCATCTGACGCTGGTGCCATACATGGCCGCTTCCGGTGAAGTGAAAACCAAGCCGACTCAGCACTCCGTGAAAGAGCTGCTCTCCATCGGTATTCAGCCAGATATCCTGATTTGCCGCTCCGATCGCGCCGTTCCGGCCAACGAAAGAGCCAAAATTGCTTTGTTCTGTAACGTTCCAGAAAAAGCAGTGATTTCTCTGAAAGATGTCGATTCCATTTATAAAATCCCGGGCCTGTTGAAATCTCAGGGGCTGGACGATTATATTTGTAAACGATTCAGCTTAGACTGCCCGGAAGCGAATCTCGCCGAATGGGAGCAGGTGATCTACCAGGAAGCGAATCCGTCGGGTGAAGTCACGATTGGTATGGTCGGCAAGTACATTGAGCTGCCGGACGCCTATAAATCGGTGATTGAAGCGCTGAAACATGGTGGTCTGAAAAACCGCGTAACCGTCAACATCAAGCTGATTGATTCGCAGGATGTTGAGACGCGCGGCGTTGAGATCCTCAAAGGCCTCGATGCCATTCTGATCCCGGGCGGCTTCGGCTACCGCGGCGTAGAAGGCAAGATCGCCACCGCGCGTTTTGCGCGTGAAAACAATATTCCTTACCTCGGCATCTGCCTGGGTATGCAGGTTGCGTTGATTGAGTATGCGCGCCACGTTGTCGGGATGGAGAACGCCAACTCCACGGAATTTGTGCCAGACTGTAAGTACCCGGTTGTGGCGCTGATCACCGAGTGGCGTGACGAAGAGGGCAACGTTGAGCAGCGTTCTGAGAAGAGCGATCTCGGCGGTACCATGCGCCTGGGCGCGCAGCAGTGCCAGCTTAGCGATGAGAGCCTGGTTCGCCAGCTATATGGCTCAGAAACGATTGTTGAGCGCCATCGCCATCGCTACGAAGTCAACAATATGCTGTTGAAACAGATTGAAGCTGCGGGCCTGCGCGTTGCGGGCCGTTCCGGGGATGATCAGTTGGTCGAGATCATCGAAGTGCCGAACCATCCGTGGTTTGTTGCTTGCCAGTTCCACCCGGAGTTTACTTCTACGCCGCGTGACGGACATCCGCTGTTTGCCGGCTTTGTGAAAGCCGCCAGCGAGTATCAAAAGCGCCAGGCGAAGTAAAATATACAAAGACAGTGCACCCGACGGGTGCATTGTTGTCTGGAGTTTTAGTTTAACTTGTACTGAGGAAAACCTAATGTCCAAAATCGTTAAAGTCATCGGTCGTGAAATCATCGACTCCCGTGGTAACCCGACTGTTGAAGCAGAAGTTCACCTGGAAGGTGGTTTCGTTGGTCTGGCTGCCGCTCCGTCAGGTGCTTCCACTGGTTCCCGCGAAGCGCTGGAACTGCGCGATGGCGACAAATCCCGTTTCCTGGGTAAAGGCGTAACCAAAGCAGTTGGCGCCGTTAACGGCCCGATTGCTCAGGCGCTGCTTGGCAAAGATGCCAAAGACCAGGCTGGCATCGATAAGATCATGATCGATCTGGACGGTACTGAGAACAAATCTAACTTCGGCGCCAACGCCATCCTCGCGGTCTCCCTGGCTGCTGCGAAAGCTGCTGCTGCCTCTAAAGGCCAGCCGCTGTACGAGCACATCGCTGAACTGAACGGCACCCCGGGCAAATACTCCATGCCGGTTCCGATGATGAACATCATCAACGGCGGCGAGCACGCTGACAACAACGTCGACATCCAGGAATTCATGATCCAGCCGGTTGGCGCTTCCAGCGTTAAAGAAGCGATCCGCATGGGTTCTGAAGTGTTCCATCACCTGGCGAAAGTGCTGAAGTCTAAAGGCATGAACACCGCTGTAGGTGACGAAGGTGGCTACGCGCCGAACCTGGGTTCCAACGCCGAAGCGCTGGCTGTTATCGCTGAAGCGGTAAAAGCAGCAGGCTACGAACTGGGCAAAGACATCACCCTGGCGATGGACTGCGCAGCATCTGAATTCTACAAAGACGGCAAATATGTGCTGGCTGGCGAAGGCAACAAAGCCTTCTCTTCTGAAGAGTTCACTCACTTCCTGGAAGAGCTGACCAAACAGTACCCGATCGTCTCCATCGAAGATGGCCTGGACGAATCTGACTGGGACGGCTTTGCATACCAGACCAAAGTGCTGGGCGACAAAATCCAGCTGGTGGGCGACGACCTGTTCGTAACCAACACCAAGATCCTGAAAGAAGGTATCGACAAAGGTATCGCTAACTCCATCCTGATCAAATTCAACCAGATCGGTTCCCTGACCGAAACTCTGGCTGCAATCAAGATGGCGAAAGATGCGGGCTACACTGCCGTTATCTCTCACCGCTCTGGCGAAACTGAAGACGCAACCATCGCTGACCTGGCGGTAGGTACTGCGGCTGGCCAGATCAAAACCGGTTCCATGAGCCGTTCTGACCGCGTTGCTAAATACAACCAGCTGATTCGTATCGAAGAAGCGCTGGGCGAAAAAGCACCGTACAACGGTCGTAAAGAGATCAAAGGCCAGGCATAATCCCTGCGCGTTTGTCTTAGAGAAATGCCAGTCGAATGACTGGCATTTTTTTTACTTAAAATCGACTTCCATCTGCTGCGGAATGGTCAAACCGCGCGTCGTCTGCACACAGCGGGCGATATAGTCGGTAAAGCGCGGCGGTTTCGGCATGCCGAGGCTCAGCAGCTTATCATTACTGAAACGCACGTTGAGCGTGGCGAAGGCACCATATAACCGCATCGCTTTCAGCATCAGCCGCTCATTGCATGGCCCGAAGATATCTTTCAGCTCGCGGCGCATCTTCACCAGTGTTTCATAGCTCACCTGCGCGTAGTTATCGGCAATCGGGGCTTTCTCCAGCGCCTGCGCCATCGCGCTGTCGATGTCCGCAAAGCGCACGCTGTTCTCCTCCCCGGCAGAGATATGCACCACTTCCCCGTGCGCCATCTCTTTTTCCAGCAGCATCAGCAGGGCATCAGCACAGTAATCGACCGGGATCACATCCACGCGATCCTCCAGCGAGCACATAAATTTTTGCAGCATCAGCCCCATACTGAAGACCCAGAAAATACTGGTCGACGGCTGGCAGCCGTGGCACGTATGTCCAACCACAATAGAGGGACGGGCGATAACCAGCGGCAGCTGCGGGCAGTGCTGGCGCATCAGCTGTTCAATGGTCGATTTGGAGTGGGTATATGCCACAAGATGCTCCGCGTTTTCACGGAACTCTGCATTTTCCGCCACCAGCGAATCCGGCTCCGGAGTACACGACATCGCCGTGCCGACATGCAGGAAACGCTGCAAGCCCGTTACCTGCGCCATCCGGCGCGCAAAGGCGAGCGTACCTTCGACGTTCACTTTCCAGATCAGCGGATTGCTGCCAAATGAGGCCACCGCCGCGCAGTTGATCACATGGGTAACCTGCTCAAGACGCGGATCGTCGAGAAAGCTCTCCGGCTCACCCAAATCGCCGCAAAGGATCTCATTGGCGGTGAGGGCGGCAAGCTGCGCCTCGCTGAGATTAAATTTGCGCATATTGGTGACAATGCGCGCCAGCCCGCTTTCGCGATCGGCAGCGCGCACCAGCAACAGTAAATTGACCTTTTCATTACGCTGCAGGATTTTTTCTAATACTGCTCCGCCCAGAAAACCCGTTGCGCCCGTTATTAATAGTGTGGTCATACATGCTATCCCATTATTGTTGAATGGGCGGATTGTAGGAGCAGAAAAGTAAACGCCAGATAAATAAACGCGCGGCGTGAAAAGGCGAAAATTAAGCTTAATTTAAGGAAAGTGTCGCGGGGGATTTTTATAGGACAGCGAAGCCGGGGAAAAAATCCAGGCAAGATAAATAAATTATCTATGTTGATGATTTTATTTATTATTAATTATCTGTCATGCATGTGAAATAAAAGCGTAAATTATTTCCATATGTAAAATAAATAATCTCTTCTTACATCCTTTTTCCCCTTTTTAAAACCATATTAGACGATTCGCATGCACTCATCGCGGGCAGGCACTTTCGCTTTTAACGACAATAATAGAGATAACATTAAACAGTCAGAGGGAGGCCGACGATGTTAGAGCAAATAAAAGGCCGGCTGGTCGTTTCGTGCCAGGCGCTGGAAAATGAGCCGCTGCATAGCCAGTTTATTATGGCGAGGATGGCGCTGGCAGCCGCCGAGGGTGGTGCGTCGGGAATTCGGGCTAACAGCGTGGCGGATATTGAGGCTATCAAACAGCAGGTCGCACTGCCGGTGATTGGTCTTATCAAGCGCGACTACCCTGATAGCGAGGTGTTTATCACTCCAACGTTGCGCGAAGTGGAAGAGTTAGTGGCCGCCGCGCCAGAGATGATTGCGCTTGATGCCACCCAGCGCCCGCGCACTGGTGGCGAAACCCTCGCCCAACTGGTTGCCGGGATCCGCGCCCGCTGGCCCGCGCTGTTATTAATGGCGGATATCGCAAGCGTTGAAGAGGCACTAATCGCAGAGCAGCTCGGTTTCGACTGCGTCGGCACCACGCTCTACGGTTATACGGCGCAGACAAAAGGTCATACGCTGCCGGAGAGCGATTTTGCCCTGCTCAAAGCCGTGCTCGCAGCCGTTGCCATTCCGGTGATTGCCGAAGGGAATGTTGATACCCCCGAGCGCGCGGCGCGCTGTCTGGCGCTGGGGGCCCATGCGGTGGTAGTGGGCGGCGCTATTACCCGCCCGCAGCAGATCACGCGCCGTTTTACCGACGCAATAAGATCACCAGCTATCTGACGAGCCGCCGCCGTCGCTGGAGCCGCCGTCGCCGGAGCTTGAGCTGTCGCTGCTGCTGTGGCTACCGCTATCGCCGCCCGAATGGTGGTGAAGGTGGCTGGTGCTGGTCGAGGTCCAGGTTGCACTGTCATCGCGCATCGTACCGCCGCCGACAGCCAGCAAGCGCTGCGGGTAGAGCCACAGGAAGAACAATCCCGAAAAGATGCTGATAAAAGGGATGGAGAAGCTGAGCCAGACAAAAGGCATTACCCAGGAGACAAACTCCGAGGTGATGGCGAGCGCCGGGGTCAGTAACAACGAGCCAAAAAAGAGAACCCGCACCGTTCTCTTTTTGCGCTTGAGGATCAGTAAAAAGAGGCCGACGGCGAGAAAGGGCAACCCTTGCCAGTAAGAGAAGTTAACCAGCTTTCCGCGCACCCAGGCCCACGAGGCGGAGGCGGGCGACGGCAGCGGTTGCCCGCTCAGCAGCGCATCAATCCCTTTCAGCCCGTGCTGTAAGCCGGAGAGCAGATCCCCCTCCCTGAAGTAGGGCAGCATCTGCTCTTTGATCACCTGGCTTGCCAGCGCATCGCTGATGGTGGTTTCAAGACCCCGCCCGACCTCCACGCGCACCCGGCGATCCTGCCACGCCACAAGGATCAGCACGCCGTCATTGCGCTGCGCATTGCCCAGCCGCCACTCATTAAAAGTTTGTGTGGCAAACGTTTCGAGGTTCTCTCCCTCAAGGGAGGGCAGCACCAGCACGGCGACCTGCGCGCCGGTTCGCCTGTTAATCTCCGCGACCTCGCTAATAAGCGACAACTTATCCTCGGTCGCAAACAGGGCGTGCGGATCGTTGACGAAGCCGCGCATCGACGGAACCGGGAGCGCGTGGGCCTGAAACGTCAGGCTCACGAGCAGCAGCAATAAGGTGACTACGCGTGCCATAAAGCAACTTCCTTGCAGGGCTGGGGTAGATTCGCCACATCATAGCGGCACTCTTTCACCGCTGACAATTCGCCATAAATGGCGTACTACCCGCCGGAGATGTTGCGGCAAAGCGCAAATGGCACATGATCGGCGGCGGGTTATCTGCAATAATCCCTTTTTTAACTTCGATAAAGAGCCAGCATGCAGTACCCGATTAACGAGATGTTCCAGACCCTGCAAGGCGAGGGTTACTTCACCGGCGTTCCCGCCATTTTTGTTCGTTTACAGGGATGCCCGGTTGGTTGCGCCTGGTGCGACACCAAACACACCTGGGATAAGCTCGCGGATCGGGAGGTGTCGCTCTACAGCATTCTTGGCAAGACCAAAGAGAGCGACAAGTGGGGCGCGGCCAGCAGCGAAGATCTGCTCGCGATTATTGAGCGCCAGGGCTGGACGGCACGCCACGTGGTGATCACCGGCGGCGAACCCTGCATTCACGACCTTATTCCGCTCACCGCGCTGCTTGAGAAGCATGGCTTTAGCTGCCAGATCGAAACCAGCGGCACCCACGAAGTGCGCACTTCCCACTCCACCTGGGTGACGGTTTCGCCGAAGGTGAATATGCGCGGCGGGTATGATGTGTTGCAGCAGGCGCTGGAGCGCGCCGATGAGATCAAGCACCCGGTCGGGCGCATGCGCGATATCGAAGCGCTGGATGAACTGCTGGCGCAGCTGCACGATCAGAAGCAGCGGGTTATCGCCCTGCAGCCGATCAGCCAGAAAGAGGACGCCACGCGTCTGTGCATTGAAACCTGCATTGCGCGCAACTGGCGGCTGTCGATGCAGACGCACAAATATCTCAACATCGCCTGAAAAAACAAAACCCGCCAGCGGCGGGTTTGTTGTTTTACGCAGAGGATCAGCCGCGGTAGACGCATCCGGCGGTGCAGGTCTCTTTCACCATCACCGCACTCAGCAGCGGCACAACCGGCTTCATCTGATCCCAAATCCATTTCGCCAGCACTTCGCTGGTCGGGTTTTCCAGCCCCGGGATCTCATTCAGATAGTAGTGATCCAGTCTGTCGTAGAGCGGTTTAAACGCCGCTTTCAGCTCGGCGAAATCCATAATCCAGCCGGTATAAGGGTCCACCTCGCCGGTGATCTCCAGGCGCACCATAAAGGAGTGACCATGCAGGCGACCGCACTTATGTCCCTCAGGAACATGGGGCAGGTGGTGCGCGGCTTCGAAGGTGAAATCTTTAAACAAGGTGGTCGACATAATGCACTCTCAGGCTACAAAAACCGCCGAATGGTAGCGGAAATGACCTTTTTTAGCATTAACTAAAACCGCTAAAAACGATTACCGCCGCGCGCGCTTAACCATGTACGCAATTTATCAATAAAATTCAGTGACTTATTCAACCTGTTTTACTGTTAACGATGATAGCTAAAACAGGTTAGTCCTTTTGGTTATTTATTATTTCCAACCTTTCTTTAATTGTTATTATCCCCGCCGTTAACCTTACTTTCTCTTCTGTTTTTCAAAACATAAAAACAGCTTTGCTACTGGAACATAACGACGCATGACAACCCAGGCCCCATCTTCCGCGTTGCTCCCGTTAAACCCGGAGCAACTGGCGCGCCTCCAGGCGGCCACCACCGATTTGACTCCCACCCAGCTCGCCTGGGTTTCCGGCTATTTCTGGGGCGTGCTCAATCAGCAGCCCGGCGCGGCGGCCGTTGCCACCGCTGCACCCGTTGCCGAAACCCCATCGATTACCCTGATCTCCGCCTCGCAGACCGGCAATGCGCGCCGCGTCGCTGAAGCGCTGCGCGACGATCTGCTGGCGGCGAAACTGAGCGTCAATCTGGTCAACGCGGGCGACTATAAATTCAAACAGATTGCCAACGAGAAGCTGCTGGTAATTGTCGCCTCGACGCAGGGCGAGGGGGATGCGCCGGAAGAAGCGGTAGCACTGCATAAATTCCTCTTTTCGAAAAAAGCGCCGAAATTTACCGACACCGCCTTTGCGGTGTTTGGCCTCGGCGACAGCTCCTATGAGTTCTTCTGCCAGGCGGGGAAAGATTTCGACAGCAAGCTGGCAGAGCTGGGCGCCGAGCGTCTGCTCGATCGCGTTGATGCCGATGTTGAGTACCAGGCCGCCGCCGCCGAGTGGCGCGCGCGCGTGGTCGAGGTGCTGAAAGCCCGCGCCCCGGCTGCCACGCCTGCGCAGACCGCAGCCAGCACCAGCGGCGCGGTGAATGAAGTCACCTCCAGCCCCTACACTAAAGAAGCGCCGCTCGCTGCGACGCTCTCCGTTAATCAGAAAATCACCGGCCGTAACTCGGAAAAAGATGTCCGCCATATCGAAATCGATCTCGGCGACTCTGGCCTGCGCTACCAGCCTGGCGACGCGCTCGGTGTCTGGTACCAGAACGATCCGGCGCTGGTGAAAGAGCTGGTGGAGCTGCTGTGGCTGAAGGGCGACGAGCCGGTCACCGTTGACGGTAAAACCCTGCCGCTGGCTGAAGCTTTACAGTGGCATTTCGAGCTGACCGTTAACACCGCCAATATCGTTGAGAACTACGCCACCCTGACGCGCAGCGAATCGCTGCTGCCGCTGGTGGGTGATAAGGCGAAGTTGCAGCACTACGCCGCGACCACGCCTATTGTTGATATGGTGCGCTTCTCCCCGGCACAGCTGGATGCTGATGCGCTGATTGGCCTGCTGCGTCCGCTGACGCCGCGTCTCTACTCCATCGCCTCTGCGCAGGCAGAAGTGGAGAGTGAAGTGCACGTCACCGTCGGCGTGGTGCGTTACGAGATTGAAGGCCGTCCGCGTGCCGGTGGTGCGTCGAGCTTCCTCGCCGATCGCGTGGAAGAGGAGGGCGAAGTGCGCGTCTTTATCGAGCATAACGAGCACTTCCGCCTGCCGGCCAACCCGGAAACGCCGGTCATTATGATTGGTCCTGGCACCGGCATCGCGCCGTTCCGCGCCTTTATGCAGCAGCGCGCCGCCGATGAAGCACCGGGCAAAAACTGGCTCTTCTTTGGCAACCCGCACTTTACCGAGGATTTCCTCTACCAGGTGGAGTGGCAGCGCTATGTGAAAGAGGGCGTGCTGAGCCGTATCGATCTCGCCTGGTCGCGGGATCAAAAAGAGAAAATATACGTACAAGACAAACTGCGCGAACAGGGCGCAGAGCTGTGGCGCTGGATCAATGAGGGCGCCCACATTTATGTCTGCGGCGACGCCAATCGCATGGCGAAAGACGTTGAGCAGGCTTTACTGGACGTGATTGCCGAATTCGGTGGCATGGATACCGAAGCGGCGGATGAATTTTTAAGTGAGCTGCGCGTTGAGCGCCGTTATCAGCGAGATGTCTACTAATGAGCGAAAAACATCCCGGCCCTCTGGTGGTCGAAGGCAAACTGGCCGATGCCGAGCGCATGAAGCTTGAGAGTAACTATCTGCGCGGCACCATCGCCGAAGATTTAAATAACGGTCTGACCGGTGGCTTTACCGGCGACAACTTCCTGCTGATCCGTTTTCACGGCATGTACCAGCAGGATGATCGCGACATTCGTGCCGAGCGCGCCGAGCAAAAACTCGAACCGCGCCACGCAATGCTGCTGCGCTGCCGCCTGCCGGGCGGTGTTATCACCACCAAACAGTGGCAGGCGATCGATAAGTTCGCCCATGACAACACCATTTATGGCAGCATCCGTCTGACTAACCGCCAGACCTTCCAGTTTCACGGCATTCTGAAGAAGAACGTGAAGCCGGTGCACCAGATGCTGCACTCCGTCGGTCTTGATGCGCTGGCGACCGCCAACGACATGAACCGTAACGTGCTCTGCACCTCGAACCCGTTCGAATCGCAGCTGCACGCCGAAGCGTACGAGTGGGCGAAGAAGATCTCCGAGCATCTGCTGCCGCGCACCCGCGCCTATGCGGAGATCTGGCTCGATCAGGAGAAGGTCGCTACCACCGATGAAGAGCCGATCCTTGGCCAGACCTATCTGCCGCGTAAGTTCAAAACCACGGTGGTGATCCCGCCGCAGAACGATATCGATCTGCACGCCAACGACATGAACTTTGTGGCGATTGCCGAGAATGGCAAGCTGGTCGGCTTTAACCTGCTGGTCGGTGGCGGGCTCTCTATTGAGCACGGTAACAAGAAAACCTACGCCCGTACGGCGAGCGAGTTTGGTTATCTGCCGCTGGAGCATACGCTGGCTGTAGCGGAAGCGGTGGTCACTACCCAGCGCGACTGGGGTAACCGTACCGATCGTAAAAACGCCAAAACCAAATACACCCTTGAGCGCGTCGGCGTTGAGACCTTTAAAGCGGAAGTGGAACGCCGCGCGGGGATCACGTTTGAGCCGATCCGCCCGTATGAGTTTACCGGGCGCGGCGATCGTATTGGCTGGGTTAAAGGGATCGACAACAACTGGCACCTGACGCTGTTTATTGAAAACGGCCGCATCCTGGATTATCCGGGACGCCCGCTGAAAACTGGCCTGCTGGAGATCGCGAAGATCCACCAGGGCGAGTTCCGCATCACTGCCAACCAGAATCTGATCATTGCCAGCGTGCCGGAGAGCCAGAAAGCGGCGATCGAGCAGCTGGCCCGCAGCCACGGTCTGATGGACGCGGTAACGCCGCAGCGTGAAAACTCGATGGCCTGCGTCTCCTTCCCGACCTGCCCGCTGGCGATGGCGGAAGCGGAGCGTTTCCTGCCATCCTTCGTCGACAAAGTGGAGGCGCTGATGGTGAAACATGGCGTCGGCGATGAGCATATCGTGCTGCGCGTCACCGGCTGTCCGAACGGCTGTGGCCGCGCGATGCTGGCGGAGATTGGCCTGGTAGGTAAAGCGCCGGGTCGCTACAACCTGCATCTGGGCGGCAACCGCAGCGGCACGCGTATTCCGCGCATGTACCGTGAAAACATTACCGAGCCGGAGATCTTAGGCGAGATCGACACCCTCGTCGGTCGCTGGGCGCAGGAGCGCGAAGCGGGTGAAGGCTTCGGCGATTTCACCGTGCGCAGCGGCATTATCCGTCCGGTATTAGATCCGGCGCGCGATTTTTGGGAATAAGCGTTGCAGGCCGGATAAGGCAAAGCCGCCATCCGGCACTGAACACGCCACCCGGCAATAAAACTGTGAGGAACCTATGTCCATACTCGATCTGAACGCGCTCAACGCGCTGGCGAAAGAGGAACGCGACCAGCAACTGGCCGACACCAACGCCCAGCTTGAAACCTTCACCGCCGAAGCGCGCGTGGCGTGGGCGCTGGAGAACCTGCCGGATGAGTATGTGCTCTCATCCAGCTTTGGTATTCAGGCAGCGGTCAGCCTGCACCTGGTCAACCAGGTCTGCCCGAATATCCCGGTGATCCTGACCGACACCGGCTATCTCTTCCCGGAGACCTACCAGTTTATTGATGAGCTGACGGAGAAGCTCAACTTAAACCTCAAGGTCTATCGCGCCGAGCAGAGCCCGGCCTGGCAGGAAGCGCGCTACGGCAAGCTGTGGGAGCAGGGCGTGGAAGGGATTGAGAAGTACAACAACATCAACAAAGTCGAGCCGATGAACCGGGCGCTGGCTGATCTCAATGCACAAACCTGGTTTGCCGGGTTGCGCCGCGAGCAGTCGGGTAGCCGCGCGGCGCTGCCGGTGCTGGGCATTCAGCGCGGCGTGTTCAAAGTGCTGCCGATCATCGACTGGGATAACCGCACGGTGTACCAGTATTTGCAAAAGCAGGGGCTTAAGTACCATCCGCTGTGGGATCAGGGATATTTATCGGTGGGCGACACCCATACCACCCGCAAATGGGAGCCGGGGATGGCAGAGGAGGAGACGCGCTTCTTCGGCCTGAAACGCGAATGCGGGCTGCACGAAGGGTAACTCTTCAGCCGTTGCCGGATAGCCACCGCGATTTTGCAGCTGTTGTAGGCCGGATAAGGCGCAGCCGCCATCCGGCAAACAGACCGCACTGACTTACCGCATCACACTGCCGGATGGCGCTGTCGCTTATCCGGCCTACGAATAACGACCGTGGTTTTGTAACACTCGGGCCACACCGCATCACACTGCCGGATGGCGCTGACGCTTATCCGGCCTGCGATGAAGATCCTGGTGTTGTAGGCCGGATAAGGCGCAGCCGCCATCCGGCAATCAAACCGCACCACTTACTGCATCACACTCACATGGGCGGCGACAATCCGCCATCCGAACGGGAACTTCACCCACGTCTGCATCTGGCGACCGATGCGCTCGCTGTTTTCGCGGGTAAACTCGGTGCTCGCCACCGCCATCTCATCGCCGAAGGTGGTGATGGTGGTATTACGTAACACCCGCTCTAATCCGGCCGATGGGCGCGCCTGGCGAAAATCGCGGATTGCCGCCATGCCGTAAAGGTTTTCCGTCGCCCCGTAGCGCACCGTGCGCCCGTCATCCCAGAACAGCTCATCCAGCACCGCCACATCATTACTGATCAACGCCTGCTCATAACGATAAAACGCCGCCGTCACCTCATTGAGGATCAGCGGGCGGTCAATATTGTCCCGATTCATGCCCCCTCCTGCGGATAAAGAAGCCCGACCTGCTCCAGCCGCCATGCTGCCTGTAAACAGCGCGCTTCCTGCCACGGCGCGCCAATAATCTGTACGCCAATCGGCAGCCCGCGTTCGCTCTTCAGCGCCACGGTCACCACCGGCAGGCCGAGAAACGAAATCGGCTGCGTCAGCATCCCCATGCTCGCTTTCACCGGCAGGTCGCAGCCGTTAATGCGCATTGTCGCGTCCCCGATCTGCGTGGCACTGCACGGCGTAGCGGGAGCCAGCAGCAGATCGACATCCTTAAACAGCGCCAGCGTCTCATCACGAAACCAGGCCCGGAAGCGCTGCGCCTGCGTATACCACGCCGACGGCGTCATCGCCCCCGCCAGCAGGCGCTCGCGCGAGTTCGGCTCAAACTTATCCGCCGCCGTGCGCAGGGCTGGCAGGTACGCATTTCCCCCTTCGGCAGCGGTCAGCACAAACGCCGCCGAGCGCGCCAGCTCCGCCTGCGGCAGCGTTATCGCGCGATCCGCAGCCAGTGCTTGCGCCACCTGGCTTAAGGCGCCCCTGGCATCGTTATCGCACCAGGTGGTGAAGAACCCCTCCAGCACCGCGCAGCGCAGCGGATCGTCACGGGTAAGCTGCGTAAGCGCTCGCTCAAGCGGGCGATCCGCCTGGGCGCGATCGTCCGGATCGTGCCCCTGCATGGCGTCATAAACCCGCGTCAGATCGTCGACGGTGCGCGCCAGCGGGCCGATATGATCGAGGCTCGGCACAAAGGGATGGCTGCCGCTGCGCGACAAACGCCCGAAGGTTGGTTTCAGGCCATTCACACCGCAGAGAGAAGCAGGCACGCGGATCGAGCCGTTGGTGTCGGTGCCGAGAGCGAAACTGACCATCCCCGCCGCGACCGCTGCCGCCGAGCCGCCAGAGGAGCCGCCCGCCACGCGGGTGCGATCGCGCGGGTTGCGCGTCGCGCCATAGTGACTGTTCTCGGTGGTGAAACCATAGGCATAGGCATCCATATTGAGCGCCCCGGCCAGCAGCGCTCCGGCGCGATGGAGCTGGCGCAGGGCGAAGGCATCCCGCGCGGCGGGCGGATCGTTGCTGAACAGCTCCGCACCAGCCAGCGTTGTCACGCCCGCAATATCAAACAGGTTTTTCACCGCAAACGGCACGCCCGCCAGCGGCGGCAGCGTTTCACCCCCGGCGATCTGGCGGTCAATCTGCGCCGCCTCCGCAAGCAGGCGCGGAGCGGTGACTTCAGTAAAAGCATTAATGCCGGGGTTAAGCTGGTCGATGCGCGATAACGTCTGCTGCGCCAGTTCGTGCGCGCTGAACCACTTCTCGCGCAGCCCGCGCTGAATATCCTCAATCGACAGATTCATAAGCGGTACTCTCCCGCGCCTTCCTGACGAGGGGGCAGGGGAAACTGCATTAACGTCTGCGCCATCGCCGCGATGCGCGCCAGCTGCACCTCAAGCTCCGCGCGGCGCGCGTCATCAAGCGGCACCTCAAGTATCTGCTCCATCAGCCGGATCCACGCCGGCCAGTCTGTTACGTCGTTATTCATCATCGCTCCTTAGAAACCCGCCGCGCTGCCGTTGCTGCGCGGATCAAACGCCCCCTCCAGCATGCCGTTGGCATGGCGCACAATCGCACCGGCATGGCCGGTCGCCTCGCTTAAGCCGGGCAGCCACTCCACCTCATGCCCCATGGCGCGCAGTGCCTGCGCCGTCTCTTCGCTAAAGCGGCTCTCCAGCTTCAGGCTGTCGGAGGTCTGCCCCCAGGTGCGCCCGAGCAGCCAGCGCGGGGCACAGACCGCCTCCTGCAATCCCATTCCCTGCAACACATGGCGGGTAAAGATCGCCGCCTGAGTCTGCGGCTGCCCGTCACCACCCATCGTACCGTAGACCATGGTGCGGCCATCATTAAGCCGCGCCGCCGCTGGGTTTAAGGTGTGGAACGGCTGTTTACCCGGCATCAGCGCCAGCAGATGTTCCGGGTCGAGGCTGAAGGCCGCGCCGCGGTTTTGCAGCAGCACGCCGCTCTCCGGCAGCACCACGCCGCTGCCAAACTCGTGATAGATACTCTGGATAAACGACACCGCCAGCCCGTTTTTATCCACCACGCCCATCCACACCGTATCCCCCGGCCCTTTGCCTGGGCCCCAGGGGGCGGCGCGCTGCTCATCGATGCTGGCGGCGAGCTGTTCCAGCGGTGCCTGCTCCAGCAGGCTCTGCACCGGCAGCGTGACGTGGCGTGGATCGGTGATATAGCGGTCGCGCAGGCCAAAGGCTTTTTTGGTCGCTTCGACAATACGGTGGATGGTCTGCACTTCGCTGGCCTGTTCCATCGCCAGGTGGTCGGTAATGCCAAGGATCGCCAGCGACACCAGCCCCTGGGTGGGCGGCGTCATGTTGAACACCTCGCCCTGGCTGTGCGCGAGCCGCAGCGGCACGCGGCGCTGGGCGCGATGGTTAGCCAGATCCTGCGCCGTTACCGGCAGGCCTAAGGCCGCCATTTCAGCGGCGATAATCGTTGCCAGCGGGCCGCGATAAAAACTGCCCAGCCCTTCAGTGGCAAGCCGGGTTAAGGTGCGCGCCAGTTTCGGCTGGCAAAAGCGGCTCCCCGCCAAAGGCGCGTTGCCATCAGGTAAAAAGGTGTCGGCAAAACCGGGGACATCGACCAGTTCAGCGTATTTCGCCTGGGTGGCGCTGGCCTGCGACTGGGTGACGGGAATGCCGTCGGCGGCGTAGCGAATGGCATCTGCCAGCAGGCGCGAAAGGGGAAGCTGCCCGCCGCCGAGTGAGGTGGAGAACGCCAGCGCCTCCTCCCAGCCGCTCAATGTGCCGGGCACGGTTAACGCCGCCAGCGGGCCGCGATGGGGAATATGCGCGTGCCCCTCATAAAAGGCGGTGGTCGCGTGCTGGCCCGCCGCGCCGCTGGCATCGATCGCCAGCGGTTCGCCGTTCGGCGGCACGATCAGCCAGAATCCGTCGCCGCCAATGCCGTTCATATGCGGGTAGACCACCGCAATGGTGGCCGCCGCCGCAACCATCGCTTCAATCGCATCACCGCCGTGGCGCAGCACCGAGAGCGCCGACTCGCTGGCAAGGTGGTGGGGCGTTACCGCCATACCGGAGGGGGCCATATTACTCTGCATCGTCACGCTTCCTTTTTTGCGGGTATAGCAGAGTGCTAAGCAAGAGCTGTTCCAGATTGACGCGATACGTTTCACTGTGTCAGCTTTAGCTGAAACAAAAGTTGCAGGAGGCGTTATGCAGCATCTCGATATGCGCTTACGCGCGTGTTACGACCACCTCTCGCCGCAGGAGCAGCGGGTGGCCGCCTTTATTCTCGATCACTTCGACGACCTGGTGAGCTACAACAGCGCGGAGCTTGCCCGCTTAAGCGGCGTGTCGAAAGCGACCGTCAGCCGCCTGTTTCGCCGGCTTGGTTACGACAACTTCAAAGCGATGCGCGATGAGCTGCGCACCCTGCGCCAGAGCGGGATGCCGCTGGCGGAAAGCCGCGAGGCGGTGCAGGGCAACACGCTACTGGCGCGGCACTATAAGCAGGAGATGGCGAACCTGACCCAGTGGATCAACAGCCTTGATGCGGAGCAGTTTGCCGCCATTATCGCTGCCCTGAGCGCTGCCCGGCGGGTGGTGATTATCGGCTTTCGCAACAGCGCGCCGGTGGCGCTGCATCTGCGCCAGCAGTTATTGCAAAGCCGCGGGCAGGTGGCGGTAATGCCGCAGCCGGGGCAGACGCTGGCAGAAGAGATTGTCGATCTTACCGGGGAGGATATGGTGGTGATGGTGGCGTTTCGCCGCCGTCCGCGCGGCGTGCGTCCGCTGCTGGAGACGCTGCAAGCCCGCGGCGTGCCGGTGCTGGTGCTGAGTGAAGCGCAGGCCAGCGGGCTGAAAGCCGTTAGCCGCTGGCATATCGGCCTGCCGCTGGAGAGCGTCTCGGCGTTCGACAGCTACAGCAGCGCCATGAGCCTGGTGAATCTGCTCGCTAACGCGCTGCTGCACACCACGCTTAGCGAAGGGCGCCAGCGCATTCACACTATCGCTGCGCTCTATCAGGATCTCGACGAACTCGAACCGCGCTGATGCACTTTTTTGGTGCTTTCGCACCACGCTGATGACACCTCGCGGGGCACGCTGTGCCCCCGATTTTGTGGTTTACCCTGCAGTCCCGTCCCCTCCGTCTATGGCACATTAGTTGCAGAAATAGCAAATAAGAACCTTTTGTTTCATTGACCGGATGAAGGACGTGCCAATGTTTGATCTCTCCCACAGTTCACAAATCAACCCGCCTCAACGCCTGCTGATGGGGCCGGGGCCGATCAATGCCGATCCGCGCGTGCTGCGTGCGATGGCGAGCCAGCTTATCGGCCAGTACGATCCGGTAATGACCGGTTACATGAATGAGGTGATGGCGCTCTATCGCCGCGTCTTTCGCACTGAAAACCGCTGGACGATGCTGGTGGATGGCACCTCGCGTGCCGGCATTGAGGCGATCCTCGTCTCTGCCATTCGCCCCGGCGACCGCGTGCTGGTGCCGGTATTTGGCCGCTTCGGTCACCTGCTTTGTGAAATCGCCCGCCGCTGCCGCGCCGAGGTGCATACCATCGAGGTGCCGTGGGGCGAAGTTTTCACCCCGGATCAGATTGAAGAGGCGATCAAGCGCGTTAAGCCGCGCCTGCTGCTGACGGTGCAGGGCGACACCTCGACAACGATGCTGCAACCCCTCGATCAACTGGGCGAGATCTGCCGCCGCCACGATGTGCTGTTCTACACCGATGCCACGGCGTCACTCGGCGGCAACGCGCTGGAGAGCGATGCCTGGGGGCTGGATGCGGTCTCTGCCGGGTTGCAGAAGTGCCTTGGCGGGCCGTCCGGCAGCGCACCGATCACTTTAAGCCCGCGCATGGAGGCGGCGATCCGCGCCCGCCGCTGCGTTGAGCAGGGGATCCGCACCGAGGCCCACGCAGATGGCAGCGAGGAGATGATCTACTCCAACTATTTCGATCTCGGCATGGTGATGGATTACTGGGGGCCGGAGCGCCTGAACCACCACACCGAAGCCACCAGCATGCTCTTCGCCGCCCGCGAATGCGCGCGCATTATGCTGGAGGAGGGGATGGATAACCTGATTGCCCGCCACGAACTGCACGGCCGCGCGCTGCTCGCCGGTATCCAGGGAATGGGGCTTGGCGTGTTTGGCGACATCCGCCACAAGATGAATAACGTGCTCGGGGTGGTGATCCCGCCTGAGGTGCACGGTGAAGAGGTGCGCCAGCGCCTGCTGAACGATTTCCATATTGAGATTGGTACCTCTTTCGGCCCGCTACAGGGCAAGATCTGGCGCATTGGCACCATGGGCTATAACGCGCGTAAAGATTGCGTCCTGCAAACCCTCACCGCGCTGGAAGCGGTGCTCAACCGCCTCGGTTTTCGTACCGTGCAGGGCGCGGCGATGCAGGCAGCCTGGGATGTGTATGAAGGAGCGCGCGCATGATGAGTCAGGAGGAGGCCGCCTGCGCCGCCGCTCGGGTAATGGCGCGCTGCGACGCGCTGGCGCAGTTAAGCGAAAGCAGCGAGGGGCTGACCCGCGTTTATCTCTCGTCGGAGCATTTGCAGGCCAACGCGCTGGTCGCGCAGTGGATGCAGCAGGCGGGCATGAACACCTGGCAGGATGCGGTCGGCAATATCTGCGGGCGCTATGAGGCGGCGCAGCCGGGCGCGCAGGCGCTGCTGCTCGGCTCGCATCTCGACACGGTGCGCAACGCCGGGCGTTACGACGGCATGCTCGGCGTGCTGGCAGCAATTGAAGTGGTGGATGCGCTGAACCGTGCCGGGCTGCGCGGGGCGCAGGCAATTGAGATTATCGGTTTTGCTGATGAGGAGGGGACGCGCTTTAACATCGCCCTGCTCGGCAGCCGCGGCCTGACCGGCAGCTGGCCCGCCTCGTGGCTCGCCTGCGAAGATGCGCTGGGGGTCAGCGTGGCGCAGGCGTTAGCCCTTGCCGGGCTGAGCGCCGATGCGATTTTTGCCGCCCAGCGCCCGGCGGCGGATTTCTCGGCCTACCTCGAATTGCATATTGAGCAGGGGCCGGTGCTGGAGCAGGAGGATCTCGCCCTCGGCGTAGTGAGCGCGATCAACGGCGCGCACCGTCTGCACGCCCGCTTTACCGGCGAAGCGGGCCATGCCGGGACGGTGCCGATGCGCCATCGCCGCGATGCGCTGGCCGCCGCCGCCGAATGGCTGCTGTTTATTGAGCAGACCACCCAGGCCTTCGCACCGGATATCGTTGCCACCGTTGGTACCTTGCAGTGCGAGCCCGGCGCGGTGAATGTCATCCCTGGCGCGGTAAGCCTGACGCTCGATATTCGCAGCCCGCAGGATGAAGCGCGCGACACGCTGCTGCAACGCCTGCTGGCACAGGCGGAGGTGATCGCGGCGCGGCGCGGCGTGGGTTTTAGCCATGAGATTTTTTATACCATCGCCGCCACGCCCTGCGATGAAGCTCTGCGCGCGCAGTTAACCGACGCGGTGCGGGAAGTGCAGGGGCGCACGATGTTGTTGCCGAGCGGTGCCGGGCACGACGCGATTGCCATTGCCGAGCGCTGGCCGTCAGCGATGCTCTTTGTGCGCTGTGCGGGCGGGATCAGCCACCATCCGGCGGAGAGCGTGACAGAGGAGGATGTCGCCCAGGCGCTGCGCGCCTTTAGCCTTGCGGTCGGGCAGCTGATCGCTCGCCCGTCAGCCATTGCCTGATGGCGGCTGCGCCTTATCAGGCCTACAACACCCGGCTCACCCACGCATCGAAACCGTAGGCCCGATAAGCGTAGCGCCATCGGGCAGTACAACCCCCATCCCTTTCAGACATCGCACCACCGGGCGGTGCATTTGTGAACGTTTTGCTCTTTTTTGGTGCGCATGTTGCACAAAAACTGTGCATTTGCCGTTTTACATCCTCTGAAGCGCTGCTTTTCCCGCCACTACTGGCAAAAAATAAACATCTTTAAATCAATGTATTAACAAATATTTCAAAAATATAACTGAACCAATGATCTATTGGTTCGCAAATTGCTTAATAAACCCTGAGTGGCAGCAGGCATAAAAACTATAACTTGCTGTTATGAAATAAAAAGATAACGCAAAACGCGGATGAACCAATATGGAAAAACCCTCACGCTATCTGGCGAACTCCAGCACAGCGCTTGAACAGCTTCGTGGCCTTATCCACCAGTATGAGTCAACACCAGGGACTCCTCTGCCGACAGAACGCGAGCTGGCTGAAATGTTTGGCGTCGGGCGGCGCGAAATCCGCCGCGCCCTCGACGTGCTGGAGGAGGAGGGGCGCATCTGGCGCAAGCAGGGTAAAGGGACCTTTACCGGCCCCACCGCGCCTGCTTCGCCCGTTGCGCTACAGGGGCTGGTTCAGCAGACCAATATGCTGGAAGTGATGGAGTCGCGCTTACAGATTGAGCCAGGCCTGGCGCGGCTGGCGGCACTGCGGGCAAGCCCCGAGCAGCTGGCGCTGATGCAGCGCATGCTTGAGCGTATCGATAACGTCAGTGCCGAAGATCCGGATCTCAATGAACTGTGGGACAGCGCCTTTCACCGGGCGATTGCCGAAGCGGCGGGCAACCGCCTGCTGCTTGGCCTGTTCGACACCCTCGACGCCGTGCGCCGCGAACCCGCCTGGCACCACCTGCGCGAGCTGGCGCGTACCCCGGCGAAGGTCGACCGCTATAACGATCATCATCACCGCATTATGCAGGCGATCCGCGATCGCAAGCCGGCCGCGGCCGCCATGGCGATGCGCGAGCACCTGCTCGATCTGCAATACGCCCTGATCCAGGCCATCCACATTGAGGACGATATGCCATGACGACGATCCCGTTTCACGATCCCGCGCCGGTGCTGCGGATAACCAACCTGAAGGTGCAGTTTGCCGGATCGCCGGTCAGCGTATTAGATGGCATCTCTCTGAGCGTAAAACGCGGTGAGACGCTGGCGCTGGTGGGCGAATCGGGCTGCGGGAAAAGTATTACTTCGCTGGCGTTAATGGGGCTGCTGCCCACCAGCGCGCAGATTGTCAGCGGCGAGATGCACTTTCGCGACCAGGATCTGCGCCAGCTCGCCCCGCGTGACTATGCCGACCTGCGCGGCAACGCGCTGGCGATGATTTTTCAGGAGCCGATGACCTCCCTTAACCCGGCATTTACGTTAGGCGATCAGCTCAGTGAAGCGGTGATGCGCCACCAGAACGTCTCGCGCAGTGAGGCGATGGCGGCGGCGCTACAAATACTCGAAAAAGTCCAGATTCCCGCCCCGGAGATGCGCCTTAAAGCCTATCCGCACCAGCTCTCCGGCGGTATGCGCCAGCGCGTGATGATCGCCATGGCGCTGATTAATAACCCCCGGCTGCTGATTGCCGACGAACCGACCACTGCGCTCGATGTCACCATCCAGGCGCAGATCCTCGCCCTGCTCAACACCCTGAAGGCCGAGACCGGCACGGCGGTGTTGATGATCACCCACGATCTCGGCGTGGTGGCAGAAGTGGCGCAGCAGGTGGCGGTGATGTACGCCGGTCAGGTGGTGGAGCAGGGGAGCGTCGAGGCGATTTTTGCCGATCCGCAGCACCCCTACACCATCGGCCTGATGGGGTCGATTCCGTCCCTCGGCGCACGCAAAGGCCCGCTCTCCACCATTCCAGGCGCGGTGCCGCTGCCGGAAGCGATGCCGAAAGGGTGCCGCTTCGCCACCCGTTGTCCCTTTGCGCAGACGCGCTGCCATCAGGAAAAACCGACCTTACAGCCGCAGGGGCATGGTCACCTGGTGGCCTGTTTCCGCGCGCCCCTTGAACAGCATATCGCGCTGGGAGAAACCGCATGAGCACACCGATTCTTGAAGCCCACGATCTCAGCAAACGCTTTGCCGGGCCGTCGCGCCTCTTTGCACCAAAACGGTATGTCACCGCCGTCGATCGCGTCTCGCTGACGGTTTACCCCGGTGAAACGCTGGCGATTGTTGGCGAATCCGGCTCCGGCAAATCGACCCTCGGTCGCCTGTTGCTGCGCCTGCTGGCCGCTTCCGAAGGCGAGGTGTATTACCAGGGCGAGGCGATCACCCATGCCAGCGGCGCGCGCGTTAACCAGCTGCGCCGCGAGCTGCAAATTATCTTTCAGGATCCCTTTGCCTCCCTCAACCCACGCATGACCGTCGAGCAGATCGTCGGCGAGCCGCTGTGGCTGCACCAGAAGATGGGCAAAAGCGATCGCCAGCTGCGCGTAGCGGAACTGCTCTCCACCGTCGGGCTGCCCGCCGCCTGGGCGCGCCGTTACCCCCATGAGTTTTCCGGCGGCCAGCGCCAGCGTATCGGCATTGCCCGCGCGCTGGCTTCGGGGCCGAAACTGCTGCTCGGCGATGAGCCGGTGTCGGCGCTCGATGTCTCGGTGCAGGCGCAGGTGGTCAATCTGCTGGAGAACCTCAAGCAGCAGTTTGGCCTGACGATGATTATCGTCGCCCACGGTCTGGCGGTGATCCGCCATATGAGCGACCGGGTGGCGGTGATGTATCTCGGACAGATTGTTGAGATGGCAACGGTCGAAGAGATTTTCGATGCACCGCTGCACCCCTACACCCAGGCGCTGATCGCCTCCGCGCCGCAAACGCAGCCGGGTCTTGAGCGGCAAACGCCGCTGTTGCAGGGCGATCTGCCTAACCCGGCCAACCCGCCGCAGGGCTGCCGTTTTCACACCCGCTGCCCCTATGTCAGCGATGAGTGCCGCCAGCTTGAGCCGATTAACCAGCTGCTCGACGGCGGTCGTCAGGTGGCCTGCCATCGCTGGCAGGAGATTAACCGCGATCGCAGCGTTATCCAGATTGCTCCACCTTCCGCCGCCTTCCTGCGCCGCCGCGCGCTGTTTGAACAGGCAGCCTCTCACTCGTCCCGTTAAAGGAAACAATAATGATTGTGCGAAATTCTCTGTTGACCGTTCTGGGAAGCGTTATGTTGCTGGGCGCGGCGCTGCCGACCCACGCTGAAAGTGTGCTGAAAGTGGGCCTCGGCGCCGATCCCGATATGCTCGATCCGCATCTGGCGCGCACCTACTACGGGCGCTTTGTCTTTGCCTCGCTCTGCGACCGGCTGGTGGATGTCGACGCCAACCTGAAGGTGGTGCCGGGCCTCGCCACGGCGTGGACATGGAGCGAAGATGGCAAAACCCTGACCATGACCCTGCGCGAAGGGGTCACCTTCCACGACGGCGAGAAGTTTGACGCCGCGGCGGCAAAATATAGCCTAGACCGCGCTCTGACGCTGCCAGGCTCGCTGCGCAAAAGCGAACTCTCGTCGGTGGAGTCTGTTGAAGTGACCGGGCCGATGCAGATCGCCCTGCACCTGAAAACGCCGGACTCGGCGCTGCTGATGCAGCTCACCGACCGCGCTGGCGCGATGCTGGCACCGGAAGCGGCGAAGAAAGCCAATTTTGCCGCGCACCCGGTCTGCTCTGGCCCCTATAAATTCGACAGCCGTGTCGCGCAGGATCGCATTGTGCTGACCCGCTTCGATAACTACTGGAACAAAGGCGCGTACCACTTCGACAAAGTGGTCTATCTGCCAATCCCGGATGCCTCGGTGCGGCTGGCAAACCTGCGTGCGGGCGATCTCGATCTGACGGAAGGCGTTGCCGCCAGCGACGTGAAAACCGTGCAGAGCGACAGCAAGCTGCAACTGGCAAAGGTGACCGGCCTCGGTTATCAGGGCATCACGTTTAATATCAATAACGGCAAAGTGCCGGCCAACGATCCGTTTAAAGATGCGCGCGTGCGCGAAGCCTTCTCGCTGGCTATCGACCGCGAGGCGCTCAACCAGGTGGTATTCGAGGGGCTTTATACCCCGGCAAACCAGGCCTTCTCGCCGGTCAGCCCGTATCACGTCAAGCTGCCGGTTGCGCCGCGCGATGTGGAGAAAGCAAAAGCGCTGTTGCAGGCCGCCGGGGTGAAAACGCCGCTGACCGTCTCGCTGCTGGTGCCGAATAACCCGACCTCGCAGCAGGTGGGCCAGGTGCTGCAAGCGATGACCGCCGAAGCGGGCTTTAATATCAACCTGCAAATGACCGAATTTGCCACCCTGCTCGACAGACAGCAGAGCGGTGATTATCAGCTCAGCTTCTCCGGCTGGTCCGGCCGCCCGGATCCTGATGGCAGCATCTTTGGCTTTGTACACAGCAAAGGCGCACTCAACGATGGCCGCTACAGCAATGCTCAGGTCGATACATGGCTGACCGAGGCGCGGACGCAGAACGATCCCGCCACCCGCCAGGCGCTGTATGAAAAAGTGGTGAAACAGCTGCAAACGGATATGCCGATTGCCTACCTCTACTTTGAGCCGCGCCTGTTCGGGCTGAACAAAAAAGTGCAGGGGTTTACCCCTTACCCGGACGGCATTGTGCGTCTGGCGGGTCTGAGCTTCGCCAAATAACCCGTCAGCCGTAAGGAGAGACCATGCTGGAACTGATTTGCAAACGCCTGATGCTCGCGGTGCCAACCCTGTTGTTGGTGAGCATGATGGTGTTCGGGTTGCAGAAGCTGCTGCCCGGCGATCCGATCACCGCCATGCTCGGCGAGGAGCGCGATCCGGCGGTAATCGCTCATCTGCGCGCGGAGCTGAACCTGGATGCGCCGATTCCGGTGCAGTATTTCCACTGGTTGACCCGCGCGTTGCAGGGGGATCTGGGCGTCTCCTTACGTACGCAGGAGCCGGTGACCCATCTGATTGCCGCCAAGCTGCCGGTGACGCTGGAGATGTCGCTGCTGGCGATGATCATCGCGCTGCTGGTCGGCATCAGCATGGGCATCCTTGCGGCGGTGAATAAGAACAGCTGGATCGATCACGGCACCAACTTCGTCGCCATCTCGGGGATCTCGGTGCCGCACTTCTGGCTGGGGATTTTGTTAATCCTTATCTTCTCGGTCAATTTGCAGTGGCTGCCCGCTTCCGGCTTTGTGCCCTTTGCGGAAGATCCGCTGCAAAACCTGCGCACGCTGCTGCTGCCGTCGCTGGTGCTCGGCACTGGCCTTGCGGCGACGCTGATGCGCCACACTCGCGCGTCGATGATTGCGGTGCTGAAAGCTGATTACATCCGCACCGCCCGCGCCAAAGGGCTGTTACCGAAAGCGGTGATTATGAAGCACGCTTTTCGTAACGCGCTGGTGCCGGTGATCACCCTGACAACGCTGCTGTTCGGCGAATTACTCGGCGGCGCAGTGCTTACCGAGCAGGTGTTTACCATTCCCGGCTTCGGCAAGATGATTGTCGATTCCGTCTTCAACCGCGACTACGCGGTGGTGCAGGGCGTGGTGCTGGTGGTGGCGATCGGTTTTCTCGCCCTCAACCTGCTGGCCGACGTGCTGTATGTGTTAATCAACCCGAAAATGCGGAGCGAATAATGGCGGAACTCACCTCTGTCGGTGCGGCGGCTACGCTGCCGCGCAATGAAAACCGGGTGCTTAAGAAATTTCTCGCCAACAAAAGCGCGGTGCTTGGCGCGGTGATTGTCGGCATCTTTGTGCTTATCGCGCTGCTGGCACCGTGGATCGCACCGTTTGATCCGGTCAAAGCCGATTTTCTGGCGGTGCGTAAAGCCCCCTCGGTGCTCCACTGGTTCGGCACCGATGAGCTGGGGCGCGACATCCTCTCGCGCATGGTGTGGGGGGCGCGCACCTCGCTGCTGGCGGGCTGTGTCTCGGTGGTGATCGCCGTGGTGATTGGCGTGCCGCTCGGCCTGCTGGCCGGGTATTTTCAGGGGATGTGGGATGGGGTGATTTCGCGCTTTATCGAAGCGCTGCTCGCCTGCCCGTTTCTGATTATGGCGATTGCCCTCGGCGCGTTTCTCGGCCCAAGCCTGACCAACGCGATGATCGCCATTGGCCTCTCAGCGATGCCGATCTTTGCCCGTCTGACGCGCGGCCAGGTGATCGCCATTCGTAATGAAGAGTATATCGACGGCGCGCGGGCCATCGGCCTGCCGGACCGCTGGATCATCGTGCGCTATGTGCTGCCCAACGTGATGTCGCCGATTCTGGTGCAGGCCACGCTTGCCATCGCCTCGGCGATCATTACCGAAGCGAGCCTGTCGTTTCTCGGCCTCGGGCAGCAGCCGCCATACCCCTCCTGGGGCGCCATGCTTAACACGGCAAAAGGGTTCCTCGAGCAGGCGCCGTGGATGTCGATTTTTCCCGGTGTGGTGATCTTCCTCACCGTGCAGGGATTCAATTTACTCGGCGACGGGCTGCGCGACGCGCTCGATCCGCGCCACGACTAAGGAGTTTGCATGACTAAAGCGATTGATTTTAGCGTCGGTTACGCCTCACGCCGCGCGCCGATGATTGGGCAAAACGCGGTGGCAACGTCGCAGCCGCTGGCGGCACAGGCCGGAATGCGTATGTTGCAGCAGGGCGGTAACGCGGTGGATGCGGCGATTGCCGCGGCAATGGCGCTTACGGTGGTCGAGCCGACCGGCTGCGGCATCGGCAGCGATGCGTTTGCCATCGTCTGGGATGGCAAAGAGCTGCACGGGTTGAACGCCTCTGGCCGCTCGCCCGCCAGCTGGCATGCGGATCTCTTTGCCGGGCTTGATGCGGTACCCGAGATTGGCTGGGATGCGGTGACGGTGCCCGGCGCGGTTTCCGGCTGGGTGGCGCTGGCGGAGCGCTTCGGCACGCTGCCGCTCACCACGCTCGCGCAACCGGCAATTGAGTATGCCCGTAATGGTTTTCCCGTCTCGCCGCTGATTGGTCACCTCTGGCAGCGCGGCTATGACAAGCTGAAAGATCAGCCGGGCTTTAGCGAGTGCTTTGCCCCTGAAGGCCGGGCGCCGAAAATCGGCGAGATCTTCCGTAACCCGGCGCAGGCGCGCACGCTGGAGCTGATTGCCGAGACTAATGGTGAAGCCTTCTATCGCGGCGAACTGGCGCAGAAGATTGCCGCCTTTGCAAAGCAGCACGGCGCGCACCTGAGCGAAGCGGATCTGGCGAATCATGAAGCCAACTGGGTTTCGCTTCTGTCGCGCGACTTTGCCGGTGGATCGGTGCAGGAGCTGCCGCCGAACGGCCAGGGGATTGCGACGCTGATTGCCCTCGGCATTCTCGAACAGTGCGATATTGGCCGCTACGATCCGGATTCGGTGCAGTCGCTGCATCTGTCGATTGAGGCGATGAAGCTGGCGCTGGCGGATCTCGATCGCTATATCGCCGATGAAGATCACCTTGAGTTCGCCGCTGATCTGCTGCTCAGCGACAGCTACCTGAAAACCCGCGCGGCGCTGATCGACCCTGATAAAGCCTCCGATTTTGTCTACGGTTCGCCGACGCAAAGCGGCACGGTTTATCTCTCAACCGCTGATGCCAGCGGCATGATGGTGTCGTTTATTCAGTCCAACTTTATGGGCTTTGGCTCGGGCGTGGTGGTGCCGGAGACCGGAATTAGCCTGCAAAACCGCGGCTGCGGCTTTGTGCTCGATCCGAAACACCCGAATGCGCTGGCGGGCAGTAAGCGCCCGTTCCACACCATTATTCCCGGCTTTGCGATGGGGGCAGACGGCAAGCCGCTGATGTCTTTTGGCGTGATGGGCGGGCCGATGCAGGCGCAGGGGCATATGCAGATGGCGCTGCGCATTATGCAGCACGGGCAGAACCCGCAGGCGGCGATTGACGCTCCGCGCTGGCGCGTGGTGCGCGGGCGGGAGGTGATTGTTGAGTCGACCTTCTCGCACAATGTGATCGCTGCGCTGCGCGATCGCGGGCACCAGATTACCGTTGAGGATCCGCAGGCGGGGTACAACTTCGGCGGCGCGCAGGTGATTTACCGGATGCCGGAGGGGCAGTATGTTGCTGCCACCGAGAGCCGCAAAGATGGGCAGGCATTGGTGAGTTAAGGGAGCTCCGCTCCCGTAGGCCGGATAAGCGTGTAACGCGCCATCCGGCAATGGGCCTGGCATATGGCATGGGTGGAAGGGTTCCGTTCACCATGCGTTGGAGAGTTTCATTGACCTCTTATGCGGTGAACGGGACAAGGGAAGCGGCCGCGCTCCCCTTGTCAAT
>NZ_JACVTW010000025.1:0-64599 GCF_016624785.1 Kosakonia sp. S42 | reverse complement strand
TGAAGCCGGTTATTCCTGATTACGGCTGGATCATATTCGGGGTCATGGTCACAAACGCGTAACGTGAGTTTCAATTCCATTAAGTGCTAAGCACTTAATACTTACAGGGCTAAGGATAGCCTAAGCCCTTTCATTCAGTTTCAGTCGGAGAAAATGTAACCTGTGCCTTAGAAGCTCTGCCTGTTGTCATCATCCGCTGCCACAACGACAGGACTGGAATGTAATACGGGCGCTGTCTGTACCACGCCAGAGCGCTCAATGTTTCGTCAAGGCGCTCAATGCTTCCCCTTCCCTGGCTAAAGTAGGAGCCAGAGTAAAGGCATTTACCAGATGGTGCAGCGACGCAGACTGCTCCATCAGCGAACGTGACGCTGCCGAAGCCTCTTCAACCAGTGCTGCGTTCTGCTGTGTTACGTCATCCATCTGATTCACGGCCAGATAGATCTGATCGATCCCCTGTGACTGCTCACTGGCGGCAACGGATATCTCATCGACGAGGTCGGTGACCTGCCGCACGGCATCATTCATGCGGGACATATTCTCCCTTACACCCTCAGCCTGCGTCGCTCCGACTTCAACAAATCCCATTGATGATTCAATCAGCTCCTTAATTTCGCGAGCGGAAGAGGATGAGCGCTGCGCAAGGTCGCGGACCTCTTCAGCCACTACAGCAAAACCACGGCCCTGCTCTCCGGCGAGGGCGGCCTCTACGGCGGCATTCAGGGCCAGAATATTAGTCTGAAACGCAATCCCCTCAATAAGCGCAATGATATCCGTGATTTTTGCAGAGCTGTCCCTGATGTCACCCATGGTACTCAGCAGCGTGCGCACTTGCCCGGCGCTGTCTTCTGAAATATCCCTGGCATTTTTCGCCAACTGGCTGGCAAGGCGTGTATTTTCTGCGGTCTGACGAACAGTCTCGCTTAGCTCAGACATGCTTGCAGCTGTCTGCTCTAGTGAGGCGGCTTGCTGCTCCGTGCGGGATGAGAGATCCTCGTTACCGGCTGATATCTGCGCAGAGGCAGAACTGACCGACTGTGCAGAAGCCTCCACTTTTGACAATGAAGCTGATACATTTTCAATCAGATAATTAAACGCTTTTGCGGTCAAGCCGATTTCATCCGGGCGCAACTCGTCTACCCTAAGAGTTAGGTCGAGTCGCGCGCTGGCAGTTTCCATGGCCTGACGCATGCCGTTAAGCTGATGCCGTATAGCGAAAACAGTTTTCAGCGCAAAAAATGCAAGAATGGAAATGGCCAGCGCGGAGCCGCTCAGCAAGCTCCAGACTGTCATCTGATAAATCCGGTCGTTTTCTTTGCGCAGAGCGTTACCGATGTCCACGTTCAGTTTCAGTTGTTTCTGGTAGCCCGCAATTAGCTGGCGGGCCGCTTCGCCAATGCCTTCATTGCCCTGAAGCGCTCTCAGTGCAACGGAGTCATTGTGCGCGCGTGAACTGGCAAGAAAAACCGAAAGCGTGGATTCAATGCGTTTAACGATGGAGAAGGCCGCTTCCGTCATTTGACGATCCTCCTCGCTCGATATGTCGTTATTCAGGTAATACTGGTTTAGTGACTTGATATTACTGATAACACCATCAATTTGCTTCTCGACCTCGGCCTGACGCTGGGGGGTTGTGGCACTCTGGTGACGATAAAGCCAAATAATGAGGGAATTACTGTCGTCAACCATTTTCCCGAGGTCCAGAAATGAAGCAATGGTATTCTGCTGCACATACTGAAAGCGGGACTGAAATCCGCCGGTCACTATGATGGCCACGATAACCATCGCGACCAGCGCAGCGGAAAGAAGTGAAAAGGTGAGCAACAATCTCTGTGTAATAGTCATTTGAATTCCTTGCCATTGTAAGTGGCTAATATTGTATGGAATATGAAAATAATAAAAAATTTCAACATATATATATCGGCAGAAAAACAGGAAAAGTTATTAAAATATTGTGTCGGGTGCCGACAGATTCGCTTATCTGCCCGACACAACTGGCCGTCTCGTTCGTTAAAGCAGGCAGAGTCTGCTCATAGATCAGTGTGCTGGTTGACCATTAATCTGAATCCGCCGGCCTGATTAAACCCGCATTGTACTATGTCCTAAATAGCTGATCCTGATACTGCTACACTTTTGCTAAACCATGCCCGCCGCCAGAAAACGGACTGGCTGTTGTCATAAAATGATGAACCTTTTTCAGCAGTTGCCACATCGAGCGGCACTGATCGTTTCGGATTATGGTCTCATGCAGCGCCAGCCAGAGCCGTTCAATATGGTTTACCCACGGAGAATATACCGGCTGATATACCACGATGAACTTCGGGCTGGCTTTCAGCCAGCGCTGCGTTTCATGGCTTTTATGGTAAGCGCACGACCTCTGACGTCTGCCATCGCCAGCGCTGAGCCGGTAAATTAGATGCCCATCTGATACAGACGGACATCTACGTTATGGAACCAGAGACTCGGACCTGGCGGACCAAGCCCGCCGCGTTTATTCGAACGACTTCAAACTTCGCATTGTTGAACTGGCGACGCAGCCGGACGCCAACGTTGCGGATATTGCCCGGGCGCACAGGGTCAACGACAATGTTATCTTTAAATGGCTCCGTCTCTGGCAAAAAGAGGGACGGGTCTCCCGCCGCCTTTCGGCATGCATCCCACCGGTGTCACAGCCTGCTGCACTGCCGGCCGGGATAGTGGACGATCCTGCCGGGCAGGCACAGAACAACCCGGGTGCGGCGACAATCTGCTCGCTGACGCTTCGCTACGGCAGCATCATGCTGGAAAATCCCGATCAGGAGATGCTACTCCGGATCGTCCGGGAACCCGCTGGCAGGAGCACAACATCATCCGCAGCGCCTTAAGGTTATCGAAACGGTGCGCCCGAAGCGGGCCCGCTGCCGGTGTGACCACATCGTGCAGGCCCGCCTGCCGGCAAAACCCATTGCCCGTGGGTATGCCGCGCCGCGCCTGCTGGCGCGCGTCATCATGGCAAAGTTCTGCGGGCACCTGCCGCTGTACCGGCAGTCTGAAATCTACGCGCGGCAGGGCGTGGAACTGAGTCGTAACACGCTGTGCGGCTGGGTGGACGAGGTGGGGCATACCCTGCGCCCGCTGTACGAGGCCCTGTACAGCTATGTGCTGATGGACAGTAAAGTGCACGGCGATGACACGCCGGTGAACGTGCCGGCGACGGGAGGCGGTAAAACGCGCACCGGCAGGCTGTGGGTATACCTCCGCGATGACAGGTGTGCCGGCCATCGCTGCCGGCGGCAATGTGATTCACGTACACGCCGGACCACAAAGGGTTCCATCCGCAGCGCCATCTGGGCGGGTACAGCGGGGTTCTGCAGGCGGATGCGCGGTTATGACGCGTTGTATGAGGACGGACGCATCACGGAGGCGGCCTGTATGGCGCACGCAAGACGTAAAATCCACGATGTACACGCCCGTACGCCTGCGGCTGTCACCACCGAAGCACTGAAGCGCATTGGTGAGCTATAGTCATCGGGGCGGAGATACGCGGCAGCCCGGCAGATGAGCGCCTGTCGGTGAGGAAAGCCAGAACGGTCCCGCTGATGCAGTCGCTGTACGACTGGGTACAGGCGCAGATGAAGGTGCTGTCGCGCCACTCAGACACGGCAAAGGCGTTCACTTATCTGCTGAACCACCGGGATGCGCTGAACGTCTTCTGCCGTAACGGCCGGGTGGAAACCGACAATAATCTGTGTGAAAGCGCTCTTCGTGTTGTGGCACTGGGTCGCCGTAACTGGCTGTGTGTGTCACGAAGGAGTCGTCATGACGACAAGATGCAAACGGCGGCATGACACTCCATGTCCCAATATGGATGGAGGTAGGCCCTCCGGTCAGGGCGTGCAGGCGTACTGATCAAACGACCCGATGCTGCGAACATGTTCAGCATGTTGGTGGTGAGCGATTCGGGAAAAAGCAGAGTAACTACTGTCACGTAAGGCTCAGGTAGTTGAACGAAAGTGAACTGACTGATGAAGCGACGAAATCCCACTGGTGTCAAAACGGGCTTGTATAGCCGGCACCGAGAAGTGCAGAGGACACCTGTCTACCGACTGCACGGCACCCGTTGTTAAGGCAGCAAAAACCTGAGCCAGGCCATTTTGGGGAACGTGAGAACCTATCCTCGGCACGTACGTGGGGATAGGGACGGACTCACCCGTAGTAGTGATGAAAGACCTGTAATGGGGCTGGAGCGAAGGGGTGGGGATCACTTTCGTTGTGCGGGACACAACTCAAACGAGGATGACGTTTTAGTGCAACGAAAAGCATTCGAGATACCGAAGTCGCTGGAGTGGATGGCGTACAGGATGTACGCCGCAATCGTGGCGTGCCGGACTGTGATGGACAGACGCTCACGGACTTTGTCGGCAGCGCGATCATAACCTCTACCGCATCTGGAACCGGTTGTGCTCAGGGTCGTATTTTCCACCACCTGTACGGGAAAAGCGCATTCCGAAAGACAATGGCAAGGAGCGCATCCTTGGCATCCCAACGGTCTCTGATCGGGTAGCCCAGGGTGCAGTGAAAAGATATGTGGGGGCTGTGATCGATCCGATTTTCCATCCTGACTCGTATGGTTACAGGCCCGGAAGATCGGCCCACGATGCTTTGCGTCAATGTTCCATTCGGTGCTGTCGTAAGAACTGGGTACTGGAAGTGGATATCAGCGCGTTCTTCGACCACGTTAGGCACGACCTGATCATCAAGGCTCTGGAGCATCACCAGATGCCGAAATGGGTGATCCTGTACTGTCTGGCTGCAAGCGCCGATGCAGAGTGAGATGGGGTTGCTTCAGGAACGGGGACGAGGGACACCTCAAGGTGGATTATTGTCAGCTGACCATAAGCTGCCTTATGAGCAGTTCTGGATTATGCATAGTACTTGCCTGTGGGTGACGATTTTGCAGGGGTATGCATAAAATCGCTGCACATAATCACCGATGATGCTGATTACCCGGCCCGGCATGAGGTGGGGCCTGTGATCGGAGATAGCGGTGATGGTAACTTTATCTGCATTAATTTCTGGCCTGGATCGCGAGTTGCTGCATCTGGGATATAAAGAGTCGACGATGATCTGGTATCGCCAGTGCTGGCGTCGTCTGGCGGGGTATTTTTCGGATCGGGGCGTTGAGGCGTTCAGCCTGATCGCAATGGCGTGGGTCGACACTGCCTGTGATTTTTTCGCGAAGGAACAGACCGGCACGCTCAAACAGACTGACGTCTACCTGTTTTGGGTCGCCCAGATGCTGGGAGACTTTGTGGTTCACGGCGCTGTGTTGCATCGCTATGATCGCCGGGCCGATAAGCTCACAGCCGATCAGGTCAGGCTGATCGGTACATTCCAGGCCGGGTTACGTGCCGAGGGTTGTGCAGTTGCGACAGTGCGCACGTACGGGACGCTGGCCGGAGAGTTTCTTTCTTTTGTGGACACGCGCGCCCGACTTGCTGACTGCGATGCCAGAACAATCGAGGCATTTGTCGCCACTTTGTCCGGATATCAGGCAAAGACGGTTGAACAAAAGCTGTGCGCGGTCCGCGCTTTTCTCAGATATGCAGGTCGCCAGGGGCAGGTCAATGCCGACGTGTTGAAGGCAGTCCCGCCGGTGAAGCCCAGCAAGCACGCCCGAGTTCCATCGGTGTGGGATGCCGCCGATGTAGCCAGAATTCTGGATGCCATCGACCGGGGCAATCCTTGCGGCAAAAGAGATTACGCGATCATTACATTGGTCACGCGGCTCGGTCTGCGTAGCATCGACGTCAAGCGTCTGGAACTGGATGACCTCGACTGACCGGGCAATCGGCTCTGGGTGAGACAAACCAAGACCGGGCACCGCATACAACTGCCGCTATTGAAAGACGTTGGCTGGGCGATAATCGACTGTGTCCGTCATGGGCGACCGTCCACCGATTGTCGGCATGCATTCGCTGCGGCATACGCTGGCGACCCGATTGATGGAAGGGGGAACGCCGATTGAAGAGATCGCCGACATTCCTGAACATCAATCGGTAAGCACGACGGGCGTGTATTTGAAGACGTCACTGGGGCTGCTGCGTCAGTGCGCACTCAACCCTGACACCACATCCGGGGAGGTTTTGTTATGAGCACGCCTCTGACATTGATCGATGCCATCAAGACGATGGTCGCCCAGAAGCGCACGGTCGGTTATAAATACGAAGCTGAGGAGGCGGTCCTCTACCGGTTTGTTGCGTTCACACGCAGCCAGTTTCCGGACTGGAGACCATCACCGAGGTTTTTGCCAATGCCTGGATCGAGGCGGCTCAAAAGCGAGCAGTCACGCCGGCAACCCTGCAGGGGCTGACTTCGCCGGTGAGGCATTTGGCCCGGTGGCTGATACTCCACGACGTTGCAGCCTATGTGCTACCGACAGGCGTGTTGCGTCGGCCTGTGGCCTACATCCGCACATTTATTCCGACGCAGAACTGGCCGCCTTCTTCGCCCGGACGGATCGCTGCCATTACTGCAGCGGCGTGCCCCTGCGGCACCTGGTAATGCCGGTCCTGTTCAGGACTATCTATGCCTGCGGTCTGCGCTGCCCGGAAGCCCGCCCGTTGCGCGTCGAGGATGTTGATCCGGTGACAGGGGTCTTGCTGATCCGCGACGCCAGGGCGGCAAAGAGCGTCAGATCCCCGTGTCCGAACCACTACGTGTTAGCTTGGCGCACTATCATGCCCAGTTCGGCTAGTGGTTCTTCCCTGGCAGACGCGGTCATCCCCTGAGACTATTGAACGTTTACAATAATTTCCGCCGGTTTCTATGGCAGGCACGCATCAGTCACGGTGGTCGCGGCCACGGACCGCGCGTCCACGATTTTAGACATTCATTTGCGGTCCACAACCTGCAGAAGTGGTTCGCTGCCGGCAAGGATGTTGGCGCGATGCTGCCGGTCCTGCAGACCTATATGGGGCATGACTCCATCGCAGATACCGCCTACTACCTGAGGCTGACCGCCGAGTCATATCCGCACATTGTCTCTCGACTGGATGAGATGATCGGTCACGTTGTCCCCTCCCTGAAGGGAGGCCTGCCCCATGGCAACTGATTTTGCTCAGCGATTGCAGCGGTTCCTTACAAACCATCCGGCAGGGCTGCGTGGTGCTTCGCCCAACACAGTCGCCTCCTATCGCGACACGTTCAAGCTTCTGATCATCTATTTGCGCGACCAGAAAGCGATACCGACTGTGAAGCTCACCCTCAACCGTATCGATGTCGAGATGATTACAGGGTTCCTGAACTGGCTTGAGAGCAGCCGCCAGAACAGTGTCTCGACACGGAACCAGCGCCTGGCGGCGATTAGCTCGTTCTACACCTGGATGCAATCGCAGGAGCCCGCACTGATGGCGCGTTGCCAGGACATCATGGCAATCCCGGTAAAAAAGGGGGCTCGAGCCTGCGTGCACCATCTGACAATTGAGCAGACGCGATGCGACAATGCTGGCCACTCTTTACGACACCGGTGCCAGAGTCCAGGAGCTGGTTGACCTGATCGTTGCGGACGTCCGTCTGCAAAAGCCTGCGGTCATCACGTTGACGGGCAAAGATCGCAAGACTCGTCATGTCCCCCCTGGCGCCAACACAGCGGCGCTCCTGGCCAACTACCTGACCGAGTTTCGCCTCGATATGCCTGGTCGCGATAGCTATCCTGTATTCTTCAACCAGCAACACGCGAAGCTCAGTCGTGGCGGAGTTGCCTGGATCATCGACAAGTACCGAGCACTCACGGACACACTTGAACTTTCCCGAGCCAGAATAAGCCCTCATATTCTGAGGCACAGCAAGGCAATGCATCTTTATGAGGCTGGTATCCTGCTGCCCTATATCCGGGATATTCTGGGTCATGTTGATCTGTCGACCACAGAGATCTACGCACGTGCTTCCACCGAAGCCAAACGTAAGGCTCCGGAGGCCGCATATGTCAACGTCGTCTCCAACGACATGCCGGAGTGGAGTCAGGACGCGGGACTGCTCGCCTGGCTAACCTCTTTGTAATCATCATTATGCACAGTGATTGCGTACGGGATCCCGCAAATCCGCCATTACAGGCGAGCTCTGTGCATAATTCAGCACTGTTCATAAGGGGGTGTGTCTCGCCCTTGTTAGCCAACTTGTTCCTGCATTACGCCTCTGATCGTTGGATGGACAGGACGCATCGCGGCGTGTCGTTTGAACGGTATGCCGACGATATTGTTATTCACTGCACAAGGATGAGCGAGGCTGTTCGAATCAGGGAGAGCCTGACACGACGGATGAGTGAAGTGGGTCTGACCATCAACGAAGAAAAGTCGAAGATTGTCTACATCGATACATTCGGGCGGCACAATGTCGCGACGAGCTTCACCTTTCTTGGATATGACTTCAAGGTGCGAACCCTGAGGGGCTCCCGGGGCGAACTCTTTCGTAAGTGCATGTCGGGAGCGTCGATGAAGGCGATGCGCAGGATGGTAGACACGATCAAACACTGGCGCATCCATCGATCCACTACGGATGACCTGAGGGGTTTTTCTCGCAGGTACAACGCTGTGATTCGAGGATGGATCGAATACTACGGTAAATTCTGGTACAGAAACTTCAGCTATCGATTGTGGAGCGCGTTGCAATCGCGCCTGCTCAAATGGATGAAGAGCAAGTACCGAATCTCTATACGTCAAGCGGAGCATCGCTTCGTCTTGTTCGAAGAGAGAATCCGGAGCTGTTCGCGCATTGGTATTTACTACGTGCATCGAATGTGTGATCAAGAGCCGTATGACGGGAGGCTGTCATGTAAGGTTCTGTGAGCAGCCGGGGGGGTGAAATTCCCTTCGGCTGACTCGACTCTTAGGTGCAGATGGTGGTGGTGAGGCCGCGGCGGTCATGTACAGCCTTATAGGAAGCTGCAAACTGAACAAGGTCGAGCCGGAAACCTGGTTGCGTTACGTCATTGATCATATCCAAGAATGGCCGGTAAACAGGATCCATGACTACTGCCGTGGAATGTAGCGCTGCCTGTAAACTAAACCTTACTCTGCGTCCCACGCCGTGCGCTTACCATCATTAATCAAAAATCAGTGTTGCAAAAATGGTGGGACCATAGATTTCTACGCTCAAAGGCCGTGCTGTTCGGGTTAACCAAACAGTGTCATGATATAAAAACCGGCCGCTGTCATGGCCAGCGAGCCCAGTACGTGTATCAGCACCGAGGCGGCTGCCCAGGCATAGTTGCCGGACTGCAACAGGGCAAAAACATCAGCAGAGAAAGTGGAAAAGGTCGTCATACCTCCACACAATCCAGTGGTAATGAGCAGTCGCCAGGTCGGATCGGGGCCGGGGTGGTGCAGAAAATACGCCAGCGTCGCTCCGATGATAAATCCACCCATCAGATTGACCAGCAGCGTCCCGGGCGGCAGGTCCGGAAAAATCGCGTTCAGATGCTCACTCAGTTGCCAGCGGATAACACATCCCAGCGCACCGCCGGTGATGACGGCAAAAAGCTGATTCACATTCTCTCCTTTTATTTTTTCATCTTCAGAACATAACGGGACATGACTTGTACAGGTACACTGGACGGAAAGTGCTGTTGTGCAGAAAGGCCGTCAAGGTATAGGTCGATACTTCAGAGAACCTCCGGGCACCACAACTGCCAGTACGGTATGACGCGACGCAGCGTCATTTCAAGACTGCGGATCCAAACGCAGCAGTACCGGCGCCTCCACGTCCGCGGGAGGAATACTGGTGAAGCTTTTGCGCCAGTACCGGACGGTCTCCGCGCCCATCAGCCGGGCAGCCGCATTCTTGTTCACCCCCTGCAGCGCAGTTGCGGTCAAGACGGTCAAGCACCCGCCAGACCGTGTGAACACAGCGCGCATAATCGAGGTGAAGACTCTGCCCGCAGCGTGTCTCCGGCCCTGTCGGCGGCACGTCTGTCCATCCGGTGAACAGTTTTCCCGGTTCCACTGGCTTTCACCATGGCGCAGAAGAACCAGCGTTGAAGATGTCATATGCAGTGCTCCTGTGCCGGACGCGGGCCGTCCGGTGAATGTGTTACGTGCGGCGCACAAACGCGTGAAGGCCCGCGTAGCGTGCATCGTCACCCAGCGCCTGCTCGATGCGCATCAGCTGGTTGTACTTTTCCACGCGTTCGCCGCGGCACGACGCACCGGTTTTCAGGTGCCCCGCGCGCAGGGCCACGGTCAGGTCGGCAAGGAACGTGTCCGTCGTTTCACCGCTGCGGTGTGAAATAAACGCGCCCCAGCCGTGCCGCTGACAGAGCGCCACGGCGTCCAGCGTTTCGCTGAGCGAGCCAATCTGATTGAGCTTAATTAGCGCAGCGCTGGCAATGTTTTCGTCAATGCCGCGCTGAATGTATTTCACATTGGTGACAAACAGGTCATCGCCAACCAACTCGGCCCGTCCCGCAAGCTGCTGGTGCAGATGCTTCCAGCCCGTCCAGTCGTCCTCGGACAAGCCGTCTTCCAGCAGGATGACGGGAAACTGGTCCATCACGTAGTACGCCGTCATTTCCGCCGCGCTCAGCGCGCTGCCCTCGGTGCGCAGATGATACTTACCGTCAGCGAAAAACTCACTTGATGCGGGGTCCATGCAGATGCTGATGTCTTCTCCGGGCTGGTATCCTGCCTTCTCAATAGCTTGTACGATAAATGCCAGCGGGTCGCGGTTCGATGACACGGCAGGCGCAAAGCCGCCTTCGTCGCCGACCGCCGCTGAGAGGTTTTTGTCGATCAGGATCTGGCGTAGCGCCTAGTAGACCTCGCTGCCCTGACGTACGGCCTCGCGCAGCGTGGGTGCGCCGTGTGGCGCTATCATGAACTCCTGAAAGTCCGCGCCCTGACCGCGGGCGTGCACGCCGCCGTTGATAATGTTCATGCACGGCACGGGCAGCAGGTTGGCCTGCAGGCCCCCCAGGTAGCGCCAGAGCGGTTCGTGCGAGGCCTGTGCCGCCAGCCGGGCCACCGCCAGCGATACGCCCAGAATGGCATTGGCACCCAGGCGACTCTTGTTCTCCGTACCGTCCAGCGCCAGCATGATGTTGTCCAGCTGCCGCTGCTCGCGCACGTCCCTGCCACGCACGGCCCCGCAGATTTCCGTATTTACCGCCCTGACGGCATCCAGTACGCCTTTGCCGCCAAAGCGGCGGTCATCGCCGTCGCGGCGCTCAGCGGCCTCGCGCGATCCGGTGCTGGCCCCGGAAGGCACCGAGGCACGCGCCATCATCCCGTCCGTGGTTCGGGCTTCAACTTCAACGGTGGGGTTGCCGCGCGAGTCAAGAATTTCACGGGCGGCCACGTTATCCAGTGTAAAGCGCATAGAGTTTCTCCCGGTCAGTCAGCCAGATGAGTGATAAGCACATCCACCGTGAGGTGGTTAATGTATTCCGCCGAGCGGGAGGTCAGCATTCCCATGAAGCGGTTGCGGTGTCCGGCAAGTACGAGGTCCACGCCCAGCTCCCCGATACACCTCTCCACGTCCTCAAAGCGGTGCATAGTCACCAGCTCCCGCGTATCGACCGTCTCAGGCACGGAAGCAGCCAGCCAGCTCAGAAACGCCTTGGCCTTAACCACCTCCTCCGACACGCCGTCGTCCATCAGGCTGTCGGACACGTAGTTCATCTCCCGGTAGTCGTCGCTGATGTGGGCCAGGGTGATTTTCATGCCGAGCGGCTGCGCCAGCGCGACCGCCCGTTTCAGCAGGAGGGTGCCGTCGTCTTTATCGTTCACAAGTATCAGTGCGTGGGTGTAACAGGTCATAATGAACTCCCGTTCTGGTTAAGGCGGGACTCAAACCAGGGCAGAAGCTGTTTTTTGCGGCTGAGCATGCCCGGTACGGAGCAGGAGGCCGCGTTAACGCTCTCCCGCCCGGCGAAGTAAAGCGAGGTAAAACCTGCGCGGATGTCGGTCAGCATCAGTACCGCCAGGCCGGCACCGGACTGGTCTGCCAGAGACGTCAGTGCAGCGAGCAGGTCATCCATCACGGGAGCAACCTGTGACGGGGAGCTGACCTCAATCTGGGCGATGAGCACGTCGGTGCCAGCAATCACTAAAGCTTTGAGGTCCCTGTCCAGCAGCCGCTGTGCGCTGAGGCCGCTGACGTCAGTTTTTGCGGTAAGGAGGTCACGGGCAAAGGTTTTGCGGTTCACGCCGGACAGAACGACTAGTTCGGTAACCGAGCGGATATCGTCTTCGGTCGTGGTGGGCGACCGTAAATTAACAGTATCGCTCAGGAGTGCGCCCAGCAGCAGGATGGCGAGCGTCGGGGGCAGGGTGCCGCGCATTTCAGCATCCATCAGCAGCCAGAGTAGCGTAGCGCTACTGCCAATGGGGCGTATGTGTGCCTCCGGTGGCAGTTGCGTCACCAGCCCGCCCAGCCCGTGGTGATCAATAATGCCCACGATGTTGCTCCGATGCAGGTCGTCAGAACCCTGTGCCGGTCCGGTGAAATCAACCAGCCAGACCCTTTCATCATGAAGCGGAAATGAGAGCAGCGGCGGCGGCGTGAGTCCGGCGGCGTCAAAGATAAAGCGGGTTTCGCAGTTAGATTCTCCAAGACGCCATGCGCGGGCGTTAATGCCGCGCTCAGTGAGCCAGTACGCAGTAACAACAGCAGTACAGACAGCATCGCTGTCAGGATTAATGTGGCCAAAAATGTGTATCACAGGTCTCTCCCCAAAAAGGGAAGCACGCAGGCTAGGAAGAAATCAGGGACGGCCTGACGCGCCTCCTGAAAATCAAGAGTCACATCAGACGTCATCAGCTCCGTAGCATAACGAAGCGGTTGGGAAGGGTGGAACGCCATCACCCTGTAGTCTGAGTATAGAGCCGGACAGAAAACCTGTCAGCATTAATTTTAAAGTGTCCTCAGCCCGCCTGTGTAGCTCTGGCCTCCCGGAGCGTATTATGCGCATGGGCGGTAAAGTAAGAATGGATCCTGTATGGTAACGGTAGCGTCACCATGCTGAGCACAGGCCTCATTTGAATAGCGAAATGATTACCATGCTAACCTACTGGAATAGTCTTCACCAGCAACGTACTGATCTGAAGCTTCCGTGACAATATAGCCCTTTGAAAAACGATTAGGCCACTCCTCATTATCTGCAAGCGTCATGCGAATGGAGCATTATATTGGCTAGCATGGGTTAACATACCGGATCATAAAGCTTCATAACCTGCGGTTGGCAAAATTGGGTCATGAGAAAACACCGCAACTATACCGGTAATGTGATCGCGATGAAACTGAATATTCATGTTTCCTGCTCTTACCATAATAACACGACCCGCCTATGACAGGCAGATGTCATCTCAGTGTATGAACCGCCCCGGGAATCCTGGAGGCTAGACTGTGCCCTTAATTGCATAACCTCTTGTAAAAGAGCCGAATGCATCCCAGTTTCACCATCGACAGATAATTCCTCGCCGTTTTGCCGTAACGAGTAGCAATGCGACGGTATTCTTTCAGGCGGCCAAAATACCGCTCAACAACGTTGCGATTTCGGTAGGCATCAAGGTCGAGTTGTGAACGCCCATCCGATGCCATTTTTTCATTAGATTTTCGGGGGATAACCACTTTTATTCATTTTTCGCTTCAGCTCATTGCGGGGTGCATGCCCCGAGCAAGCCTTATCAGCCAGCACCGCATGATCACGACGTTTCATGCTGCCGTTCTGACGTTGAACACCAATACCATCCAGCCAGGCATAATGCGAACTGGCTTTCGTGAACTTGTCCGGGACTTAGTACAGTGGTTAACGGCAGATCGCCTGCGTCTGTCGCCGAATGGATTTTGGTGCCAGAGCCACAGCGATAGCGACACAGCCCATTATTTGCGGTGATATTGGGATGTTTTTTTTGAGCGCCGGCAGCATATTCAGCGCACGGATACTGCTGCCATCCAGCGCCGTGGCAAACCAGTCAACAAGACCGTTTGCATCAGGTAACGAAAGTAACCTGTTGAAAATAATGTTAATAACACCGATTTAGACCACATGTTGAAGCAATTATAAACCGTTTTCCACGAACCATATCGCTCAGGTAAATCGCGCCATGGTGCGCCAGAACATATCGTTGATGATTTTACGATGCTCAGCCCATGGGCGTCCGGCATGTAGGGATGTGGGTTCAGCAAGCAGCAAGGGCTGGATGATGCTCCATGCTTCATCGGGAAGATCGTATTGGGCCATAGTTCAATGTGCTGTGGGAACAAGTAGTTACTATAACTCAGGATATTAAGGGACACATCCTGGTTTTTTGGCAACTATGTAGACTGGTCCCCTGAACCTCCTGACAGCTGATATCACTTAAATAAGTGATAGTCTTGATACCAGTTTTAGACTGTAGATTAGCCCCATAGATCACCAGACACTTCGCCTCTCTTAAAATAAGAGGTAGTCTTGGAACTATGTTTAACACCAGTCAGAATAATAAGATGGTTGAAGTGTTATCAGGATCTGAGCGGCGTCGGCGTCGTACACCGCAGGAAAAAATTGCCATTATTCAGCAGACTATGGAACCCGGTATGACCGTCCCGGTTGTTGCCCGCCAGCATGGGGTGGCAGCCAGCCAGTTACTCCTCTGGCGCAGGCAGTATCGGCAACTGTCTTGAAGGTAAAAATTATAGAGCAACGTGATGGTACGACTCATCCTATTCTTCGTTCTTTCTGAGCATTGCGTTCAGGATGGTAAGCAGCTTACGCATACAGGCTACCAGCGCCACTTTTTTTGCCTTTCCAGCTGCAGGCAGGCGTACATAAAACGTTTTTATCACCGGATTAAAACGGGTTGCCACAAGCGCAGCCATGTACAGTTCAGATATTATGCCAGCCCTGCTGCCAAAAATGGTTCGTCGACCACGCATAGTCCCTGAGTCCCGATTGACAGGAGCAACACCTGTAAGCGCACTGATTTCGCGTCGGGAGAGCGTTCCCGGTTCTGGAATCTTCGCCAACAATGCGGAAACGGTCATGGTGCCCACACCTTTGATACTCTCAGGCGCTCAGCAAACTCTTTAAAGTGGTTCCGGATGTGACTGTTCATGTCTCTTTCGAGCCTGGCAAGCTCATCTTCCAGCACTTTAAGATGGTATTAATGCTTTTCTTGTTCTGCGGATGGGATGAATGCAGTCGGTTACGCTCAGCCACCAACATCGCAATCAGCTGGCGTCTGCGAACCACCATTGCAGCAAGGACCTGACGTTCAGCGTAAGCGTCAAGCTACTGTCGCCTGTGTTCCAGTCCCGGGATCGCTAGCTTAGAGCTCCGTCTAATTTAGAAGGAGTTCTGTTCATGGAAAATGCTGCCAACTGGCGAACTGAATCGCGTACCGTCTATTCCAATGACTTCAAACTTCGGATGGTCGAACTGGCTTCACGACCAGATGCCAACGTCGCACAACTGGCTCGGGAACATGGCGTTGATAATAATCTCATTTTTAAGTGGCTACGCCTCTGGCAGAGGGAGGGGCGAATCTCTCGTCGAATGCCTGCAACTATCGAGGGGCCGGTGGTGCCTCAATCTCTTCCGGCTTCTCCGACTCTGTTGTCCGTCGACGTTATCAACGACCCGCTGCCCGCAGCAGGGAATGACACTCTGTGTACGTTCTCCTCCGCTCACGTCAGCGCCACTTCATGTCATGTTGAGTTCCGTCACGGCAAAATGACGCTGGAAAACCCGTCGTCAGAGTTGCTGACTGTGCTGATCCGCGAATTGACCGGGAGGACACAATGATATCCCTCCCGTCAGGCACCCGCATCTGGCTGGTTGCTGGCGTCACGGATATGCGTAAATCGTTCAATGGTCTGGGCGAGCTGGTACAGCATGTACTTGATGAAAATCCGTTCTCCGGCCACCTGTTTATCTTCCGTGGCCGCAAAGGCGATACCGTAAAGATACTCTGGGCTGATGCTGACGGCCTGTGCCTGTTCACCAAACGGCTGGAAGAAGGCCGGTTCATCTGGCCTGCTGTACGCGATGGTAAAATCGCCATCACCCGCTCACAACTCGCCATGCTCCTTGATAAGCTGGACTGGCGCCAGCCAAAAACAATGCGCCTTAACTCACTGACAATGTTGTAAAAAGAACATGACCGCATTATAAATGGGGTCATGAGTCAGGACTGTCTCGCCCGTATCGCCGCGCTGGAAGACGCGCTTCGCCAGAAAGACAGCCAGCTCAGTCTCGTTGCAGAGACTGAGTCGTTCCTGCGTTCTGCACTGGCACGCGCAGAAGAGAAAATAGAGAACGAAGAGCGCGAGATAGAGCATCTGCGGGCACAGACAGAAAAACTGCGTCGAATGTTGTTCGGTACCCGCTCCGAAAAACTTCGCCGGCAGGTTGAAGAGGCCGAAGCCCTGCTTAAACAGCAGGAGCAGGAAAACGATCGCTACAACGGACGGGAAGACGATCCGCAGGTACCCCGCCAGTTGCGCCAGTCCCGCCACCGTCGGCCTCTCCCTGAACATCTTCCCCGCGAGATCCATCGTCTGGAGCCAGCGGAAACCTGCTGCCCGGACTGCGGCAGCGATATGGCATACCTCAGCGAAGTCAGCGCGGAACAGCTGGAACTGGTCTCCAGCGCCCTGAAAGTTTTTCCGCGATGTTCCCCACACTGCTGAGGTGGGGGCAACACAGCTGGAACTGATTGATACCGGTGTGGAGTAAACAGAAAAAACCGTCCTTGCGACGGGTTACTGGCATTGATTCGGCGAAATACCGAACTGCTTGCGAAACAAGCGTGAAAAATAGCTGATATCCGTAAAGCCGCAATGTGCTGAGACTTCTGAGACGGTCATCTGTGAAAATTGCAGGCAATATTTTGCCTGCAACAGTTTAAGCAGGGAAAGATATTGCTGGGGTGATATTCCGGTATATTCGGTAAAGCCCCGTTGCAGGGTACGGCGCGATATCGCAAACATCTGACATAATCCATCAATATTCAGCGGACTATCCCAGTGATTATTTAACCAGATGATTATCTGACTGATACGATCATCGCTGGAGCTGAAATCATGTGTTTTGTATCGCCATTCGCTGAGAATATGCAGCGCTTCGAGGAAAATCATCTCCTTATGACTTTCAGCGAGAAATTTATCCGTGTAGGCATTTTCATGATGCGCCAAAAGACGGCTAATGACATGCTTCATTATCCGCATATCGATTTGCCAGATATTTGTCTCTTCCGCTGAGGGGAGAAGATGGTCTATCCCTTTGATGATATTAAACTGGTCACGCCCCAGATACAGGAGGTTGACCTGGTTTAAATTATTCATATTTTCAAAGAGATGATAGTCCTGTCGGTTAAGGTAACACAGCGTCCCGGCGGTCAATAAATACGGTTTTTCATTGATAACATGTACCCCGCTCCCGCTCTCGACTAAAAAAAACTCACAATATTCATGGGTATGTTCACGATTGATACTTTTCTCCGGCTGCCAGAAATGAAATACCACCTTTTCCATAGGATGGTGGAAATGTGTATCCCTTGGAAGAACAAGCGTCATAACGAGTCCTCTTTAGTACCAAAATGCCGGGCCTGACAGTCAAGAATTACAGGTTATAATCTAGGGGGGGTGCCGCCATGATAAATTGATGCCCGTCACGGAAATGGAACATTATTTTATTTCATGATCTGGCGCTTCTTGTATAAGATTAATAACACTGCGTGGTGATGCCATTTTTACCCGCCGTTTGTTATAATAGTGCAAATGGTATTGATATATTTCACAGTCATATCGTGCAGGTCTTTCCCTCATTTCGCGCTTCGATAAAATCACTTCCCATTAGCAATACATGATAGCAACACACCCTGTGAAATTAATTCCGGGGCGATATCTGGTGTTGATCGTCGCATACCTGTCTCGTCCCGGGATGAATTTAAAATAGCCCATAATGTTATTCTGGAATAATAGACATGATAATCAGAAAGATCGTCCTGGCGGGTGTCGCATTCAGCATTTCATCTCCGTTGTTTGCCGCTGAAATATACAATAAAGACGGTAATCAGCTGCAACTCACGGGGCGGTGCATGCCCGACATTATTTTAGTGATGATACATCGTTGAACGGAGATAACACGTTTATTCGTTTTGGCTTTAAAGGGAAAACACGCATCAATGAATGGTTAGCGGTTACGGCCAATGGGAAGTGAACGTTCAGGCTAACCATACGGAATCAGGCAGCGATGCACAAACCGGGACCGCTACCCGTCTGGCTTACGCCGGGTTGAATGTCGACACATACGGTTCTCTGGATTATGGACGTAACTGGGGGATTGATTATGACGTGGCCTCCTATACGGACTATGCGCCTATTTTTAACAACCTGACCTTTAGTGCGGGCGATAATTTTATGACCGGCAGGGGAACGGGTTTGTTTACCTGGCGTAATCACGATATCTTTGGCCTGATTAATGGCCTTTATTTTGCTGTCCAATACCAGGGCGCTAACGACAGTTCCGAAGCAACGGGCAGTAGTCGTTCAGCGACAAAACAAAAAGGTGAAGGCTACGGGATGTCGCTGACCTGGCATGCCACGGATGCCATCAGTATTGTCGGCGCGGGTTCGTCATCACGGCGCACAGAGGCCCAGCAGGCGTTGCCGCAGGGTAAAGGTGAGTATGCGGACATGTGGTGAGGTGGCATCAAATACGCCGGTAAGCAGCTGTATCTGGCAACCATTTATGCTGAAACCCATAACCTGACGCCGATAAAATCACTGGGCTATGCCAATAAAACCCGTAACTGGGAAGCGGTTGCCGGATATCAATTTAATAACGGCATTAAACCGCAGGTTGGTTATTTCTGGTCCAGAGCGCTGGATGTAGAAGGCACCGGCAACATGGATTTAATCCGTTATATTGATTTGGCCATGATGTATTACTTCAATGACAATATGGTCACCTATGTCGACTATAAAATAAATATGCTCGACAGTAATACCCAATTTGGCATCACCGATAATGATGTTATTGGCTTTGGCTTGACCTATCACTTCTGATTACCCGCATGGAAAGGCGACAGGGAGCGTTGGATTTTTTACTGTGTTCTGTTTTGTGAGGAAGATGCGATGATCACGGCCGCAATCCTGATTGATAATGGCATTGAAGATGACGAAGCAGTTGGCATTTATAGCCTGCTACGAGACGCGAGGATTTGAGTTGTCTCATTTCCTGTTCCGAAACCACGGTAGTGGGCTGTGACCACCATTTTGGCAGCATAATTGAAGCCCCCCATCGATTAGCGACGTCTCAGACCAGCTCTTTATGCGCTATCCTCTGTGGTGGCAAAGGGACCGAGGAGAGGATTGCGAAAAAACCGCAGACGATTCACGTCATCCGCCAGTACGACGTGCCTCTGTGCTATTTCATCTTCCAGCGTACGTATTCTGGCGGTGGATCAGCTACTGCGAGGGCGGCGATTTAGCTGTTCGGTACTGTTCTGGTACGGCATTACGGACGGTGTTTATCAACCACAGGATCTGCTGACGGATGACAATCTGTTTGCCGCGCGCGGTCTTGGCGTGGTGGTGCAGTTTGCCCGACAAATTATCGATAAATTGCATGAGAAAAAGGCGTTTCCATACGCGTGATAAGGGGGAAGTAATGTTTGTTTTTACAAACAAAGCGAAGAGAAAAAGAGCAGGTGGCAAAGGGCGTCCCCGCTGGGTGCTGGTCCACAGAGGGAAGATGATGTCGGTGGAAATCGCGCTGCATCGCCATCCATATGAACAGCTCACCTACGTTCGTACGGGGCGGGGCGATGAAACCCATGAGGTCAGTCTGGAGACAGGCTCTATAAACAGCCAGACACCATTCACGGCCGCATCAGTCTAAATAGCTGCGCCAAATACCGCTACACTTTTGCCAGTCCATGTTTGCCTCCGGGGAACGGGCCTGCCGTTTCCATAAAATGATGAACTTTTTTAACAGTTGCCACACCGAACGGCACTGATGATTGTGCTTTATCGTGTCATGAAGCGCCTGCCATAACCCGCTCAACATAATGCACCCATGGCGAGTAAACATTACCCTGAACTCCGTATTTTCATTCAGCCAGCGCTGCGTTTCCCGGTTTTTGTGGATTATGTAGTTGTCCACGATGGGCGTTATCGTTTTCGCCCGCCGGTATGCCGACTTCAGGTGTTTCAACAGACTGATAAATAAGGCTGAGATTCTGTTGTTGCCACCTACGTAACTGACTAGCGCCCCGGCCAGATAATCTTTTTCATTCTGTCCTGGTGTTACCACGCGTTTTTGTTGTCCGCGTAGTTGCCAGCCAGCACCGATTTTGGGATTAAGATGGATATCCACTTCATCTTCATAAAAGATCGGATTCTCTGCGCCGCATTCGTTCAGTGCTTTATGTATCGCCGCCATCTTTTCATCTTTATGCGGGTCACGGATACACAGAGTTGGTGCAGCCCTGCGCCAACAAGTCCCGCAGAGGGCAGCGACGAACGGTTCCGGTATGCAACTGGCTCTGGGTTATCTCATTGATTTTTATTGCCGGCAGTTCCGTACTCCAGCGTGAACGCTGGTCGCCAGAATCGCCGTGAAAGCGTTTACCCGCTCACGTAACAGTGTACAGATATGCCCGAACGACCAGCGACGGGCACGCCCTGCGGGTAATGATTCCAGTCCTTCAACACCCGACAGCGTGAACCCGTAATTCAGTGTCCGGCGGGTGAACCAGGGTGTTCTGGCAACGTCGCTGACGCGGTCGCCCCGGTGCAGCATGAGCATGGCGGTCGGTCTGCGGGCATGGTTTTTATCACGTGTTTTATGGATAGTTTTCTGTATCAGGCGTCGTCCGGTACCGGGTATTGGCGCTATGATCGGCATCGCACAATCCGGCTGAGTTCCCTCTAAGTGATCTACTACTCCGCACAGCTATTTAGCAGAGGACCGATGCTCACCATTCTGGTAGATTGTGAAAAGCATAAGAATGATTTATTTCAAACATTCTGGCGATATCATACAGAGAGTTACCTTGCTAATATCTATCCAAGATAAGCGGTTTTGTTTTGGCGTATAGTTGATGTTCGTTCTTTTTTTTAAATAACAATCTCTTTAGTTTAATGATAGTATTGAATCTATTCATCGGGTTTACAATGAAAAGCAAATGATGATTTTTGTTACATATTCCCACAGCAGTTTCTTTGAAAATGACCATCAGAATTATAATAATTAAAATGTTGTTTATAAAAGATTATTTCGAGGATATAAATGATTAACCTTTCATGTGGTATGGTTTATATTAATATATTTTTTTGGGAATGAAAATTCCGTAATGAGATCTACTCAATTTCATTATTGATGAAAGATCCTTAGAGACATTAAGCAAGGATGTAATAAATTCCTTTGCCCACCAATGATTGTCATAGCGTTTTATTTTTGTCAGAAGCTTACTGTGTCTGCGTTTGCGCTCATGCAATGGCATGGTCAGTGCTGAATGGAGTAACTCACTGGTTTTATAAACATCATAAGAATTGGTCATTATTGCCTCGGTAAGTTGTTCAGCAGCTCCGGTAAACTCTGACAAAATCAGCACCCCCGGATCTCCTCATCCTGAGCAAGAATATATTCTTTGGCCCTCATACTCATCCCTTCGGAAAGCGGAGTAAATAATGCGACGTTAGCCTTTCTGTAAAGTTTATAAATGAGCTCACGATTACAGAGGCTATTGTGAATATAATTAATTGGATACCAAGCCAAATCACCGTAACACCCGTTTATTTCTCCGCAAAATCGATCAAGTCGCACTTGTAAATCGGGTGAAGAATGAGGGTATTCTAGCGAAGGATCTGATATCTGCAACAGATTAACATCTCGAATATACTGAGGATAATTATCCAATAGTGTACGCATTGCTTCCAGACGATAATGAATACCGCTGATATCACTGATGATATCATTGCTAATAATAATGTTTCTTTGATAATCCTTTACTGCGGTAGCAGTAAAGTTGTACTTTGCAATCGATTCTTTGTCGATTCCACATGGAAATATACCAATTTTAATCAGACGACCATTCATCTGAATGATATCAGTAGCGATTCGTTCAGCGCGATAGTAACGTAGAACATATGAGGAAAAATTATTGATATCAGAGCTGGATTGAAAACCTATCAGGTCGTAACATAACATCGAGTTAATTAGGTAGTCATGTTCCGGTATTGAACGCAGTACCTCTCCAGGTGGAAAAGGTTGATGTAAAAAGAAACCACTTTTATTATGATAACCTACAACTTTCAGCATTCTTCCAGCAGGCAATAAATGATAATCATGTACCCAAATGATATCTTCGGACTTAATATGTAAGGCTACGGTGTTAACCACTTCGCTATTATAGGATCTCCAGGTAGTAAAGAACTCTTTTCTATAACATGTGAGATCCGGGCGATTATGAAAAACTGGCCACAGGACTTGATGAATATATCCTTGATAATAATTATCATATTCGTTAGGTGAGAGATTCCAAGAAAAGGTCTGACACTCAGGTTTAAGCTTATGCTGAATCGTGCGGGTTTTCTTGGTTGTAGATATTTCACCATTCCAGCCAAACCATAGTCCTGCTAGTTTTTTAAATATATTTGAAAAACTAACGAGTAGTGGATCATCAATGTAATTGTTACACGTTTCGCTACGATTTGAAATGATAATTAAACTGGACATATTTACCTCAATGTTTTTATTATTGATCGCGAAAAGAAGCATACATTTTCATTAGAAAGAAATGGCTAATTCTTCCTGAGTCACAATACTTTCGAACAAAGTAAGTTCTGCGAGCTTGCTATGGATCCACTGTTCTGAAAATTGCTTGCCCAGACTTTCAATCAAATAGGACGAGTTCTGGAAAGCCTTTATGGCTTGTTGTTGAAACAGAGGCAAAGGAGGAGCAACATGTGTAACATGTTCCAGCGAGTCATCATCAACATTTTCCAAACCGTACAGCATGCCGGTTAGTATAGTGGCCATCACTAAATAGGGATTAGAATCAGCACCGGCAATGCGATATTCGATTCGACTGTTTTCCTCTGTCGAGCAAGGAATGCGTAATGCAGCAGAACGTTTATTGAATCCCCAAGAGCTAAATAAAGGCTCATCAAGATTTTTCCGCATGCGCCGGAATGAGTTTACTCCGGGGGCCATAATTGCCAATGATGCAGACATCAGATGCAGTAAACCAGCCAAACACAGGCGTGTCATTTCGTTTAGTTCATTAGCTGGAGCTGCAAAAACATTGCTACCATGAATATCATTTAAACTGATATGAAAATGCAGACCATTACCCGCAAGCTGGGAGAAAGGCTTAGCCATAAAGTTCGCCTTGTATCCGAATTCAGTTGCGACGATGCTGGTTAACCTGCGCAATGCCAGAACATTCTCGCAGACTTCCACTACCTGATGTGAATGGCGAAGATTGAGTTCGAATTGTCCTGGCTCAGCCTCACTGACAATGCCCGTCAGGGACAGATTTTGTGCAGCAGCCATCTCTTCTAGTTTTTCGATGAACGGAGCGTAAGTGGAAGGGACCGTCATATGGAAACACCCCTGGCTACGCATAATCTGGGTCTGATGATCGATAAGGTAGAACTCAATTTCCGGCGCGATCACCGGATAAAGACCATGATGATGGAATCGGTGAAGTACATTCTCCAAGATCACTCTTGGCTCCAGTGCATAGGGCAATCCGTTGGCATCGCGCATTGACAATAAAAGCTGAGCATTTTCCTGAGGCCCGTAAGCCGAAGGACGTAAAGTTCCCTTTACTGGCAGGCAAAGCCTGTCGGGCTCATCCATCACAACCCGGTCAGAATCCTTGCAGACCACCTTTCCTTCCCAATCCATGGAATAGACCGACTGCGGAAAATAGCACCCTTTCGAGATAGATTCGAGATCCGTGACTTTAACTCGTTTCCCTCTAAAGATCCCATTTATGTCGTTAAGATAAATGTCGATATGCTTTGTTTTGGGATATTGCAAAAGATAAGTTTTCACTTCTTGTTGAAATTCACGCTGTAATTCATTGTTTGGGTAACTTTTTTCCAAATTCATTACATCAACAATCTTGTTTGATTGCGACAGGGTTAAAAACGTGCGGATGTTCTGCAGTAGTGGAAACTTCATTGTCGAGTTCATAATTATCTTTTAGGTATGCCTGACGGCGATTGCAGGAGTATAAATAAATTCGGCATACATGGATATAAATAAAGTGTATAAATGGTAATAGTTTAAGTAAAAAAAATATATATTTACGGAAGTTGGTATTATTAAATTGATCTTTGATTTTCACTTTTTTTATCACTATGAATATTAGTGTTAGATCCTATCTGAAATGTCAGATTATTGAATAATATAAAATAAATAAACTATGACAAGCTCACTTCATTACCTAAAGACAGATTCGTTGCCTCACACATGGCTTTCACGGCCCGCTTCTGGACTGCCATCAGAACTTTCCGCCCGGAGCCACCTGAAGTGTCTCTTTATCCAGCATGGCTTCGGCGGACAGCTTCTGAGGCGGGCGTTCTCCGCTGCTTCACTTCAAAAATTCTATGCCGCCAAACTTTTTGCACCAGATGTAGAAGTTCGCACCGGAGTGCGACAAAGCTCCTGGGTAGAAACTCCGGCTTCAGCTTCGCGAAGGATACTGATGATCTATCCGTCGAATAAATGCTTCATTGTGATATCTCATGTAACTGATGAAGACATTTGTATTAATCAACGGGGAACAGATCAAATGAATAACTGGGCACAGAAAACTGTTAGAAAAAATCTGCATGAATGTTTTTTTGTTACATATTTTTCTGTGTATTGTGTTAAGAATCGTAACAACGCAATGCCGTTTAATATCAAAACTTCATTCCAGCGGCTTTTCTGGCTTCCGGGTATTTTCCATGTAAAAACGGAAAGCAACAGCCCTACTTATTTAATTTCGATATATATCCAGAGCAACCTGAAGATTGACCGAACTAGTTAAAGCTCCATGTTGCTCACTTCAATACTCGATCAAAAAAAATCGTTCTTGAAAACGGCTTAAGAAAATTAATAAGTCTATTGAGATGCCTTCAGCATAAGACTTCGAAGGAAAATTGAGTTTTCCTTATAGTTCCAATCCGATTCTGGAAAATCTTCAAATCGAAAAACAATAGAGGGCGGATTAAAGTTACTTAGCGCTTCTTGTGCATCGATATTAAGGTTATCAATTCTCAGATCTTCCTGCATGACAAACAGAGTATCTTCAAAAGAGATTTTTCTGATTTCAGTTGGTTGCCAGTGCGTTTTCATAAAAATAAGATGATAAAGTGCTGATCTCCCATCAAGCGCATCGAAAATCGTTGCATACTTTATTCTGTGCTGATGAAGCACTATTTCAAGAGTGAAAATAAAAGCTGTTCTGTTTCTGATCTGATAATCTAGCTGGCTACCATGATAATAAGAAGAATGAGATATATTTCTGTTTTCGCATATTCGCGATCGGATAACCTGAAGCAGATCTTGATACTCAGACATAATGAACCCCCTGTTTCTGGTAAGATACTTTTGGCGACTTAACTGTATCAGATAGCAGCCCGAACCATCTACGTCACGGCTCATAAATTGCTATTGATCTTTACTGGCAGGCAGGTATAAATTAATCAGCGTGGTGAATCCCCCTGAGCGGAGGGGTGTAAAGGTTGCGGTCAGTGACTGGTTTTGTTGATATGCAGTTAAAGGTACGCGGGTCAGTGCGGCAACCTGCCAAAGACCCACCGGGAGGCACCCGGCACCACAATCTCGAAGTTAAACCAGGAATGTAGTGCCGATTTGGTATTCGCTTTGCCCACTCACTCGGGTGGGTTTTTTTATTCCAGACTTAAAGCTCATCTGGTATGAGCAGTCCTCTCATAGGGGGAGGGTAGGCAGATTCTGATTTCTCACGGCGTACCCTTTCAAGCCAACACACTTCTACTGAACTCTCTTTTTTTGCTTTATACTCCCTGATATCACTGAATTTTTCTGTCGCGATCTTATCCAAAGTCAACCTGGTTCTACCCAAATCAAGTGATGTCTGAGGGCCTTTGCGGGGCATATCGTTCAATGGAAATTAGGGGGAGCTCCTGTGCCACTAGATTGGCCTCCTGCATCTCCAGACACTTCGATCCACCTTAAATTAATGACTAGTCTTGAAACTAGTCATTAGACTAATTGGGAGATAGATCGAAGAGTTGCTCGGACCAGAGCGCCGCAGGCGCCGTTCTCCACAGGAAAAAATTGCCATTGTTCGGGAGACGCTCCAGCCTGGCATGACGGTATCTCATATCGCACGGCTCCATGGTGTAAATGCCAACCAGACTTCGCCTGGCGCAAGCAGCATCAAGGAGGGCAGATGACCACTGAGGATGTCGTTTTCTCCTCCAAACTCGCGGCGGCGGTGAAACAAATCAAAGAGCTACAGCGCCTGCTGGGTAAAAGGACCATGGAGAACGAGTTGCTGAAGGAAGCCGTAAAATATGGCCGCCAAAAAAGTGGATAGCGCGCGCCCTTATTGCCCGAGGATGGCGACCGCGCTTCTTCAGTCACTGTCTTCAGGTCTCGTGTGCACACGGAGACTGGCTGGGCGGGAGAATAAAAGGCCAGACCGATGATGCCGACATGCTGTAGAGGATCCATAGCGTTATCGGTGAGGTGCCGACTTACGGTTATCGCCGTGTCTGGGCATTGCTGCGCTGCCAATCGGAAACACTGGTGGTGGAGGTCGTCAATGCCAAACGAGTGTACCGGATTATGAGCCAGCAGCGTTGTTGTTGGAACGAAAGCCCAGAGTGCAGCCGGTAGGTCGAACGCAAACCGGTAAAGTGGTCGTCAATGAAAGTAACCTACGGTAGTGTTCTGACGGCTTCGAGTTCCGCTGTGATAACGGTGGAAAACTCCGCGTCATCTTCGCCCTGGGCTGCCGGTACCGGCGGCTTCGACAGTGACACTGTTCAGGACGTGTGTTGGGTACGGTGGAACGTCGCTTCGGACAGCACCTGCCGCCAGATTCAATCGAGTGACTGATAGATAACGGCTCAGCCTACAGGGCGCATGATACCCCGCGGTTCGCTCGGTTGCTGGGGCTGGAACCGAAAAGAACAGCGGTACGTAGTCCGGAGAGTAATGGCATGGCAGAAAGCTTCGTGAAGACGATGAAACGCGACTACATCAGCGTTATACCACGTCCTGATGCCCGAACGGCAGTGCAGAATCTGGCGATGGCGTTCGGGCATTACAACGAATGGCATCCGCACAGTGCAGTGCGTTAGACTACCGTTCGCTGCGGGAATATCTGCGACGCCGGCAGACCTGAATAAGAGAGTCGATGAGCCTGGAGTTATAGGGGAAAATCCACACTTTGTTGCTCGGTAAAATGCTGTACAGAATCATCATAATGGGTATCAGTAGCAGACCGACAGCAATAGTGGTTGGATGCCCCAGCGTCACGGCGGTATCCAGACCTGTATAGACTTCACGCCCTTTGAAATACTTTTGGAAGAACTTTCTTGCGCCGTCGGAGATGGGCATTAAGCCCTCGATAATCAGGCGGATCATGCGCGGGAACATTACCATGATTACCGCAACATTAATCATTAAACTGGCGCAATCTTTAAAACCTTCGCCAACTGCCAGGCCAAAAATCAGACCGAGCACTACGCCGATAATCACCAGATCGCCGACCATGCCGTATCGTTTCTGGATCTCCTGACATCGATATTGCGTTCCTTCATAAAAGGGGGTTTTTTCATAGATAGCATCGGGTAGAACGAACAGCGGTACTGAACTGAAACCGTAGCTTTGCTGTATCGAAATATTTTCCAACCCGACGATGTTCTGTATCCGTTTCCCCGTCGTAATACCGTGCCTGCATGTAAACCATGCCTGTATCTGGATCGTTCACATGGCTGGTATAGCCCGGTCCGGCTTCGGGTGTGCCCATCGCCGGGCTACCGTACGGACGATAATCCGCTGTCGAAATGATGTTGCCCTGCGCGTCAGCCTTCACCAGCACGGTGCCGTGCGGATCGGTGTAGTAATACGTGATCGTTTCGCCGGCGTGGGCGCGACCCACCAGGCAAAGCAGCGTCACCAGAACGAACGGTAACACCGTTCCCCCAAAGCGGCGTCGCCGCCTGGACCTGTCAGCCCTGAAGGTCACGCCCAGCCGACGCCAGGCATTCAAAGTGCGTTCGATAAGGGGTGTTATGGGCTGATGTCTCCGGACCAGGGCGAGCAGGCTTGGTCGTTGCAGGCGCAAAGGCGGTAAATATCTTCAGGCGCCGGCAGTTGACCACTCTCCACGACCTGAGAGGTTCGGCCGCCCTCCACCCGGATCATGCGGTTGGCGTGAACGCCGAGGATCTCGTATCGCGTTGCGCCGGGCACCGCGGTCCACGAAATGGTGTAGATATCATCGTTATGTCGGACGCCGGCTTTCATCTGGATATTGCCGGGCACAGGGGGCCCCAGCGTGACCACTACGGTGACTTCATTGCCCCACGGTCCGCAGCCACTGCTGTTGCACGCTTGCACGTTGTAGCGATATGTGCCGTTGCCCTTTCCCGTGACCGGCCAGCCGCTGCTGGCGTCGGTCACTGAATCGACGATCGTTTCCCCGGCGCCGTTGGCGTTTTCCTTGATGTTGTAGCGGGTCGCCCCGGCGACGGCCGACCAGCCGATGGTAAACGTGCCCACGGTCGTGGTGCCGCCGCCGGTCACGGTCGGCGCCCCCTTGGGAGGCAAGGTGACAACGACGGCAGGGCTGGTGGCATACCTGCTGCAACCGTTGGCATTACATGCCTTGACGCGGTAATACCACGTGGCGGAATCGGTTTCGTTGACGGTGGTCTGTGTGGCCTGGCCGGTATACACCGTCGTCCATCCATGGCCCTCACTGTGCTCCAGTTGGTAGGACGTGGTCCACGCCGCGCTGGCCCAACGCACGCCCACGGCACCGGTCGCGCTGGTGGGCACTTCAAGGTTCCCCGGCGTGGCAGGAACGCGCGCCACCACGACGGCCTCCGAGGTGGTCCACACACTGCACCCACGGCTGTTGCACGCCTGGACGCGCAGGAGATAGCGACCGTCGGGAGGATTGGAGAGGGTGGCCGTGGTGGCCGCCCCGTTCGACAGTGTTGTCCAGTGGGCCCCTTGATCGGTGGAGTATTGCGCGGTGTAGGTGACGGCGGTGGCACTGGCTGACCAGCCCACGGACACGCTGGAGGCATCCGCGGCCACGCTACCATGGATGGCCGATGGCGCGGCCGGAGCCTGGGTCGATGGCGGCACCGTCCAGGTCCCCGAACCGCTCAGCGGCAGATTGTCGCCGCCGGTGGATGAGATGCCGTAGACGTAAATGGGCTGCCCGCTGTAACGGGTCCGGTTGTCGTCGCTCAGGGGGATGCTGAAACGGTGGCGCGTTCCGGAGGAATGGCAGGCCGTCTGGACGGCCGCCTCACTCGCCACATTGGCAGTCCAGCCGCCGAGCATCGTGCCTGCCCCACCGGGACCACCGACATACACATGGACATCGATCGGTGGCACCAGGCCCGAGGCACATGCCCAACCGGTTATCGCCGTGTCCGTGCCGCCAGAGACGGCATCGATGTGCCCGAGGATGGTCGCCATCGACGCCTTCTTGCTCGCCACCAGCGTCTTGCCCAGGTGGATATAATCCGTGCCCTCCGCCGTCGCCTGATCATACTGCCACACGAGGGTGCCGGTGCTGTTATAGGCGTAGTAAGTGGTGCCCGCCGGCGTCACCGCTTTGACGCGCCGGCCGGTCGCGTCATACAGATACGCGCCCTTGCCGGCCACGCTCAATAAACGGTTGGCAAGATCGTAGGTGAGCGCCTGGCCGTCCCGACTGACCGTGTTACCGCGCGGATCATACTGAAACGCATGCGCGGTTTGACCGCCCTTGACGATCGCCGACAGCCGGTTGTTCGCATCGTAGTTGTAAGTGTGCAGGCCAGGCGCGGCAGATCCAGATCCCAGTCACCGAACGATGCGTTGTTGAAACGGACCGTCGTATCGCCGTCGGCCTGAAACGTTCGCCCGATCTCAATCGTCGGTCCATTCCCGGGAAGGGAGATGTCGGTGACGTGGAAGGCCAGGCTTCCGTCGTAGACGTTTACCGATTCCCCGAAGGGCGTGTCGCCCAGCGGCTGGATTTCCGTATCGACCCTCACCAGCTTTTTGTATTCGTCTTCGGGATTGGTGGTGGCCGTTTGAGTAAGTCCCACTACCGGCACCAACGCGAGCGCAAACGCAAACCAGCGCCACCGTGTCATGACCTGTCTCCAGTCATCCGACTATCGTTCGCAGCTTTTTTTGCTGCGCCCTCTGTGGACAGCGATTCTCCTGATTGGCACGGTTCCACTGCCAGCTGACGCGGACGCTAAATGCATATGCATAAGGGCGACAAGTGCCTGTCGCCGGATACGCAGTAATTTGCGTATGAGTGATTGCAAAATAAAACGTATGCGCTAAATAAGACGCAACTTGACGCCCGAACCTCACAATGGAAAAAATAGGCTGCACTTTTTTGTGATGTTCGTACGGGTTCGCGCCTGTAAAGATGCGTTGTCGGTTAACGCCAAACGTGGAGGTGTTCAGTCATGGCGAAGGTGTGTTGCAGGAGGGCATGGTTCAGTGAATGCACTGGAGCGACGGCTCAATGACCGGGATCCTCGCTGAGGCAGAGATTGCAAACGGCCGGAACAACCCGGCTCTAAAAGTACGTTTCGATGCCGGGTTATGCAGGTTGAGTTCGTCCCTACTAGGATGACACGTTACGAACGAATTTTACTGGGCAGGTAGGTTCAATCTTGATCGGATGACCTTTTCCCTTTTCAAGGTAGGGGCCATTAACCCTTAGACACCATTCCCTTACATTTCTTTTTTAATAAGGCATGGAACAAATAATTGTGAAGAGATAAGTTAAATGAGAATTAATTTTCATTCATTACACGTTCGCCGGCGTAACCAGATTTTTAACGGACTTTGACCTGTGGCATCCGACAGAAATATGGTGCATTGACACGTCAGCCTTATATGGTTAACAGAAAATTGACCTAAACTCTAAGCAGCATATGCCGTCACAAATATATATCATTCCTCGTCCTGGAAACGGGAATCCGGAACACCCTTCAAGGACTTTTCCCGGTCAAAACAGACTGTTTTGAATAAACAATGGCACTATTGAGGTCAGCGTTATGAAACACACAACCGGTATTTTTCCTTACCAGTTTTCCGCGCTTGATTACGACCAACAATCGCGTTTTGATGCCTGGCGTTCAGAGCACAGGCATCACGATATTTCCCGGGGCATGCGTGACGTCATCATTCATGATGCCAGTTTTCTGGGGACTCATCTTGATGATCTCATGCTGGGACAATGGCACTTTTGCGCTCAGTGCGCACACGGCATTGACCGGCAGGCTTATCGCACTCGTCAAAAAATCCGGCGTGATGGCCTGGATCATTTTTATTTACGCCTCAGTCTGACTGAGGCATGGTGCATGAGCGTAAATGATGAAACTTTGCTGGTGGAACCGGGGCAGCTGGCTCTGGTCGATCTTGGGCAGCCTTATGACCTCAGTATCGCCTCGGGTGATGTCCTCATGCTGATGGTTCCGCGTGACAACCTTCCCGCCGTGACAGCTAATTTGCACGGAACGGTACTCAGTCATGCATTGGGTCAGCTTTTCGCAGACTATCTTCGCGCCCTGTTTTTCAGACTTGGCGACTGGAGAACAGAGGAATACCCGTCGGTTGCGGAGGCGACTCTGAATTTCTTATCGGCGAGCCTGTCCGGGGATTCCGACATTCGTGAAGCCGTACATCGCGAAATAGACGAAACCCTGTTGAGCAAAGTTCGCCGTCATATAGACTGCAATCTCGACAATCAGGCACTAAGCGTTAACGATATCTGTGCCCATGTCGGATTGTCACGTTCCAGACTTTATCGTCTGTTTGAGCCAGCGGGAGGCATTGCAAATTACATACGCAGGCGCCGGTTAACAAAGGTCTACAGGATATTACAGGCACACGTGGGGCCAAAGCCTTTGATTTCCGATCTGGCATTTCGGTTTGGTTTCAGTAGTCCTGACCAACTTGCCCGCGCATTTAAACGGCGCTATGGTTTCGCGCCCCGGGATTTGGCAAATGATGCCTTATCGTCCGGTGTTTCACCTTCCGCTCGATTTACAGGAATATGGCTTCAGCCGCGCTAACGCAGAGAACCATGTTCGTCCATTGACTTGCGGAAGATCGCGTTGCCAGCGATGGTCAGGAATTCGCCAAGAACGTCACCGACGATGATACCGGCAGCCAGGCCTTCCAGCGTGAATCCTTTCACAGAGTACCGAAGCATGAAGGAACGACAGATCAGGCCCAGAAAAACCAGGCTTCCTGCAACGGGGTTCGCGATGAGCAACCCCGTTGCAAACAGAATGCCCCATTGACGTTTTGGCCCACCGATGAGTTGAAGTAATCCACCTGCAGTCGCCCAGCCAAGGATCGCGGGTTCATGATGATCACGGGTGCGGATGACAGCAGCAAAGGTTTTGCTGATGGGTGCGACCTGACCATGCAGAAAAAGTGAATGCTGCATCATTGCAACAGTGGCAATTGCAATCGTAAAGCCTATACCAGCGGCGATAAATTGCTGCCGACGGCCCTCATCCTCGAACGCATTCTCACTGTTTCCGCGAAGTATAAACCCCGTTTTGAAGTCGTACCCCATATTTGCGAATGCAGGACCGGTTGCAGAAACGAATACACTCAGTGTGACAAGCAATTCGGATGAGAAATGGAACCATGCTCCTGTCAACAACACGATGATCGCAGTGCCGAAGGCGGGTGCCCAGCCACTGTGCATGGCGGCCAGTCCAACAATAATTTCGTGAAATAGAGCGGCGAGCGCGGCAAAGATTACGAATCCTGTAAGTTCCATTGGAGATAACTGTCGATCCAGCCCGGTCCCCATTGTCAGGGCTACGGCCAGTAAGATATATCCGCAGCCGCCAAACATCATCGAGCGGGCCAATGACGCTCGCCCTGATTTTCTGACGGATGACGACGACGCAGCGTGCTCAGAGGGTTCACACCGAAAATGAGAATGCCACATTACACCCACAAACTGGAGCGCGGATATGGCACCAGCTCCGAGTAAAGCGCCCTCGGTTCCCTGGCCTGGAGGTTGCCACACAGAGAACATCGGCAAAACAGATTTAGCAAGAAGACCCGCCGCAAAAAACAGCATTGTGCCGCCACTGCACAATAATGAGATACCCACAGCCGTCACAGGCAAACCGGCCAGGGCACCTGCCATACCTACAGCAGCCCCCGCCATCAGTCCTCCTGATTTGTGTGTGCCCGATGTTCCTGTGGCTATCATTTCGGCAGTCGCTTCACCGAGCGGCCAGGGTGCCGACGCCGGGAATGCTGACGAGCCGAATACCCGATAGAGTAGTAACGCGTCCCATACCATGGCGGCACTGGAGCACATGAGTAAAACCGGGATCCAGTGCGAGAGCCCCATGATATGCGGCAACCCTAAAGGTGCTATCAGACTGATTGCAGCCCCGAAGCTGGCCGAAGACACTGCTGTCTGGATCAGATTCTGAGTGTGTGGATTGCGCAGTGTCTTAAAGGCGCAATAAGGGATCCGTGCGAAAGCCATGGTCGCCATCACGCCGAGAAGCGATGTCGCAGGGACGACACCTATGGTCGTAATAAGCTGAACACCGACGACGGCACCCACAACGCTGGAGGGTAGCATCACGGCCAGAATAAACAGGGTCAGCGTTCTGGGATGGTCGTTACTTTGCGTGGGCTTTTTCAAGTCGCTCTCCTGCTTTTTCGCTGACCTGATTTAAGGCACTTACCTTCCTGAATTACTGAACCTGTGTGTTATCAGAAGCAGCGCGACAAATGTCATTACCGACACGCCTGCGAGCAGCCCCATTGCAACCCGGTATCCCATAAGAAACGCTTGTCTCAAAAGAGCGTGTGCGCCAGTGAGATTAAGGTCTGGAATATGGTGTTGCATAACATTCAGACCGCCTTCCAGGTCGCTTACCGCAACTCTGATCCAGCTCCCTGGTTCTACGCCGAGATTTGCCACGTCACAGGCAAGCTGATGCCCCGCAGCTAACTGATAGCAAAAAATTCCTGACGCCAGCCCAATCGCGCCGCCAATATTATGGATTGTCCAGCACGATCCCATAGCGACGGCTCCCTTGTTTTCGGGGACTGAAGAGAGTGCGGCCACCGTTGAAGGCCCGAGGATACACGCCCAGCCAGCACCCATGAGCAAAAAAGCGACAGTGATTATGCTTATACTGCTGCTCGCCGAAAAAGACGCTTGCAGTGCCGCCGAAGCTGCGAATAACGCGAATCCCCCTAACAACATCGATTTATAGCCGTACTGATCTGTGATCCTGCCGACGATGGGTGAAAGAATGGCAACGGTTGCCGTGGTCGGCAATAGCATGAGCCCGACCTGATACCCGGCCATACCGACAACCTCGCTCAGGTAGAGAGGCATCAGGAAAAAACCGAGAACATAGAAAAAGGCGAGGGCCGCCTGCGCGAGGACAGCACCAATAAATGATCGTCTCAGAAATAATGAGAAGTCCAGTATGGGCGATTCAACGCGTCTTTCGGTCCGGTAAAAGAATGCGAGCATGAGCAGGCTGAAACAGCCTGCTGTCATGATTTTAAGGGAAAGCCAGCCATACTCATTGCCCTGAGTGACGGCCCACAGTCCGCAACTCAACGCGGTGATCAGAAGTATCAGGCCTCTCCAGTCGAGCGTACGCAAGGCGGTATCGTCCCGCGATTCCTTTACGCTCATTGCGCAAATGATCAGACTCACGGCGATCAAAGGAACGTTGAGCAGGAATATCCAGCGCCATCCTAATGTACTGACCACTATGCCGCCGAGAACAGGGCCAACCGCAAGCCCCAGTCCGTTAATTCCAAACAGCCAGCCGATTGCCTTGCCACGCTGATCCTCTGGAAATGCATGAGAAATGATAGCCCCCGACGCGGTATAAAGCACAGCACAGCACACGCCCTGAATACCCCGAAAAGCAATCAGCCATTCCGCCTGGGAAACGAGTCCTGCCGCCAGGGATGCCATACCGAAACCGACAGCACCAGCGTAAAGAACGCGGCGGCGTCCATACAAATCAGCTATTCGCCCCATCACCACCATGCACGCAGACAGCGCGAGCAGGAACGCGTTTATAAACCACTGCAGCTCGTTGACAGACGCATGTAATGCGGCCCGCATTGCGGGCAGTGCGGTGTTGACAATGGTAAAATCGATGCACCCGAGGAAGCTGAGAATGCCTACGCCAGTCATTATCCACCATTTTCGACCGGCGTCGAAGTCACGCCTCATGTTTTTCGTCCTGTTGATATGGATGGCGGTTCTGATTAGCCGACTCTGATAATACAGATAGCCGAATGGGAATTGATCGCCGTCTGAAACGTAATGACAGCCATTGCGCTTTGCCCGGATAAGCGCCGGCAACAAAACGGGTTCGGGTGGCCAGCATTGCCGATGTTACCGGCTGTGGGTATATGATGAACTCGTAGCCCCGGGACGCCCACATCGGCATGATGATCGGGCATTCCTCAAGAAGATAATTGAGGCATTTTGTTTTTAGCTCGGAAATGACTAATCCCGGGTTGCGTTTCAGCGCCCGCTCAGTGAACCTGGCAATTGTTTCATCGACGGCTGATCGGTAATCAGTTTCCTCCTGATATGCTCTTTTAACTGCCAGATAAAAACTGGAACAGGAGGAATTAAACCTGGCTTCATCCCATCTCAGGATGTTATGAGGTATACGCAACGCTTTGATTCTGGCGTCATTCCGCTGCAACCAGTCCTCACCAGGCTGATAAGTAAGCATTCTGTTTTGTTCAGGTTTCGGGTCTTCCCTATTATGCTGCTGCAGCGTATCCGCCACAGCAATGGTACATTCTGCGAAATCGCTGGCGTTAATCAGCGTGATGGTGGCAACCAGCTTATCACTCTCGTGATAATCCTGACCTACGCTGATAAGTAAAACTGTTCTTTTTCCACGCAATGCGTCGGGGTTGATCCCGCATTCAAAGGACGCTTTTTGATAAAAATAAATGTCGTCCATAGCGCTTTTCCTGCAAGTCATTATTAATGAAAAGTCAGGCACCCAGTTGATAATTTGATCTTATCCGCGCCATCAGATGTTCGGCATATTCAATGCCCGGAACAGAGTTGGCGTCTTCGTCCTTGTAAAAAGGTGGCAGCGGCGAAAGCCGTGCATGCAATCTGGCTCGTAGAAAAATGGGATTGAAAAACGTTTTTTTCCCGAACGGTTGATAACCCGATGAGGTGTCGATATGAAATGGCCATTGGTCAGCCACTTCACCATATCGCCGCTATTCAGTATGAATGTTCCGGGTTCCGGTGGTGCATCAATCCACTCGTTATCGGTATTCTTCAACTGGAGCCCGCCTGTCTCATCCTGTGCAAGTAAAGTCAAAAAACCATAATCGGTGTGAGGAGCAATACCATACTGCTCGTCCTGGTCTACGGTTGACTGTTCAGGATAATACTGGAGCCGCATAAATATTGTGGGATTAGTGAAAATGTCATCCAGCGCATTGCGTGGCATGCCAAATGCAAGAGAAAACATCTGTGCCAGCTTTGCCGACAGTGATCTCATTGCTTCGTAATAAGCCAGTACAGATAACCTGAACTGAGTCATTCCCTCTGGCCACTGATTCGGGCCCGCCAGGTACTGTCCTGCTATGTAGTCCGGATGATCCGCAGGCACTTCATTTGCAATGATAAATGCCTCGCTTTGATTGGGTCTGCTGGCTTTACCGAGGGTCGTTAGCTCGAACTGCGATGTATTCTGAAGCATGTATCCGCGAAAGAACTTATTTTGCCGGATCTTCAGTTTCTCCGCTAATGGCAAGGTATGAAAGGCGCGGGCCGCTTCAAACGCATTCCCAACCAACTCGGGATCGGTCTGGTGATTGACAAGACAGGCGAAGCCAACAGTTGAATATATGCGGCGAATCTCGTTGGCGACTTTTCGCTCCCCAGTATCGCCGTGTTCATACATCGGTAGCAAATCAATATGAGGTATGGATGTAAAGCTTTTCATACTCACCTCCGATTGGGGTATCTGATTTCTCTCTGACGTTAATCTGATATCCATCGATTGCGTTAGGCAAAACGTCCCTAAAAACAGACGTTTTGTCTCAGCTTTCTCAGGAACGTGCCTTGCTTCATCGAAACAAAATCATGCCATTCCAAAAATGCAATTCCTGAATCGGTATGAGCGTTTTCATTCTAAGTTACTCAAAATTTCGCTGTTTAACCCTCATTTGCTCGATTTAATAACCCCTTATCTTTTCGCTGGTCAGGCTTGTGCGCGGTGAGATCATGGTTCTGGATTGCGGCATTCCCAGTGGTAGGCTGTACTACCCTCCAAGGTAAACGGCAATGATTTGTAGTCTTTCGTGTCCCAGCTCCCGGCTAATATTTTGGCGTGCGTTGGTATTTCGTACCCGCTGCGCCGAAGTGAAGGTTCGTGTAGAAGGCCCTCCCGCAGCTGGAGCTTTTCAGCCAGTGAGAGCTTCATACCGGCTTTGTGCATACTGATGACGAAGGCCGTGCATTTGGCTCAGCCCTGCCGCTTTGCATTGTCCATCGTAGGCGTGCCGCTGCTGGATATAGGTCTTGTGTGGCGGGATCAATGCCCCGGCACCTGCCCGCCGGTGCGCCGCCTGAAGCACCTCTCGTTGCTCCGGCGTCGTGATAGGTACCGTCCGCTCACGTCCGCCTTTCGTCCAGGATGCTTTTAAAACGATATGGTCGCCGCGATCCGCATAGCGGGGCCGGAACTTGATCGCTTCTTCCCGCCGCAATCCGAAGGCGGCCTGGAGCTGGAGGCTGATGCGCACGTAGGCATCGTTGATGTGTTCAAGACCGGGGCCAAGTTCGCGCGCCTTACTGATATTGGTCACGTAGCGGCGCTCGGCGATGCCGAGTTGGGTATTGTCCGACGGCAGGATGCCGGCCTTACCGATCTTCCCGGCCCACCAGCGCAAGTGAGCGAGCCGATTCTTGAGGGTGCCGGACGACAAGCCTTCGCCTTGCCAGCGTTCCAGCAGGGCCTGGACATGCTTACCCTTGAGTGAGGACGCTTTCATCTGCCGGAACCCGGCCTCGCGCAGTTGCCGCGCGATCAGGCTAAGCGAACGCATGCGATCCGCCTGTGTGGCGTGACCGCCGCCACGGTTGCGCTGGCATAGTTGTCGCAGGGTGTAAGTCAGATCGTCCATTGTCTGTCCTCCAGGAAAATCGTCGTTACTGTGTCGTCCTGAAATTCGTTGATAAGTGTTAGTGCCAACTCGCAGTGCGAGATCCCGTGAGAGCAAGGGCAGGGTGTTCAGGAAACACCCGAGCCTCAAATGAGGCGTCCGTCCTGCTTCCTGGGGGAAGACCAGACGGAGGTCGTGCGAGATGAACGAGTTTTCAGTGTCGATGAGTCCTCCTGTAAAGTGAGTGGGATAAGGCATGCGGCAACGCTCCAGTGCCTTGCGCACAGGGGAAGGCCGTGATGAAAGGTGCGCCGGGGGCGCGAAAAGGAGTGAGTGCAAGATGATGAAGGTGGCTCCGCTCATGGGTAGGGCCGGTATGCAGCAGAAGCCTGGCATACCTGGGGTGGTTCCGCCCTTGCGGGCCAGCGCTTGCAGGAACCGCGCTGTGGGGGTGCCGATGTATGAAGCCTATCGGTCTCGGCGACTTCGGCATCAGTGTACGGTAGCCATCATCATGTCTGCCGCACGTAATAGGATCCGGTGTTTGCCCGTATTGTGGCGGGTGAGCGCGGGGCCGTCACTGCGGCGTGCAGTGACGGCCCATGCGGTGGCCTCCGGTCGCACGTAATCCAAAAGCGTTGTGGCAGAAGCGCCCGGTCTTGCCTGCGGCACTGACGCGGCGTGCGCCTTGTCGGCTACCCGTGCGATGTTGGCATGAGGAGAACATACCAACATCGCACGGGTAGCTCGCATACAAAGCCAGTGTTGTTACAGTGCACAGATACATGGCTATCCGTGGACCCAATGGGGCAATGCCAATCGGATGAAGTAGGCCGCAGGTGCCGACACGCAGCGACTGTGCCAGTACATGTCAAAGACCAAGTTCTCAGCAGCGTCAAAAGCTGTCATAGGTCAATATGGCTTCAACAGGAAGGGTGTACAAACGATGTCGCCTGTGAGCCCGTTGTCACTGTCTTCCAATCTGTTTGCTGAAATGATTTCAGTTCACAACGGTCACGAACAGGTTTTAGATTTTTTTAACGTGATCAAAGGAGAATAACGATGAATACATTGATTCTTCCACCTGACGATTTGTTGAAAAAAGGGAGCACTGTCACTCCTACTCCAGTGGACCTGAGCAAAGAAGATCCTGCGCTTCTGGCATTACTGACACAGCACGCTGAGGCGGAAGACCACCTTGCTCAACTAGCCGGACCGAGCTGGTATCGAGCCGGCCCGGGGCCTGCCCCCAGCCAGGGCGGCATTTTTGTGTCTGGCGCGACATTGTTGCCATTGAGCGGACAGATCCCCACAGGGATGGTGGACACCATCTTGTGTACTTACGATCGCGTCAGATGGGCTGCCTGGCAGGCTCAAATTACCTTACGCCTGTTTATCAGCAAGCCAAATAGCGCTTTGTCATGGACCGCGCCGCTTGACCCCAATAGTGCCTCGACTACGGTGAATGCCAGTGGGGCGAATATTCCGGCCAACTGCCTGCTTACCCTGCAAATGAAAGTCGGCAATATCACAGGCGGACTTTTCCAGCCGCCTTCCATTTCGTCCTATGACTGTCGGGTGATGTACCATTGATTACACTGCGCGATAAGAACCGTCTTCCATGTTTTCATGGGGGGCGGTTTTTTTTATGCTATAACTACGGCATCTTTTAAGCTGTTTATCACAGGGGATTTGACACATGAGAATTTCAGAGGTCGATAGCGCTCTCGTGACGGAGCCGGGTAGCGGAAAAAGGAAAAAGGAAAATGCTTTCCCACCGTTTCAGTCGATGTTAAACGCATCGCTCCAGAACTCCGGACCGCAGGCTATGTCTGCCCAACCGCCAACCAGGAGCGAGGCACCGGATGCGGTGCAAAGCGCTGCGCCTGTCGATAAGATTGGCGTTGCGAGGAAGATTGACATGGAACACCTTTTAACGGAAAGGGACAAAGCCATTCTCGGATGGCCGGGTCATCTTGATAACATCACGGTCATTACGGCAGCTACGATTGCTCTTGATCGGGAGAGTGGCCAGCTTACCGGGCCGATCACCAAAGAGTATCTGTTCGGCGATCCTGGCAAGGGGACCTGCGGTATTTTAGGCGGATTCCCTCCGGAGACTATTTCTCAGAACAAGGACGTTATTCCGTGGATGTTGCAGCGTTTTGAACGACTGGCTTAGCATGGGTTTTGCGGGATTGACTCCCGATACGAAATAGGTCGGGCTGTCCGGTAGCCTGTGGTAGTACACGAATGAACTATATCTATATCGGTTCGTTGCATTGAGCATGGCAACGGACTGATCGCAAAAGAACAGCGCGTCCGGTATAGAAAATCCCGCAAAGATTCGGTGACCCGCCCGGTCATGCTTATTCTGTCCTCTGCCTGACCTTCTGAGACTGCTCACGAAATTGCCTTACTGACGGCGTGTCAGGTCACGTTTTTCTTGACCTGTGGCTTCCATCAGAAAAAAAGAGCCGGGCACTATTTCTTCGGACCGTATTCCGGATGTGCGCAGGCTGAGAGGCCTGGCATCGGATCAGGCTGGATCAGGTAGCCATCTCCTGCCCGTCATCACTCTGGCGGCAATGTCTCCTGCGCTCACCGGAGCACGCAGCATGGTGCGGATGTTGGCGATATGCGCCAGGGCCGTTTCCCGTGAGGCAGGTTGCATCAGGGGCGTTGGGGGCACGCCAGTATGGGCGCCACGTGCTGGCAGCTTCGCGTCAGGCTGCGGCCCAGGAGGGAAGGTCTTACGGCCCGCCCACAAGCGAAATTCACCTGCGAAGACGCGCTTCACCAGGCCAAAGAAGTACGCGACGACGTTGCGGACCGTGCCGCCCTGGCTGCGGGCCTGTCGCTCATCCAGCACGTCCTGGCGATGCTCGGGTGGCAGCCGCCCCAGGGCAGTCAGCACGTCGTGTTGCTGATCTGCCTTGACGTGGATCAGGCAGGGCGGCAATACCATTGAATCCGGTGGCGGGGCATCCTCCGCCTTCGCGCACGCGCGGTACGTACGTTCTTGTTTATACTTATACGTCTTATACGTCTTATACGTCTTATACGTAGGGGCTTGCCCGATCGGCGTCGGATGTGCATTTGCGGTCTGCGGCGGAACAGTCGTGTTGCTGGTGGACGGATCGGAGGGTGTCGCCTGTGTTGCCGACGGACTTGCCGGCGAGGGTGATGCCGGCGGGGGCAGGTCATTGTCATCATGGCGCGGTTCAGGTGCGCTGGCCACCGTCGCAGGGGCCCCGGCAAGGGTGGCCTGGATATGGAGGCGACCCGACAACCAGATTGTTTTCGTGGTTGATGGAGGCCTGGAGAAGCGCCGGAAGGCTCGCGTCAAGGGCACAGGCCTTACGAAAATCCATCGCGGTGTCATGCACCTGATACAGCTCGCTGAGCACATGGCCGGTCAGGGGATCACGATGTTGTCCCACCAGACTGATCCAGCCGGTCAGCCGGAGCACGACGATAACGCGCCAAGCCGTTTCATACCCGCACGCTGTCCCAGCGGTGTTGAAGTGAGATAGCGGCGCAACTGTCCCAGGTTCACCAGCGGACTGATGCCTTCAGTCGTGCGCAGCATGCGCAGGACCTGCCAGCCGTTACGTTCCAGCGGCGTGAGGCGGATGTGATGGTTGTTCATGAGAGATCTCCGGGGTAGGGGCCGAAACGGCCCGGTTCCCTGCATCTCATCGCACACCCTGCCGCACGTCATCCACAATGCGGTCTGCATCACAACCGTGTTGATCCCGATGTTGACCGCCCGGTCTTCATCACCGGACCGAAGGGTGCCTCATGGTGTCTGACGCGGTTGCCTTGTGTGCAAAATGCATGCGCCTGAGGGAAAAACCGGCGATCGGCACCGACTTGCTGAAAAAACCTTGCCAAGTTCGTTTAGTCAGTACACAATGCAGTCCGTCAAACAGAGGGGTGTTCTAAAAAACTCTGTTGAATCAGTAAGATGCGCGAGAAACAGTAGTCTCGTTTCCCGCTCCAATTCCTTGTCTATAGATGTTTTTTAACGCCTGTATCTACCTGATTAAAAATGGTTTTATCCCTGTTAAATGTTCAGAGAAAGCTGCTGATATCCGCTGTCAACCACGCCCGCTCAGTACACGAATCAGTACGTGAAATCGGGGTGGTTGCCGGTGCGGATTGTCAGATGAGTCGCCAACCCTGAGCGCAGTACACCCTCTTTAACTGGAAAGAGGTGTGCGTATGGCGTTAACAGATGCAGTCGTCCGGCAGACCAGGACCACCGACAAAGACTACACGCTCAATGATGCAGACGGGTTGGTGTTGTTCATCACCGCCCGGGGTGCCAGAAAGTGGCATTTCCGCTTCACATGGGCGGGCAGGCCGCAGCGTGTTGCAATTGGCAACTATCCGGAATTGTCCCTTAAGGAAGCACGAGAACACCGCGACGATCTGCGTGCGCAAATAGCGCGGGGCATCGATCCGCGTGTTTACCGGCTGCAATGCAAAGCCGCGGCACTGGCGGCCCCGTTGAACACCTTTGAAACGGTCTTCAGTGCGTGGCGCGACTTCAAGGCGCTGGGCCTGAAATCGGGTTGCCAAAGCACGCTGTCACAAATTGACCGCTTTTTCGTCAGGGACGTGCTGCGCTGGCTGGGCACATTGCCCATCTTCGATATCGACAATCCCCACCTGCTGGACGTGCTGCGCCGCATTGAGCGGGGCGTTCACGACCGCCGAGAAGGTGCGACCTGGCTGAACCAGATGTTCCGCTATGCCATGGTTGAAAAAGGGCTGTGTTACAACCCGGCCAGCGATCTGGATATAGTGGCTGCGCCCAAGCCACCGGTCTCGCATAATCCCTTCCTGCGCATGGAAGAACTCCCCGCTTTCCTGACAAAGCTGGGTAACTATAACGGCGATGAAACGACCCGGCTGGGCCTGCGCCTGTTGCTGTTGGCGGGCGTACGCACCGGAGAACTGCGTCTGGCCGTCTCTGAGCAGTTTGATATGAAGCGCGGGTTGTGGATGATTCCACCGGTCATCGTCAAGTAGTTGCAACTGAAGCTGCGCCGCGAAGGCAAAAGCATCCCACCCTACGTCGTGCCGTTGTCACGGCAGGCTCTGGCGATTGTGCAGTTTCTGTTGCAGGCACAGGCGCGCCGTCCGGCCCAGCACTACCTGCTGCCCCATTCCTCCAATCTTAAGCTGCGCATCAGCGAAAACACCCTCAACGGCGCGTTGCATCGCATGGGGTATGCCGATCGTCGACGGGGCACGGCATCCGGGCCACGATTTCCACGGTGCTCAACGAACTGGGCTATCCGAAAGAATGGATCGAAGTGCAGTTGTCGCATGCGGACCCGGACAAAATCCGTGCGGCGTACAACCATGCGGACTATGTGGAGCAGCGACGGGTGATGATGCAGGACTGGGCCGATCGGCTGGACCGCTGAGAACGCGGTGAACCGATGACCCGGCCCCTATTGGCACAGGTCGTACCGCCCAGCATGGCGGGGATCGAAAGCTATTTACGTCTGCTGGCTCAGGGACGTTTGCCGTCGTCGTCTGATGACGTGGGGTGTGATGTGACACGAGGTACAAACTGAAACAGATGGGAGCTTGATAAGGCGATGATGACCTGCCGACCAGCGAAGATATTGCCCGGATAGGGGACACGATGTTGTCCTACCAGACTGATCCAGCCGGTCAGCCGGAGCACGACGATAAGGCCGTTTCATATCCCGCACGCTGTCCCTGCGGCGTGAGGCGAGCATCGAGCATGAGCGAGATCGGCGTGGTGAACAAAGCATTGTGCTCAGATGGCATGGGGCGGGTATGATGGTCATTCATGAGAAATCTCCGGGGTAACGTAGGATATTTAATGAGATGGTCACTCCCTCCCTCACAGCTGTATGCTGTGAACGGGCTTAAAATGGAGAACCATCATGGAAAATATTGCGCTCATTGATATCGATCTGGGTAAAAAATCTTGTCAAAAATACTCCATTCCCGGAGTGGAACACGATTTATATACAGGCAGCTTTTGCTCATCTTCGGAGTCAGGACGAAAAGCTGAATGATGAGGATATTGCTGTGCCACGGGCATATCGTTGCTCGGCCATTATTCCTTCATACTGGCAGAATTGGTGACCAAAGGACATCTGCGACCATTAAAAGAGGCGTCAGAGGAAGAACACATTGCTTAACGTGAGTTTCGTTTCACTGAGCAGTGCGCTGTGACAAGCTGCACTATCTTGCAGGTGAGGATCCTGCTCCGGAAGGCGCAGCCAGCGCCACCGGATAGCGAGTCCTGCGCTTTCCCGGGTAACCAGGACGGTGAAGCGTGGACAGCGAAGTATCCGGGCCGGAACCAAATAGTGAACGTGATACCCCCGAAATTGAACAGATTGTGGAAGCCGACAGGTTGCTCAACTGGCAGGCAACAGACTCCCGGAGGCCACACGGGCGATATGCCAAAGGGAGTCAACCACCGGGGCACAGTCGTCAGCGAGTTTACAGAGATAAGTGACGGAACACAGGAGATCCGGAAATTTCCTGCAGAAACAGGGTATCTGCGGCACAAGTGCCAAACACAAGGCCGCAAAGACGAATTTCCGGAAGTCGGAGTCAGCCATAGTAGTGATGAAACGAGTAATGACCGTGGAGCGAAGGGCTGGCAGACAGATCGAGCGTAAGAGAGAAACAATGACCGTACTCAGCGACGACGGACAATTATGGTTAACGAAACGTGAGCGCATAAGTGAAAAATCAGCCTGTGACAGGTCGATCGTGTTCAGCAATCCTGGACACCTCATCGACCAGGACATGCTGAAGTAACAATTCCGACATCTGGATGGGAATAAGGCTGCCGGCATTGACCGTGTGACAAAAGCTAACCGGGGTGAACAACCGGATGAGAATATCAGCGGTTTACTCCAGCGCTTACGCCGGGGCACGTATTGCCCCGGCCCGGACAGAATCACAGAAATCCCAAAGGAAGACGGTAGCAGCAGGCCGCTTGCCATATCCTGTGTGGAATACAGGGTGGTACAGCCTGCTGTCAGCACCATCCTCAGCAGAATATACGAGCCAGTGTTTCTGCCCTGTTCTTACAGATTCAGATCGGGTTTAAACTGTCATATGGCATTACAGGCCCTGCAACAGCCGACGTTTCGCAACTGGAACGGCGCAGTTGTGGAGATCGACATCCGGAAATACTTCAACCGGATACCGCACGGTACGCTGCTGGGGTTACTCCGGAAGAAAATATCAGATCGCCGTTTTCTCAGACTGATTGAAGTGCGGATAACCGCACCAGTCCTGGAAGAGGGCCAATCACACAGCAATGATATCGGCTGCTCTCAGGGTTCCATATCGTCCCCGATACTTGCCAGTATCTACCTTCACCATGTGACAGATGAATGGTTTGCTGAAATCAGCCGTTCGCATATCAGAGGAAAGGCAGACATGGTCAGATATGCAGACGATATGGTATTTACCTTCGAGTACCGGCATGAGGCGAAACGCTTCCACAGCGCGCTGCCGAAAAGACTGGACCGGTCTGGCCCCGGACTTCACGAAGACAAATCGCAGCGCCTTGCTGCGGGTCACGTGGCGGCGATGAGGGCAAATCAGAGAGGAGAACGTCTGCAAACGTTCAATTTTCTGGGGCTTGCCTGCTACTGGGGAAGAACGCGCAGAGGGTACTGGCGGCTTAAGTTTACCAGCCGGAGGACCGCTTCGCGGCCAGGCTGAAAGGCCTGAGGGACTTCCTGTGGAAGAACCCCAACGCTAACAGAAGGCAGACCCTGAATACGGCTATCCGGGTAGTGCGTGGATGTATTAACTACCACGGTATCTCAGATAACAAAAGACGCGTGGGGCAGTTTATTTATCAGAGCAGGCGGATCATCTACAGGTGGTTCAACCGTAAAGGTGGCCGACACCCAACGACATGGAAAAGCTGGATCTGATCCTCAAAATGCTGGGATACCCATCGCGATGGAGAACGCAGTCAATGTTCCCTTCCCGCTGAATATGTGTGGGGACACTGATCTGTCGGGAGCCGGATGCGGTGGTTCCGCAAGTCCGGTTCTGAGGGTGAGCGCATCCGGGTAACCGGCGGGTCTACTCACCTCAGACTCCTATTACCGGCACCAGCAATTGAGCCATTGTCCGGAAAAGCGCAGCCAGCGGGAATAGCACCTCCTGACCGCAGGCGCAACTGGCCCTCCCCCAGCTCACCTGTTTATGCATACGCCCGTTCATACCGGCTCTCCGCAGAGATGCCTGTGGGGACGTAGACACTCGTGAGCATTCTCCCGCCGGAGACAATTACGCCATCTCCGCCGGCCTGTCCCCGGCGGGGAGCGAAAGGTCACGCAGGAAACCCGGCGTATGCCGCACCGTTGCATGACCCGGGCGGCCACGTTGTCCTCCTGACAACAGGCGGTGGGCAAGCAAAAAAGTTGGTATAGCGGCGCCCGCACCGCCTCCGTGCAGTAGCCGCAGCCCTGAATTTCACTTCCAGCCAGTTCCCCAGCCCTGGCGGTGCCTGCTGGGGCAGGGACACGATGATTACATCTGCAAACGCTGCCGTATTTTTCAGCGTGACGGCCCGGACCTTCCGAAGCGCACGGGAAATCCATCCGCACTCTGCCGGCAGATAAACGGGGAGGTGAAGCTGACCGCCCGCCACGCGGGGGGCACTGGCGAGACGCTGCATGGCCGGTGCAGCGCCCGGAGTCAAGGGACCGAGCATCAGTCTGCCGGTGATCAGCACCGGCCGGGTACAGGTATGCATGATGCATATTCCACAGTTGTGCTCCGGAACGTCGTGCCGGAGCAGGTTGCTGGTCAAGGCTGACGGGTCAGCGCCCTTTCCACATCCGTCAGTTGCTGGTTCATTCTGTCCGCATCCGGGCGTTCAATCCTGCCGTTGCGTATCTGCAGATGACCGGCGAGGGTCTGAACCTGACCGACAGAAAGATGCAGTTCTGCCGCCTTATCGCCGGAGAGCCGGTGCTTACTGAGTGCCGTATCAATGCGTTTATTTAACTCAGTCGCTCGGTGCTGAAGATAATCGCTTTCAGTGGTACCGGACATCTCTGCATTCGTGGCCACGGCGGGGCAGAATAACGACATCAAAACTAAGGACAACAGGGTGTAGCGCATAAGAGTCTCCTGGCAGGAGGAAGAAACAGATCCGCTCCGTCTGACGGGACGGACCCCGTTTATGGACGGTCCGGATACCGGAAAGCAGGGCCGGTTCACCGGGCCGGGGTATCACGTTATCACGAGTTAGCGGGGTATCTCTGCCACGTCCTTCACATCGGCTTTATTCAGCTGACGCTCCGTCCCGCTCGCATCCCTATACTTCAACAGACCGGTCTCCGATTCAGACGGCCGGCCGTCACTCACTATCGTTCTGCCGTCATTCGTGTGAATGGCATAGCTGGTCCGCGTGCAGCCGATCAGGGCAGAGAGCGCCATTACGGTGGCAGGCACGACGAAAAGCATTTTTTTCATGGTCATTCCTTTTTATCTGTTATATCAGGCTCACCGTTTCCGATGATTCTTTCGCGGTTACCGGGTTCCACTGCACCACGCGGCGTGAGCTTGGATCTTGCGGGGACACTGACGACGGGATTCAGTAACCTCTTATGTTATAGCCTGTTTTTCACCATCCTGCCCGTCTCTGTTGTTCCGTATACCAGGGTTATTGTGCTCGGGGTATCAGGGTCACCCGGGTCTGTCCGTCAGGGAGTGATGAGGCGGTGGCGGACAGACTCTGTTGTGCCAGCGTGCGCATGAACACTTCTGCCTCCCCACGCACGCGGATATTCACCGGATGCACCAGCGCCCCGGCCTGGTTAAATCCGGTGGACAGAGCCGTCCGGGTGACGTAAAACCCGCTGGCGCAGCGATAGTCATCCGCCGCGCCGCTTTTCAGGTCGCGGGGACTCACCACGGCGTTGTCCCATCCGGCTGCCTTCAGGATTTCCGTGACGCGAGTGAAACGGTGCAGGCCGGTTTCGCCCCGGGGGGAGCGGTTGCCAGTCAGCCACAGACGCTCCAGTTGCGCCAGCAGGCGGGCGGACGTCCCGGGAGTACGGGCATATTCCAGCAGGGCGGCAAGATCATCCGCAGTGCTTTTCGGGAAACGTTTCTGTTTCTGCGCGGTGACAAGCCAGCGCTGCAAGAACAGAGCCTCACTGCCCGGAAGACTGACAATGCCGTCGCGGCGGGCCATTGCCAGGGCTACCAGGGCGCACCAGGCCATACGGGCGGAGGGGGAAATATTTCCGGGATGTTCAGTCATGGAAATCCTCAGAGAGTTGAATACAACAGTGGGAGATAATACCACATCAGGTCGGAGGGCTCACACCGATGTCCGTGTGCATACGGAAAGGCAGCAGGAAAGGAATGCGGGTAATTCCTTCCGGTCCGGGCGGGGCAGATAATGAACTCCCGGTGCGGGCTGACCCCACCTAACATGCCTCCGCATGCTGACCACTATGCCAATGCTGCACCGGGGCGACGTTGCTAGCGCTCTGCCGCGCCAGTCACCCGTTGGGCGCTGATTAACTGACTTACGCTGTCGGGTGTTGAAGGAAAGCCATTACCCGCCGGGTGTTCCCGCCGCTGGCCGATTGTTACGTAAGCTAATAAAACCGCTCCCGGCGATTCTGACTACCAATGTCCACACTGGAGTACAGAACTGCTGGCAGTAAAAATAAATGAGATAATAGGGTGTCAGTTACATGTGGGAACCATTCGCCGCGGGTTGTCGTCAGCCGGGTTTGTGTGGTGCAGGGCTGCACCAGCTCTGCGTATCCGTGACCCGTATAAAGATGAAACAATGGCGGCAATTGACAAGTACCGGGCGAATGCAGCACGGAACATCCGGTATTTTGTGAAGATGAAGTGGATATCGCCTTAAGCCTGAAACCGGTGCGAACTGGCGTCACATTGACAGCAAAAACGCGTGGTGACACCGGGACAGAATAAAAAATACTATCTGGCTGGCGCGTTACATAGCGGAGCGGATAAAGTCAGTTGCGTGAATGGCAATAGCAAAAGCTCGGCCTTATTCAGCCTCTGACCGCACTGGTGCCAGCCTGAACTTGCTTAGAGCGGTATATGATGAACGAGTTGGGCAGATTTTGAGGATGGGATGCTTAACAACGTCGATGCGTAACAAATAAATAAAAAGTAAGAGAAAAATTCGTTGGTAGACACAAGTACATTTCTTATTCATTCTGCCTTCATTACATTTAACCCTTCGTATAAATTGGTTGTTACATTAGCTAGCAATGACTTTGTAATAATGACTGAAAAATTGTTGTGATCTGCACATTACGGGAAACTCAAGAAAGCATTACTTGCTGATTTACTTGACAGAATGGCGAAGACCGACGCTTCGTTTGGTTTGGCCGGATGCGGTGCCTGCGACCGTTTAAGTGATATTTATCCAGAGAATAACACCATATCCGAGAGAGACATTTGCTCTGTATTTGAAAAAGCTACGTCTGAAAGCGAAACAACACACATCGAATAACAACTGATGTGTACGACCATAGACATACTCAGCACTCACAACGGCGGGAAATCTTATAATCTTCTCCTGTAATACCTGCCGAGCCGGCCCCCGAAAGCACACTGACTAAAACTGCTAAAGTATTCTGACAGCGGGTCGATAAGTACCATACACTGAAGGGCGTCTGGCAGAAATGTATAATAACGTTTCCCTTGCCACAGCCTCTCTTCCATCTTCACTGTCAGTGCCGCTCAAGCCTGATAAATACTTTACTGCTGGTACACAAACTGTTCCGGCAACGACGTGGGGACAGAAAATATCATGAACAGGCTATGTTATGCCCTTTCCAGGCGAGCAGGTGGGCTATTTGATTTGGGGATGGTCACCGGAGAAGACTACCTCTATTTTTTTGAAAAAACCTGCCCATCGTGGGCTGAACCCTGCGAAATAATTTTTGACATGGAAGAGATGAGGTTGGCCTGGAATAGCGGGGCTGACTTGTTTGCCATCCTGGAAGGTTCCCTGCCGCAAGATGACGTGCAGGTGAAACAGGCTTTGGTCAGTCGGATTTTTTCTACCGCTGATGATGCCCTAATCCCGCAGGCTGTCGTGCGTGTGGATTTTGGACTCTCACAGGGTGTGCCGTCAGACACATTGCACAGAGAACATGAATTGTTTCTGCCTGATGTGCTCCGGGAGCCGGAAAAATTCACCTATGCATTCCTCGCCATACGCCGCGCACTTGCCGTTCAGAATGGCAGCAACGTTGTTACCGAAGCGCTGGAAGCCTTAGCTTTCCTGGAAGACCAATATCATCGGTTTCGGGAGGCACTGCGCACGTCCGGCTGTGAATCAGAATCTACCCATGACTTGGATGTTTATGCCCGTTCCCTTAATGCCCTCCGCGACTGGCTGCTGACCAGTCCGGTCAGCTTTCCGCCACAACTTGTTCGTCTGCAGTTTCTTTATCTGGAAACTGGCCCCCGAATTTTTCAGCAGACGACTGCCCGGGTGCAGGCAGAACTGCGCAAACGTTAACACTAACATACTGACATCTGTAAAATTGGTGAATACTGTGGGCGTATACTCTTTATATGTTCCCGGGCAGAAAATGAGGTCATTTTCTCAGGGGGAAGATTATGCTTCTGGGAGGGGGTGCTGTTATCATTATTGTTTTGTACGCACTGGGTACAGCCTACGAACCATTAATTATCGCCGGAGCCGTTGTAGGAGCTTTTCTCACGGCTAATAACAGTCAGACTATTGATAGCGAGTCGTTCTTCTCCACTGTTTTTTGACGAGTCGCGGTATACCAGGTAACATGGGATCGATGTCATGTTTCTTCTGTCCCGTCTGTTACAAAGGGGGCGCCAAAAGGGGCATTTTCTTCCTTAAGACGGGTTCCGACTTTCCATATACAGCCCGGATTTCCTGCTATACCACCCGTATTCTGGCTGACAGCCACATGAGAGCTTATCACCGATTATTTGCGCCTGATGCGTAGCGGGCACTAACTGGTCAAAACAGCCTGCGAAAATTCCCGCCCTTCGGGTCTTCAGATAGCGTTCGGGCGGGACAAACACTGGTACACACAACAGCTCTTATTATCCGCTCAGACGTAACTTTGTGTTCGTTCAGCGATAGATTGTGATGAAAAATGTCTGCAGTCAAGTGTTTGATGTAGACACGAAACGGTGATAAAAATGTTATATAACAACAGGTTACGATATATTTCTGTCGTTGCATGTTCTTGCCTCTTCTCGAGTTAGGTGCGCATAGGCGCTTCGCGGCGGTAAGTTCAAGGGCGGGACAGTGGGCAAGGTCGGCCATCATAACCCTGGCCTGTCACAAACCACCTCTCCAAGCGAAAGCGCAGCCCTATGGCTGCGCTTTCATTATGGTCGTATGGTGGATACGTCTGCTATTGTCAACCAGGCTTCGGGACCGCGATCTTGCCCACACTTCTTTTCCTGAATCCCCGGTCGCCAACGATGAACGCTCCCAGCATGTGCGGAATTAGCATTACGGCATCGACTGTCTCGCCTACACTTGAGCGCGCTGCGTAGCGGTCGAGGTCGGCTTTCAGGCTAGCCGGACACGAGAAAGTCAGTTTGATGGCTTCATCGAGAGGCAGAGGACCAAGCCGCAATTTCTTGGTCGTGCTCATCGTGAAGTCCCTCCGTTGAAAAAGAGCGGCTGGTAGGCACGCAATATCAAATCGCGCGCCACGATGATCCGCACCGGCAAGCCGGGCCGGCTGGTCAGCGTGAGCTGGAGTTGGGATTTCGGCGGGTCATCCCTGGCCGACCTGATTGATGCTATCCTGCGCGCTGTCACGCCCGACGATGATGATGCTATCGCCGTTCTGCCGGTTTTCTGGCGTGGCCAGTTCAGCACCGATGCCCGGCAGCTTGGTAAGCCGCCGGCAAAGACGCGATCCCAATGCCAGTCCACATCGTCTTCCAGCCCGGCATAACCGGCCGGGTCGGTGCTGTCCAGGTTGTCGAGCGTGAGCGATGACGTATCGGGCAGGATGATCCGATTCCACACCATCTGCACCCGGCTCTGCCCTTAGCTGACTTGGCTGTTATTTGCCCAGGATGCGGATCAGTAGGAGGCGCCCGGTAGTCGTGTCATAGACCGACTCCATCACTGTGGTGATCACGTCGCCCGGCAAGTCTGACTTGATGCCCGTCACCAGGGCGCCTGCGATCACCATTCCGGCCATGACCTTGTACGGTGAAGCCGGCAGGGCCGCCGTTGAGGCCGGACTGGCGGCCATCGGGTCGAAGGCCATATTGGTGGCGAAGCCCGGCGCGGCGTGGTCGGGAGTGTCGTCCTGACTCATGGTCAGTTCCTCCGCGTGACGCCCGAAATGCCATCGGTGCGCTCGATGCGAACCACGCATCACCATTCCCGCCCATGAAGGCCAGCGAGGACTCGAAGAAGTCCAGGCGGTCCAGCGCCGGAAATTCATCGGCATCAGCAGAAGCTTGTGGCGGCGTGCGATGCCGTCGAACGATTCCGTTAAGCGCCGCCGATATGGTTCAGGATGAGCCGGACAGCGGCTACGGCTAATGTCGGACGGCATCACCACCAGATAGAGCGACACCGGATGCTCGGCGGAAATCAGGTCGGCGATGCGCCAGTCACAGTTCGAGGTGACTTCGGCCAACGGGGGATCGCGGTATCCGCATGCCCTGCGCGCTGATGGCGATTGTCGTCGGCTTAACGCTGGGGCTGGCGGGGGCTGAGATGCAGACCATCCTCAATAACCCGCTCGCCAGCCCGTTTATCCTCGGTGTTTCGTCTGCGGCGGCCTTTGGCGCGGCGCTGGCGATCGTGCTTGGCATCGGTATTCCCGGCATCCCCGCACAGTGGTTTATCTCGGCTAACGCCTTTATCTTCGCGCTGCTGGCGGCGCTGCTGCTCGATGGCATCACCCGCTGGACGCAGGTGGCGACCTCCGGCGTGGTGCTGTTTGGTATTGCGCTGGTCTTCACCTTTAACGCACTGGTGTCGATGCTGCAATTTATCGCCAATGAGGACACCTTGCAGGGGCTGGTCTTCTGGACGATGGGCAGCATTGCCCGCGCATCGTGGGAGAAGCTCGGCATTCTGCTGCTGGCGCTGGCGGTGATTATGCCGCTGTCGATGCTCAGCTCCTGGAAGCTCACTTCCCTGCGTTTAGGCGAAGATCGCGCCATCAGTTTTGGCATCAATGTGCGCCGCCTGCGGCTGACAACGCTGCTGCGCATCAGTATTTTGTCGGCGCTGTCCGTGGCATTCGTCGGGCCGATTGGCTTTATCGGCCTTGTGGCACCGCACATTGCCCGCATGCTGTTTGGCGAGGATCACCGTTTCTATCTTCCGGGCAGTGCGCTGATCGGCGCGCTGATGCTGTCACTGGCGTCGATTGTCTCTAAAAACCTGATTGATGGCGTCATCATCCCGATCGGCATCGTCACCTCGCTGGTCGGCGTGCCGTTCTTTATCACCATTATTGTGCGCCACCGGGGGAGTGTATGAGCCCGCAGTCCGGTTTATCCCTGTGCGGCTTCAGCGCAGGCTACCACAAACAGCCGATTATTCAGGATTTGGCGATTGACCATCTGCCGCGCGGCAAAGTGACGATCCTGCTCGGGCCGAACGGCAGCGGCAAATCGACGCTGCTGCGCGCCATGGCCGGGCTGAACAGAGCCCAGGGTGAACTGCGCCTTGATGGCTAGGATCTGCTGACGCAGCCCTTCGCCAGACGCGCCGAACAGGTGGTTTACCTGCCGCAGTCACTGCCGGCAGGCGTACATCTGAACGTGCTGGAGTCGATTATCGTGGCACAGTGCGCTGGATCTTAATTATCAGTTTCACGTGATGGATCTGGTGAAGCGCGAAACCCAGCGCCGCAATATCGTCACCGTGGTGGTGGTGCACGATATCAATATCGCGCTGCGCCACGGCGACCATGTGCTGATCCTGAAGAAGGGTCAGCTGGTAGCCGACGGCGATCCGGGGGAGGTGATCACCCCAGACACGCTGGCGAAGGTGTACGGCGTGCGCGGGCGGGTCGAGCCCTGCTCGCAGGGGATGAAACAGGTGATTATCGACGGTTTAGTTTGAGAGATGCTGTTGCGGAGCAGGTGCAGATTTCCACATGCACTTGCTCTCAACCCATTTATACATCACAGGTGCAATCACGCCTGCCGCCACCAATGCGCAAACCTGCCAGAGATAGTGCCCGGCGCTGTAGAGATAGTGCTTCGCGACAGTTTGCGTAATGCCATGCACCAGATAGAGCGAAAAGCTACAGGTGCCCAGCATACGTAGCGGAAGGGAGGTCAGCAGGCCAAAATAGTCGCATCCGCATTTCACGGTATAGAAGACCACCAGCATGTAAAGCGCGGTAGTCGGATTATAGGCATGGCGGGTAAAGGCGATTGCGGCAATAAGCAGCGCCAGACAAATCAGATCCGACGGGCGTTTATCCATCTTGATGGTGGCAACCAAAAAGCCCACCAGAAAATACATCACATACGCCAGCCGTTCGTCACTGCCAAGCAGATACTTTCCGCCCATTACCAGCACCATTAAAAAAATGACAAAGAGCGCCGCGTGCTTAATGTGGCGCATGAGCAGGTATAAGAAAGGGATCGCAAGGTACAAGCGAAGCTCCCACACCAGCGTCCAGAAGATGCCCGAGGTAGCGATTTGCAGCGTGGTGCCATTGATGACGGCGGCAGGCGGCTCAAAAAGGAAGGGCAGCGAAGAGATAAACCACTCACCCGGCGGGGTATGGCTACCTGGATGCATGATAAACGTCGCGGCATAGATAAGCGCCAGTGTGGCGATCACAGGCGGGTAGATCCTTGCCAGTCGTGACAGCGCGAATCCGCGATAATTAAAGCTGGGGGCGAGGGCTTTCTTAAAAAAAAGAAACCCGGAAAGCATAAAGAAAATACCAACGGGGAGTTGCCCGGTGATAAAAATCGCGCTTTTAATCTGGCTGAAGGAGATATAGTCGAGCGACCAATAATCGTCTGCTGCGCCGCCATTTCGCCAGAAGAGATGAAATATCGCCACCAGCGCCGCGCAGACACCGCGCAGGCCGTCGAGGGCGAGGTATTTTTGCTCGGGGGGCGTAATCCCGATAAGAGAAGATACAGCCGTAACCGTCGCGACGAGAATGCCGAAATAGATTAAATATTCAAGGATATAAGCGGTATAGGTATAAAGCATAAGACGATCTCTTGCCACGAAAGCAACGGAAACAGAAAAAATAAGAGTGCGCGTAATATACACATAGCTGCCTTAAGTGGAAAGTCTGCAAATCTGGCAGGTTTCTGTTCGCACGCCCCTCTTTTACAGCCAGAGGCTGCCAGCATGCACTTGTTACCAGCGATGATGCGGATTCTGAGCGTAGTGGCGCAACACCTCAGCGTTAGGGTGCCGTGCGGGCATCAGGGTTTTGCACAATGGGCGCCAGCAGCACGGCAAGCGCGGCGTCGTGCTCGCCGAGATTATGCAGGCAGAGCGCATAGAAGGGCGGCACTTCGGTTGCCTGCGGCCAGCGGGCGATAATCTCCGCAAACTGCGCTTTCGCCTGCGGGTATTTCCCGTGGCAGCGCCAGGTTGAGGCGAGGCCAAAGCGCGCTTCAAACTCATCTTCATCGCTAAGGCCAGCCTCAATCGCCGCCAGGTAATACCCTTCGGCATCCCGCTCATGGCCCTGGTTATCAAACGACCAGGCGATATTGAGCAGCGCCTGCGCGCGCAGCGCCGGTTCATCGGCAAGGGCCTTTAACGCCCCGCGGCTCTGCTCATGCTCGCCCGCTTTTCGCAGCGCAATTGCTGCCTGCAACCTGCTCTCCATTTGCCTCTCCTTAAAAATGTTGAGGCTATGTTATAAGCGAGGCGGCAGGCAGCCACAAGGTTAGCGCGCGCTGACCCGCCAGATGGTGTTGCCCGCATCGTCGGCAATCAGGACGCCGCCCTGCTTATCCATCGCCAGGCCAACAGGAAGGCCACGCACCTGCTTCTCATCGTCGGTAAGAAAACCGCTCACCACCGGCTGCGGCTGCCCGACCGGTTTGCCGTTTTCAAACTTCACCCACACCACCTGGTAACCGTTGAGTGGCTTGCGGTTCCAGCTGCCGTGCTCGCTGACGAACGCGCCGCCGCGGTATTGCGGCATATTCTCGCCGGTGTAGAAGAGCAGGCCGAGCGGGGCGACGTGAGAGCTGAGCGCATCGTCAGGCTTAATTGCCTGCTTCACCAGATTCGGGCGAGGCGGCTGGACGCGCTCATCCACATGCTGACCAAAATAGCTGTAAGGCCAGCCGTAGAAGCCTTTATCCTGCACCGAGGTTATGTAGTCGGGCACCAGATCGGAACCAATCTCGTCATGTTCGTTGACGATAGCCCACAGCGCGCCGCTTTCGGATTCCCACTGCAACCAAGTCGGGTTACGCAGGCAGCTGGCGAAAATGCGGCTCGCCCCGGTCGCGGCATCCACTTCCAGCACCGCCGCACGGCGGTATTCCGCGCCGATATCGTCTCGTGTGCTGAACGGGGCTGGTTATAAGGGAGGTGTATTAATGAAAATTATCAGTAAATGTCAGGCAATGGTGATATACCGCCAGCATCCTGAGTCCCGGTTATTTCGTTTCTGTACAGGCAAATACACATGGTCCGGCAGCATCTGCCACTATGCCGGTTGCGAGGTGAAAGATATCAGCGGTGTACTGGCTGTCTTTGCTGAACGTCGTCAGGACTGCAACGGGCCTTAGTCAGCCTGCGTAGCATGATTCTGGATTAACCTTTTTAAGGAATGTAAAAATGCTGAGTAAAAACATGACTGCAGCTCAGGATACTGCTGAACCGTGGTGGGGACTCAGACGCGATTTCTCACCGTGTTTTGGTGCACGCCTGGTACAAGAGGATAACCAACTGCATTACTTGGCTGACTGTGCCAGCCTTAACGGTCAGTTCAGTGATGCGGATTTACGTCATCTCGACCAGGCCTTTCCTGTACTGATGAAAGAGCTGGAACTGATGCTCATCAGCGGCGGGCTTAACCCGCGGCACCAGCACGGCGTCACGCTGTATGCAAAAGGACTGACCTGCGAGACGGATACGCTCGGCTCGCACGGCTACGTTTGCATCGTTATCTATCCCACTCAAAGCTAAGTCAATTTCCCAACGAGAAACCTTATGAAAACTTTTTCTGCAAATCAGCAGGGGGCGAAGCCATGCCCGCCGCCAGTACTTGTCTGGCAAACGCTACTAACGCGCCTGCTGGATCAACATTATGGTCTGACGCTGAACGATAAGCTGTTTAGTGATGAATCTGTCATTCAGGAACATATCGACGCCGGTATCACGCTGGCGGATGCCGTTAACTTTCTGGTGGAAAAGTATGAACTGGTTCGTATCGATCGCAAAGGGTTTAATTTTCAGGAACAGTCACCTTACCTTCGGGCAGTATATATTTACGGGCGCGGCAGGCAACCGGCCTGTTGCGGCGAAGCCATCATCCTTCGACACGCTGAATCTTGCGAGCCGTCTTCCCGATTTACATTCCCTAACTTACTTCCTCTTTTACTCATTGCTCAATACGCCTGCCATTTACGGCGGGCGTATTTGCTTTTCACGGACAAAATATCATGCAAAAAGAAGCTGAGGTTTTAACCGATCATAATGAGCTAATTTGCTCGGACAGCATTGAACGTATCGTGACTGGACGTGATGCTGCGCTGAAACAGATTGAGGCGCTGATTCGTCAGCTTGATGACGTTTCCCGGCTTACTTCTGGGATTGGCGGCGACATAGCGAATCACTGGCGATGCGGCAGGGTCATTCTTTCGACTGCTGGTTGATGCAACCTGTCGATACATCACCCGCAATATCGACCGCAGCATCTGGCGTGACTTGATGTTGAAATCCGGAATGTTGACCTTGATGGATGCCGAAGCCCGTAGCCAGTGGACGAAGAGCCTGGAGGTGGGCGATCTCCCGGCAATCAGCGAAGCGAATAACCGTCGATGCCAATGAAACGTCCCGGCAGTACAACGATCAGCACGATGAACAGGAAGGCCGGCGATGCCGCCAATGCCTGCACACCGACAAATCCAGGATCGCGGAAGAACCGCAGATCCAGCATCGGCCGAGCGACGTGTTGCTCAATTCCGATAAAGCCGGCAAACATAATCACGGATGCCAGCAGTGCAGCGATAACCAGCGAGTCACGCCATCCGTTCTCCTGCACGAGCAACAGCCGTAGCTAAAAAGCCCCAGCACCAGTGTGAAGCTAATCGCTCTTGGCCAGTCCATCGCACTGCTGACAGTTTCGCGGGTGCGCCGGGTGCTGACCGCCACCAGCCCCAGGACCAACAAGCTCACGACATCGGCGGAGTGGAACACGCCCTGCCAATTTGCTAGCCTCGACCATCCATCACTAGCCAGTGGTTCGAAGGACAGGCCCAGCCCGAAGGTCGTTCCCAGCAGGCTGAAAGCACGGGCAAGCGCCGCTCCCTCGAACAGCGGCGCCAGCGAGGATATGGCTGCCGCGAACGCCGCTGCGACGCCAAGTCCTTGCAACAAGCGAAGGCCGTCGATCCACAGCACAGAAGGCGCGAACGGAATGGTGAAGGTGAACACGCAAAATCACGCCAGCCCGATCAGCCAGATGCGCCAGCGCCCATAAATGTCATCCAGGCTGCCCGACACCATCATCGCACCGCCATAGCTGAGGATGTAGGCGTTCATCACCCAGTTCAGTTGAGTTGGGCTGCTACCCAGTTCCAGGTTGATCGCGGGCAATACGACGGCCGGGCCTGTAAAACACAGCGGAATCAGCAGGCCAGTCAGACACGCTGCCAACAATTGAATCCAGCGCATGGCTGGGGAAGGAAAAGTCGCAAGCATAGTTCTCCTATGTCCAGTGTTTGAGATGCGCTTCAAGGGCACCGGCATGCGGCGAACGACATGCGATGTAATTGGGTATCCTCACAGACTAGTGCAATAATGATAAAGAAAAATGTGATAAGGTTTTAATACTTCGGACAAAAATATCTTGAATAGGTGGATGTGATGATCGACAGTCTTGGTAGCATTGGCACTTCGTGTGCGTGGCAGAGCGCCTTGGTTTCTCGTCCGTTGCGCGCGATGGATCGGGTGTGCTGATCTGCAACAGTGTGAAATTTGCATGTATCTGGCGTTGCACGGATAAGGGAGTGCTTGCCTGCCGGGCTTCATCGTGGGGGATCACCTGCGCACTGGACGGCTGCAAACCATCCTGGACAACTGCATCAGCGACAGTGGCAAGATATGGGTGGTCTGGCCCGCCAGCCGTGATGTGTCTCTCCCAAGCTGCGGGCTTTCATCGACTGTTCGAGCGCAAAATTTTTTGGCTGATGGCTCTTTTTTTCGGACATCGACCAAGAATCTGACATGCAACTGCGGCATTGCCTGATGTGCAACCCCTCTGCTGTGCGGGCAAAGTGCAGCTCATCGACGGCTGCGAGAAAATAGCGCAAATGCCGAAGTTTCATGCATCATCCACAGTTGCCAGGATATCCCTGGGTTTGACGGTCTGCGCCGGAAGTTGTGCAGCATCGACTGCGGGCTCGGTGAGCTTGACTTCACCATGATAGCCCATCGGGAAGACTCAATTTGCAAAAGCTTCACAGGAGCCATCAGCTAGTAAGTCAGATCAAGTTTCGGAGAGCATCGTCATATGTTGCACTCACCTAAACTATTTATAAAAATATTGCATCTGGCGTGAACCTAGTTTGGCTGAAAATCACCACAAGCGCTCCCATAAAGGACAAGTAGAGTGCTCTGGTGGTTTTGAGCTCCGCTGCGACAATGGCAAAAAGCTGCGAGTGACCTTTATTAGGTCTGCTGCGACAGATAGATAATCGACTGAACAGCCATATGTTAAAGAACCATACAGTTATGATGCTGGGGCGGTAGAAAAACGCTTCGGGTGCCTATACGGGGCAGCCCATGATAGGGCGTTTACCTGAATGTTAGGCCTTGGGTCACGTCTGAGTGCGTAGCCCGGAAAGCAACGGCATAGCAGAGAGCTTTGTGAAGACGATAAAACAGGATTACATAGCCTCATGCCAAAACCGGACAGTCGGGCAGTATTGATGAACATGTTGCGTGCGCTCAACCATTACAATGAGCACCACCCGCACCACCCGCACAGTTCGCTGGGATACGCTCCCCGTGCGAGTATATCCGCAGGAAGTTATTGCAATCGTAGGAGAGAAAAGGCATCTGGATATATAGGGTAAATCAAAAATAGTGATAGCTCTCAAAACGACGAAGCGCACACACGCATCCGTCCAGTGCGCTGTGATATCTCTCGCACCGTGAACATTTGCGGCGGTGGATCAGTAATGTGTTAAAATGATAGAAAGAGAACGGAAATATAGGGACCAATCTACTCCAATAAACATAACCACATCAATTGCTTACAAAGATCATATTTTTCATTCGTAGAGATATCATAAATAATTTCTGTGAAAATTAATGAACACGAATGTTGTTGTGCAAAAAATAGACTATACAAACTAGTAACAAAAAGTCATATTAGGGTACCGAAAAACATACACACAGATCATTTTTATATTTAATTTTACATAAATACAGATAGTTGGCAATAAAGAGATAAAAAATAATGACGGATAAAACGTTAGAAGCTCTTAAAAAAGCAGCTATAGAAATATCTGTAATGAGCAATATTTACAGCACCACTGAACGCAATAAGAAAACACCACAGATTTTTTTTGAGGCCTATCAACGCGCCGTCCACAACCTTAATGAATCTGTACGTGAAGCATTCCCCGGAAAAATATTTGGGGGAAACTTTAAAAAATAGAAGCTGATATAGCTCCTGAAATACCATGTGATAATTGTATTTTGTAAAAATTCAGGGTGGACATGTAATAACCTCGTTTAAACCGGACTCCTCACCAGTAGGGCAAGACGAGGCATTGAAGTATGTTTAAGGAGTGCCATATGCAAGAAATTTAAGCTGTATTAGCTCAGCCCTGATTTGACAGTTACCGGTTATTTATACAGGTATCTGTCAGATTACATCTGGCTTAAATTTTTCTCAGCCCAGATGCGCTTTCCATCAAGTAATGTTTCCATTGGTGTCCGGCCACAGCACATTTTTCCCCGATGGGTTCGCTCATTATTATAGTGAACCAGCCATTCATCAAGGTCCAATTGCAATGTACCAAGATCGCCATATAGCTTTTTGCGGAACGTTACCTGATAAAACTCGTTCAGTATCGTTTTATGGAACCGCTCGCAGATGCCGTTGGTCTGCGGGGACATCGCCTTCGTTTTCGTGTGTTCGATGTCATTTATCGCCAGATAAAGCTGATAATCATGTTGCTCCACTTTACCGCAGTACTCCGTGCCTCTGTCGGTCAGTATCCTCAGCATCGGCAGGCCCTGAGACGCATAAAATGGCAGTACACGGTCATTCAGTAAATCAGCCGCAGTAATTGGTGTTTTAGTGACATAGAGCCTGCAGTGGGCCACCTTCGAGTACGTATCAACGAAGGTCTGCTGATAAATACGCCCGACGCCTTTCATATTGCCTATATAGAACGTGTCCTGCGAACCCGGATACCCCGGATGAGCAGTTTCGATCTCGCCACAGGCCTCGTCATCACTGGTTTTACGCTCCAGCGCCGCGATTTGGCTATCGGTCAGCTCAATGCCATCGCGGGCCACTTTTTCTTCCAGTGCTTTCAGCCGTTTTTTGAAGTTCTCAAGATTGTGGCGCAGCCAGACAGAACGCCACTTCCTGAGATAAAAACACCCTGTTCACGCAGTTCATTACTGGTCCGGTGCTGACCGTGCGCCGGGAAAGCGATGGCGTAATCAATAACAGTCTGCTCAGTTGCCTCATCGGTACGGTTCTTCAGGTTAGGGGCGCAGCGACTACGATTAATCAGTGCGTCCATGCCGCCTTCATCGGCCAGTTCGCGATAACGATAAAATGTATCCCGCGAAACGCCCATGATTTTACAGGCTTTTGATACATTGCTGAGTTCTTCAGCCCGATTGAGCAAACCGGCTTTGTGTTTGATGACGGGATTGGTAGTATGAAGCATGGGAGTTACCTCGTGTTCTGTATAAGGATTCGACACCCACATCAAAACCGGTAACTCTGAACCTTTCAAGGCCATGTGTCAGATCAAATCGCGACTAATACATTTAAGCCGTCACTGGTGAGTAAATCCGCCTCCGTTATACTTCAGAAGATAAGGTCAATTTTGTTGCGCCCACCATGCAGCCCGGCTACACCGTACACTCGTTACTCGGCAATATGGCATTACATCAAGTTTTCTTTTTAAGTATAAACGGTTCATGATAATTTGGTGTGTGTGTGTTTGTTTTCCGGATTTTTTGCTTTTGCCAACAGAATCGCCTTTTTATAGGTTTTGTATATGGAAATCCGGTTTCTTTGTTTGTTTTTAAAGTTTTATGGTTTTTTTAAATATCTGAGTATCGCATACAGCCCACCCGCAAATGGAAATAAAACTCTTTTACCAGTGAGTTGTCGACTGCATTTTAGGTAATTAACTAGGTGATCCTGACACATGATGTACCTGAATAGGCGATTATGTCGATGTTAAGCAGAGGGAATTATGGTGGACAACTTTATACTTTCGTGATTGACGGGGTTTCTTCTGAGTTTTTACGATCAATCAAGACCAATAATTATCGTTGAAGCTACAATCACCAGCATCTCTGTCAGTTGATAATACAAGGGCTTGCCGCTGCAAACAAACCTGCCACTCCTTTAGTTCAAATCCCCATACTCCACCACATAAAACCAGCATTGGCATGTGTAACGTCCAACTGATAAAATCAAGTCCCTACCCGGTCATCCGCACATGCCTTCAACCGTAAAAAAAACTGCAGATACCAAATAAACCCTGCTGGTACGGAAACGCAGCCCATATCCGTATTCTACCCAATAGCTGGACGAGTTTAACGATCCTGAGCTGGCCAAAAGGTTCTACAGCGATGGTTTCACATTGGTCGATGTTACGGTCATACCTGACGAAGGGATCATGGACCACCGCAGTATGGCAGAACTCACGCTGCTGCAGAAACATATTCACTGGCGGGATCTGACAGAATTATTGAATAACCTGGCCACCTTGCTGCTGACAAAACACATGACAGGACAGTAACTGGTTTCACTGATAAACTACCTTACGCAGGCAGGCGAAACTTCATCCGCAGAGGCCTTTGTACGTGAACTGGTACAGCGGGTGCCGTAACATGAGGACAAACTGATGACCATCGCTCAACAGCTCGAACAGGAAGGTATCAAGAAGGGGATTCAGCCAGGTGAGCAATGTGGCATAGGGAAAGGCAAACTCGAAGTTGATCGCACGTACTGCAGAACGGTATCGACCGCAATACAGTAGTAACAATGACAGACCTGATTGAAGAGGATCTACAGCGCATCGCCCACTGTCATTACCAGATTGCCTCCGTGCAACCCGGTCTCCTAAAACCCAGGCGCTTATGGTCACCAGCTTTCAGTGATCATCGTTGCTGACGGCCACCCTGCTACAGCTTTTTAGTAGTGTAAGTATTCCGCTTAAACGAACCATTCATTTTTAGAGATCCTCCGGCATACTGATTATGTCCCCTGAGGAGATCGCTATGCGTAAGATCCGATTTACTGAGCACCAGATCATCGCTGTTCTGAAGTCCGTCGAAGCCGGGCGAACTGTTAAGGATGTCTGCCGTGAAGCCGGTATCTCTGAAGCCAGCCATTACAACTGGAAGGCGAAATACGGCGGGATGGAAGCAGCTGATATAAAAAAATAAAAGATCTTGAGGACGAAAATCGTCGTCTGAAGCAGATGTTTGCCGTTCTGAGTCTGGAAAATCGTGCGTTAAAAGATGTCACCGAAAAAAAGCTTTAAAACCAGCAATGAAGCGTGAGCTTGTCAGCTATCTGACGGTGCAATTTTCTATGAGCTTACGCCAGGCATGCAGGACATTATCGCTGAGCAGGACGGTGTATTTTTACCAGCCCGATCTCCGCCGGGATGAGCCCGTGATCCTGGCGCTGACAGAAGCGGCTGAACGTTATCCCCGGTACGGTTTTAAGAAACTGTTCCAGGTGCTGCGCAGACAGGGTAAT
>NZ_JACVTW010000024.1:0-65327 GCF_016624785.1 Kosakonia sp. S42 | reverse complement strand
TCACCGCATAAGAGGTCAATGAAACCCCACCACGTATGGTGAACGGAACCCCTCCACCGAGGCAACATGCCGCACCCATTGCCGGATGGCGCTGGCGCTTATCCGGCCTACGCCGTTTCAGCGGGCTACGCTTTTGTAGGCCGGATAAGGCGGAGCCGCCATCCGGCAAGGGTGCCGCGGTGAGAATGCCGGATGGCGCGTCCCGCTTATCCGGCCTGGGCCGTTTCAGCGGCTTCTTTACTGTCCTTTTCCTTAACGCTCCCAGTACGCCTCTTCGAGGCTATCTTCCCGCTCCGGCAGGCCGCGGGTTAAGCGCGGGGAGTGCTGGTTCAGCACCTGGTAACTGACGCGGTTCGCGTATTTGCACACCTGCGCCAGCGACGAGTAGGTCAGCCAGCTGAAGTTATGCTTACTGGAGTTTGGCACGTTGTTACGGTGATAGTTATTAGCGGTAATGTCATGCAGCAGCGCCGCCAGCGCGCCATCGCCTGCGCCGTTGGTGTTCATGATCTTCTCCGGCCCACCCATATAAGGGGCGATATGGGAGTAGATGCGCAGCGGATGCTCGCAATCCTTATGGCGGATCGCACGGCTAAACTCATACTGGTTAAATTCGGCAATCGCGCCCGGCAGCAGCGGGTGCTGGGTTTTGCGCTTCGCCTCATCTTCGGTAAAGCCCGCCATATATAAGCCAACAGGCCCGGCGGTGCAGAGCACCAGATCGACCCAGTCCAGCGCTTTATCCGCCGCCATCAGCGGATCGCTCTCACCGGTCAGGGCGTGCCCCTCCTCTTCATTCATCGCCAGAATCGAGACGTTCTCTTTGAGGAAGTCGCGCCACCACGGCACGTTGTCAGCGATAACGTATTTGGTACCCAGCGTCAGCACCACCGGTACATTGTGCTTTTTGGCATAGGCCACCGCCTGCATGGTCGCCTCCGGCATCGGTTCACCGGGTTTACAGCGCACTAAATAGGAGGAGAGCACCAGCGCGGAGGCACCAGCAATCACCTCTTCGGGAATACTTTCCGGGCGCAGCTGGTTCATATGACCGGGGCTGATGGCGAAGGTGCGCTCACCGCTGTCGCTGACCAGCGTAAAGCAGCGGCCAATCGCCCCCTCAACGCCCTGCAGGTAGTTAAGATCGGTACGGCTGGAGGTGTTGCAGAGGTAACGGTAAGCGTAACCGCCGATTTGCACGTTATCGCACATCACGCCCAGCAAAACCGAGCGGTCATCGGCCAGCACCGAGTAGTTATGCAGCGTATTGCCGATGGTGCCGCCGGCAAACTGGTGGGTAATCAGGTTATTGCTCACCAGCTCCTGATAGAGCGCTTCGGCGACATCATCGGCGATCACCAGCGAATGACCGGCACTGAGGCCGAAACGTGCGATAAACGCATCATCCACTTTCGCTTCGATATCCACCAGCGTCTGGTCGATGCCGACCACCCAGCTGGTGCCGGTTTCGCTCTCAGGCTGGATTTGCTGCAATAAGGGGTCGCGGGCGTTGACGGGGAAATAGTGTTTGGACTTACGTTTACCGGGAAATTTCATCTTTGTGCTACGTGCAATACATTCGGGCCGTGCATGGTATCACACTCGGCCCGCGCAGCGATCAGCGATATTTGGCCGTTAAGTTGACCATCATCTCAATATGCTCCGGTGAATCATTTAGCGCAGGAATGTATTCATACTTTTCGCCCCCGGCTTCGAGGAAGAACTCGCGGTTCTGCACGGCGATCTCCTCCAGCGTCTCCAGGCAGTCGGCGGCAAAGCCCGGTGACATCACCTGAATATGCTTCACGCCCTTCTCACCGAGCATTTTCAGCGTCTCATCGGTGTAAGGCGTCAGCCACGGTTCGCGGCCGAATCGCGACTGGAAGGTCATCATCACCTTCTCCGGCGGCAGATCGAGAGCGGAAACCAGCTCACGGGTGGTATCGCGGCAGCGCTGCGGGTAGTCATCCCCCTGCGCGGCGTAACGCTGCGGAATACCGTGGTAAGAGAGCAGAAGCAGATCCGGTTCGCCATGCTGCGCAAACGAGGCGCGCACGCTGTTCGCCAACGCCGCGATGTAGTCTGCGTTATCGGCGTAGTCGCGGATAAAGGAGATTCCGGGAATAAAGCGTTTTTTGCCCAGAATACGCGCCAGCTCATCCCAGACAGCGGCAACCGTCGAGCAGGAGTATTGCGGGTAGAGCGTGAGCACAACGATATGTTCGACGCCCTGCGCCATCAGCGCCTCGACCGCGCTCTCCAGCGACGGTGAGCCGTAGCTCATGCCGAGCGCAACAGGCACTTCCGGCAAGCGAGCGGCTAACGCCTTTTCCTGCCTGCGGCTGTAGACCATTAATGGTGATCCCTCTTCCATCCAGACGGATTTGTAGAGTTTCGCCACGCGGGGAGAACGAATAGGCAGGATCACGCCGCGTAACAGCGGCCACCACAGCAAGCGGGGCGCATCGACCACGCGTCTGTCGCTTAAGAACTGCCGCAGATACCGTTTAACGGCCTGGGGGGTGGGTGCATCGGGGGTGCCGAGATTGGCCAACAAAATGCCCGTTTTTGCCTGACTCATTCGCGCCTCTTAACCATTTAACTGGTTGATTATTGTAGCCGAAAAGCGGGTAAACGGAACCAATTGCTGTGATTGATAGTTTCCCCCGACACATAGCCGGGGGAAATGGAAATTACCCGAGGATTTTTTCCAGTTCAGCGCGTACGTCGCTAACCGCTTTGGTGCCGTCAACTTTAACGTACTGGGTGTTACCCGCTTCCGCTTCTTTCTGATAGTAGCCGATCAGCGGTGCCGTCAGCTGATGGTATTCGACCAGGCGCTTACGCACGGTCTCTTCCTGATCGTCTTTACGGGTGGTCAGCTCGTCGCCGGTCACATCATCTTTCCCTTCCTCTTTCGGCGGGTTGTATTTGATGTGGTAAACGCGGCCAGAGGCGGCGTGAACGCGACGACCGACGATGCGATCAACAATCAGCTCGTCCGGTACGGCGAATTCCAGCACGAAATCGACATTGATGCCGGCTTCTTTCATCGCATCCGCCTGCGGAATGGTGCGCGGGAAACCGTCCAGCAGGAAGCCGTTGCGGCAATCTTCCTGGGCGATACGCTCTTTCACCAGCGCAATAACCAGCTCGTCGGTGACCAGCTTGCCGGCGTCCATGATATCTTTCGCCTGTTTACCCAGCTCGCTGCCAGATTTTACTGCGGCACGCAGCATGTCACCCGTAGAGATTTGCGGAATACCGTATTTCTCCATGATGAACTGCGCCTGAGTTCCTTTACCTGCGCCCGGAGCGCCCAGCAGAATAATACGCATTGCGAAAATCCCCTCAAATGTTGGTTCAATTTTTCAAAAGCGCTAAAAGATACCATCAAGAGGAGGCAGGCTCAAGAAAGGCGCGGACGCTGAAACGGTAATGCTACCTTTTTCTTAAACGGCAAAAGCGGGAATAAAAAAGGGAGGCGCGGTGGCCTCCCTGGTGCTGCTTACGAAACCAGCAGCTGGTTCATGCGGCGAATAAACTGGTTTGGATCTTCCAGCGTACCGCGTTCGGCGAACAGCGCCTGGTCGAGCAGCAGTTCAACCCACTGGTTAAACTGCCCTTCGTCCTGGGTATCCGCCGCACGTTTCACCAGCGCGTGATCCGGGTTCAGTTCGAAGATGTATTTCACTTCCGGCGCGCTCTGACCAGCCGCAGCAAACAGCTTCGCCATCTGCGTGCTCATCTCATCAGCATCGGTCACCACAACGGCTGGCGTGTCGGTCAGACGGTGAGTCAGACGCACCTCTTTCACGCGCTCGCCAAGCAGGGTTTTCACACGCTCAACAAACGGCTCCAGCGCTTTTTCCGCTTCTTTGGTGGTCTCATCCACTTCGTCAGCCAGCTTATCCAGCGAGGCATCGGCTTTCGCAACAGACTGGAACGGCTTACCGTCGAACTCGGTCAGGTAGCTCATCATCCACTCATCAATGCGGTCGGAAAGCAGCAGCACTTCGATGCCTTTCTTACGCAGCAGCTCAAGGTGCGGGCTGCTCTTCGCCGCGGCGTAGCTGTCGGCGGTGATGAAGTAGATCTTCTCCTGGCCCTCTTTCATGCGCGAGACGTACTCTTCCAGCGACACGGTCTGCGTGGAGGAGTCATTGTGCGTGGAGGCAAAACGCAGCAGTTTGGCGATGGTCTCCAGGTTGCCGCTGTCTTCGCCGGTCCCCTCTTTCAGCACCAGGCCGAACTGCTGCCAGAAGGTCTGGTATTTTTCCGCGTCATCTTTCGCCAGTTTTTCCAGCATCTGCAGCACGCGTTTGGTCAGCGCGGTACGCAGGCTGCGGGTAACGCTGCTGTCCTGCAGAATTTCACGGGAGACGTTGAGCGGCAGATCGTTGGAGTCGACCAGCCCGCGTACGAAACGCAGGTAATTCGGCATAAACTGCTCGGCTTCGTCCATGATAAAGACGCGCTGAACATAGAGTTTCAGGCCGTGCTTGTGATCGCGGTTCCACATATCCCACGGCGCCTGCGACGGGATATAAAGCAGGCTGGTGTACTCCTGCTTCCCTTCAACGCGGTTATGGCTCCAGATCAGCGGATCGCTGTAATCATGGGAGATATGTTTGTAGAACTCGTTGTACTCGTCATCTTTGATTTCAGACTTGTTACGCGTCCACAGCGCCTGCGCTTTGTTGATCTTCTCCCAGGTGACAACGGTTTCGCCGTCTTTCTCTTCCTGTTTTTCGATCTCAACCGGCAGCGCGATATGGTCGGAGTATTTGCTGATGATGGAGCGCACGCGCCAGTCGTTGAGGAAATCATCTTCCCCTTCGCGCAGATGCAGGGTGATCTCGGTACCGCGATCGGCTTTGGTGATATCGGCAACGGTGTATTCGCCCGCGCCTTCCGATTCCCAGAAGACACCATTTTCGGCGCTTTCGCCTGCCGCGCGGGTGCGCACGGTCACTTTGTCAGCAACGATAAATGCCGAGTAGAAACCCACGCCAAACTGACCGATCAGCTGGCTATCTTTCGCCTGGTCGGAGCCCATCGATTCGAGGAAGGCTTTGGTGCCGGATTTGGCAATTGTCCCCAGATGGTCAATCACTTCGTCACGGTTCATACCGATACCGTTATCGGCGATGGTCAGGGTACGTTTCTCTTTGTCGAAGGAGACGCGCACGCGCAGGTCGCCGTCGCCTTCATAGAGATCGGGTTTGGAGAGCGCGCGGAAACGCAGTTTATCCGCCGCATCCGAGGCGTTGGAGATAAGCTCACGCAGGAAGATTTCTTTGTTGGAATAAAGAGAGTGGATCATCAAATGCAGAAGCTGTTTTACTTCTGACTGGAAGCCACGTGTTTCTTGTCCTTTCATTGGGAAAACCTCAACAATGCCATTTACAAGGTGGAAAAAGCGTTGAGGGAGAAGTGGGGATAACGGCGGGGAATTTCAAGCGGAGGCAAAAATTTCTGCCCCCGTCTGGTTAAAAACGAATCTTGTGACGCCCGGCGAGAGAGTGGGAAAGCGTGGTGCCATCCACCATCTCCAGCTCGCCGCCCACCGGCACGCCGTGGGCGATACGGCTGGCTTCCACGCCATATTGCCCACACAGCTCGGCAATATAGTTAGCGGTCGCCTCCCCTTCCACCGTCGGGTTGGTGGCGAGGATCACCTCCTGAATCTTTTCAGATTCGAGGCGCTGCTCGAGCCGGTCGAGACCGATATCATCCGGCCCGATACCGTCCAGCGGCGACAGGTGGCCCATCAGCACAAAGTAGCGACCGGAAAACTGACCGGTTTGCTCAATGGCGTAGATGTCCGCCGGGCTTTCCACCACGCAGATTTGACCGTTTTCCTGACGTCGCGGGTTGGTGCAGATGTTACACACCTCCTGCTCGGTAAAGGTGCGGCAATCCGCGCAGTGACCAATCTCCGACATCGCCCGGGTGAGCGCCTGCGCGAGGCGCATGCCGCCGCTGCGATCCCGCTGCAGCAGCGTAAATGCCATGCGCTGCGCCGACTTCGGGCCAACGCCCGGCAGACAGCGCAACGCTTCCATAAGCTGCGTTAACAGCGGACTGGTTTGCATCAGAACGGCATCTTAAAGCCTGGCGGCAGGGACATACCGGAAGAGACAGAGGCCATCTTCTCTTTCTGCGTCTCTTCAATGCGGCGTGCAGCATCGTTGAATGCAGCGGCGACCAGATCTTCCAGCATCTCTTTGTCGTCTTCGAGCAGGCTCGGATCGATCTCCACGCGACGGCAGTTATGCGCGCCGTTGATGGTCACTTTCACCAGACCCGCGCCTGATTCGCCGGTCACTTCCAGTTGCGCGATCTCTTCCTGCACTTTCTGCATCTTTTCTTGCATCTGCTGGGCCTGTTTCATCAGGTTACCCAGACCGCCTTTTCCAAACATAGGCTTCTCTCTTTAGCTGTGGTGACTGACCAGGGTGATAAGTCACATTCAGGGTTGAAAACGGGAAGTATCGCTCTTCCTGTCAAAGGGGGCGGATACTCTCTTCATCCAGATCCGCATCGAAAAAGCGCTGCAGGGTCTGGATATTGTTATCCGCAATAATCGACTCGCGCGCCTGCGCGAGCTTCTCTTCATAGATGGCCTGACGCCACTCCAGCGGCGTACGCACCGCCGGATTATCATCTTCAATAATAGTCAGTTCAACCGTCGAACCGTGCAATTCGCCGAGCGCCTCGCCGAGCGTCTTCACCGCGCCGGGCGAATGGAGATGGCGCTGGGCGCTGCGAAGGTGCAGAGTGATGCGCGCGCCATCCTGCTCTTTCCAGGCATTTAGCGCCACCTGCTCGACCAGTTTAGGCAATTTCAGCAGACTCACCTCTTTTGCCCACGCGTCGCGCTCGATCGCCTCTTCTGCCAGCTTCTTCGCCAGCTCCGGCGTTTTCTCGTGCTCAAGCGCCTTTTTCAGCGCTTTTGGCGTGGCGATGACCTCTTTTACCGTCTCAACGACGGTGGTCGCTTTCCAGCGATAGGCCTCTTTTTTCACCGGCTTGTTGTCGGCCGTTGCCGTCGCCGGGCGGGACTGTACGCGCTCGGTGACAGAGGCGAGCCTCTCCAGCGCGGCGTTACTCACCGGCCGCGCGCGGGTTGCGGCTGCCGGTTCACTCTTTTTTGCTTTGTCTGCTCCCTGCGCCTGCTGCAGCTGTCTGCGCGCCGCCAGCACCTGGCTGGTGGAGGGCGGCAGCGGAACATCTTGCTGGGGGGCGGGCTGCGCCTGCGGTGCAGGGGCGACCTGCTGCGGCGACATCACCGCCGTCGGCGCGACCGGCGCAAACGAGGCCTGCTGCACTTCTGGCGCAGGCAGCGGCGCGCGCGGGTGGAACGCCAGCGCGCGCAGTAAAGTCATCTCAACGCCCATCCGTCTGTCGGGCGCGAAGGGTAACTCTTTGCGGCCAATCAGCAGCGTCTGGTAGTAGAGCTGAATATCGGCAGGCGGCACGGTGCGCGCGAGTTCGCGCAGACGGTGCTCCACCGATGCCATATCGCTGCCGAGTGCCGCCGGGGTGAGCTGAACCATGGCGATGCGGTGCAGCAGGCTCTGCATCTCCAGCAGCAGCGCGTCCCATTCGACGCCACGCGAGGCGGCATCATGGACCAGCGCCATTGCCCGCTCGCCGTTGGCAGCGATGACCGCTTCCACCAGGGAGAGCGCCTGATCGTCATTCAGCGTGCCGAGCATAGCGCTGACTACCGCAGCGGAAAGCTGGCCGTTGCCGCTGGCAATAGCCTGATCGGTCAGGCTCAGGGCATCACGCAGGCTGCCGTCGGCGGCGCGCGCCAGCAGTTGCAGCGCACGCGGCTCGGATTCAATCTTCTCATCAGTGAGAATATGTTCAAGCTGGGTGCGGATCTGATCGACATCCAGCGCTTTAAGATGGAACTGCAGGCAGCGGGACAGGATCGTCACCGGCAGTTTTTGCGGATCGGTGGTCGCCAGCAGGAATTTAACGTGCGCGGGCGGCTCTTCAAGGGTTTTCAACAACGCGTTGAAGCTGTGACGCGAGAGCATGTGCACTTCGTCAATCAGATAGACTTTGAAGCGGCCACGCGCCGGCGCGTACTGGACATTGTCCAGCAGATCGCGGGTATCTTCCACTTTGGTACGCGACGCGGCGTCGATCTCAATCAGATCGACAAAACGGCCCTGCTCGATTTCACGGCAGTTATCGCAGACACCGCACGGTGTCGCCGTAATACCGGTTTCGCAGTTAAGCCCCTTCGCCAGCAAACGGGCAATAGAGGTTTTTCCGACGCCGCGGGTGCCGGAGAACAGATACGCATGATGAATGCGTCCTGATGTTAAGCCGTTCGCCAGTGCGGTCAGCACATGCTCCTGGCCGACGACGTCAGCAAAAGTTTGCGGTCGCCATTTTCGGGCTAAGACCTGATAACTCATTGGCAGGCTCTGAAACGCTGGAAGGTGGATTCACGAGGGGTAATGCTAACACAGCATCGGCTGAGAATGCACTTCATCCCTCAGGCGTGAGGGATGAAGGTACGCGGGATCAATGCCCCGGGAACGAGACCAGGCTGTAGCTAGTAACACCCTGTTTTTTCAGGCGCTCTTCGCCGCCCAGGTCGAACAGATTGATAATGAACGCCGCGTCGGTAACCTCGCCACCCAGACGGCGGATCAGTTTCACCGTCGCTTCGATGGTACCGCCGGTTGCCAGCAGATCGTCGACCACCAGCACGGTGTCGCCAGCCTGGATCGCATCAACATGGATCTCTAACTGATCGGTGCCATACTCCAGCTCATAACTCTCGCTGATAGTTTCACGCGGCAATTTACGCGGTTTACGTACCGGCACAAAGCCAACGCCGAGGCCTAACGCCACCGGCGCGCCGAACAGGAAGCCACGCGCTTCGGTACCAACAACTTTAGTGATCCCGGCGTTTTTGTAACGCTCAACCAGCAGTTCAATGCTGAGGGCGTACGCCTTCGGGTCTTCCAGCAAACTGGTGACATCACGGAACAGGATGCCCGGCTTCGGGTAATCCTGAATGCTTTTGATGCTGTTTTTGAGAAATTCAAGCTGCTGCGCAGTCGCTGTCATGGATATTTGCCTGATAGAAACGGTATTACTCACGGGACGTATGATAAAGGCTCAATTGGCCTCTGGTTAAGCTTTAACCAGTCGACCCCGTGCTCGAAAACGCTCGAATTTACTGGCAGTGAGCGAGAATTGCAACTGCCATCGCAGCGCATTAGGTTTTTTGTTGCTTTGCATCAACCACCGGTATCCGCCAGAGAAAAATCAGCAGACACGCGAGGATGATCAGCAGCAAAACGCGCACCCACATCATCTTCACAAAATAGAGCGAGACCGCGAAGGTCAGAAGCGTAATAACAATCGCGCGCGGCTTTGCGCCGGGCGGCATGGCGCGATACTGCTGCCAGTGCCGCAGATAGCCGCCAAACCAGGAGCGGTAGAGCAGCCAGTGATGAAAACGCGGCGACGAGCGGGCAAAACACCAGGCGGCCAGCAGGATAAAAGGTGTGGTCGGTAAAACGGGCAGAACGACACCCAGGGTGCCGAGCACTACCGCCAGCCAGCCAATGATGATTAAAATAGTGCGTTGCATAGTGCTAATCGTTGCCGGAATAAGCGGCTAATGTACCATAATCGCCGTGAAAAAGAGGGAATGAGAGATGAAAAGCGACGCGCTTTTAGAGAGGCTGGAGCAGCAACTTGCCCGGTTACGCCAGCAGGCCGCGCCGCTGGCGGATCACTTCACCGTCAGCGCCCGTTTTGATCGCCATCTTTTTCAGACAAAAGATACGCGCATGCGTGCTTATCTTAATGAGACCGATAAAAACCTGGCGGCGCTGCGCGAGACCGTGGCACGCAACCATTTGCCGCAGGCGCTCTGGCTGGCGGAGCATTTAACCGCACAAATCGCCGCGCTGACGCGGGAGAGCGCCGTCTGGCCACTGCGCCAGTGGGATCACGCCTCGCCCGGCATTACGCGCTGGCAGCGGCGGCGCTTGCAGCATCAGGAGTATGAGCGCCGCCTGCAGGCGATGAAAAACGAGCGTAACGTACGTTTAGCGTCGGTTACTACACTTGCCGAGCAGCAGAAACTGCATAAAGAAGTGGAAGCATTAGATGTCCGGCTCGGCCGCTGTCGCAAAGCGCTGGAGAATATTGAGCGCGTGCTGGCGCGTTTAACCCGTTAACCAAGGAGAGAAGATGTCGCTGGAAAATGCCCCGGATGAGGTCAAGCTGGCGGTCGATCTGATTATGCTGCTTGAACAGCATGAGATCGCCCCCGATCTGGTGTTAAAAGCGCTGGAGATCGTCAAACGGGATTTTGAACAGAAGCAGTTACAGCCGGCAGCCCCCCTTCCCTGAGGAAGAGGGGCTAACCATTACGGCGCTTCAGGGGTCGGATCGTCGCCCTTTATCTCGCGCTTCACTTCCGTTAACTCATCACCCTTCTCATTGCGCAGGTGCACTTCGAGCTGGTTGAAGGCGATATTGATGTCGTTTTCCCGGCACATGCGATCGATGGTGCGGTTAAGCTCATCCACCGTATAGCTGCGATCGCGAAGTTCACGCACATAGAGACGCAGCTCGTGATCCAGCGTGCTCGGCCCGAAGGTGGTAAAGAAGACCGCCGGTTCCGGGTCGTGCATCACTTTCGGGTGATCCATCGCCGCCTTCAGCAGCACCTTCTTCACTTTCTCCAGATCGGAGCCATAGGCCACACCGATACGGATCACCACGCGGGTGATGGTATCGGAGAGCGACCAGTTGATCAGCCGCTCGGTCACAAAGGCCTTGTTCGGGATAATCACCTCTTTGCGATCGAAGTCGGTGATGGTTGTCGCACGAATACGGATCTTGCTGACCGTGCCGGAGAAGGTGCCGATGGTGACGGTATCGCCGATACGGACCGGGCGCTCAAACAGGATAATCAGGCCGGAGACAAAGTTACCGAAGATCTCCTGCAACCCGAAGCCGAGACCGACTGACAACGCCGCCGCCAGCCACTGCAACTTATCCCACGAGACACCGAGCGATCCGAAGACTGTTAACGCCCCGACCGCAATAATGACGTAGTTCAGAATAGTGGTGACGGCGTAGGAGGAGCCCTGGCGCATATTGAGACGCGACAGGACTAACACTTCAAGCAGACCCGGCAAGTTGCGGATCAGTGCCCAGGCCACCACAAAGGCGATAATCGCAAACAGCAGGCTGCCGAGAGTAACGCTCTTGGTCACCGCCGCCCCCGCTTCGGTGCCGTTGTAGTGCCACAGCGTAATGCTGTCGAGGTAGGCAAACACGGTGATCAAGTCTGACCAAATCGCCCAGAAGACCACGCCAAACAGCGCCACCATCACCAGCATGGTGATGCGCAGTGTCTGCTGGTTAACCTGCTCCAGCGCAATAGTTGGCTCTTCCGGCGGCTCGGCGCCTTCCGCGCCCTCTTTCACCATATTCTGGCGACGCGCCAGCGCACGGCGATAGGCAATACGCCGCGCCGCTACGCTCAAACCGCGCAGCACCGTCTGGTAGAGCAAGTTCCAGATAATCACCAGGTAGACGGTTTCAATCCAGCGCCCGGCAAGGCGCAGCGTGGTGTAGAAGTAACCGGTCGCGGTCAGCACCATTAAGGCAATCGGCACAATCGCCAGCACCGTAACGGTGACCAGGCGCAGCGCATGGGACTCTTTATCGTGCCAGCTTTCGCGGAACATCGGCCACACCAGCGCGGTGATCACCAACAGGTTCAGCAGAATGACAAACTGCCCGAGCACATCATCCATCAGATGCAGCGGCGACAGCTCAGAGACCACCGACCAGAAGTGGAGCGGCAGCAGCGCGAGGCTGATGCGCACAATCTGCCGCCGCCAGTGGCTGGTCAGCTGCGCTGGCATGCCAAAGTGGTTAACGGCAACGCCCTCTTTCTCCAGCACTTTCCAGCACAGGCCAAAGACCAGCCAGAAGAGCGCCAGCTTCTTACTGAATGCCCACAGCAGTTCGCTGATATTGAGCTGCATGGTAAGCAGAATCAGCCCCACCGCCAGAATAAGCAGGCAGACCGGCAAGGCGCGGATCAGATCGATGAGGATCGCTTTTGGCGTATGCAGCTGGCTGTCGCTGCGAAGCTGCCCAACCTGCTCCGCCAGCTTTGCCTGATACTTTTTCAGCCAGCGCAAACGCCAGCGGATAAGCCCGGCAATCAGCAGCAGCGGCAGCCCGGCGAGAAACGCGATCGCCACCGCCGGCAGCGCTTTTTCCCAGTTGACGGTAATGTGGGTGCCTTTGATCTCATCGCGCAGGGTCTGCGGGAAGGCTTTGATCCACTCCCAGTCCATCGGCTTGTTGCTGTTTACCCAGAAGATTTGCTGAGTCAGGATCTCCTGCAGGCTTTTTGACACGCTCATCAACTGCTGCTGATTGACCTGCAGGTTAATGGCCATCATCAGCTGGTTGCCGAGCTGCTTGTTCAGTTGATCGAGCAACTCACGGCGCATATCGACCACCTGCAACAGCGCGTCGTGTACTTCGTCGTTGACTTCGCTCTGGTGGCCCTCTTCCAGTTTGGCGACGAAGTTCTCGTTCTGGAACAGCGCGTCACGCTTCTGGTTGATGTCGAACTGCTCCAGACGCAGATCCGCAATGCGGTTGGTCATATCCTCAAGCTCATCGGCTGAGGGCAGCGTCTGCTGTTGCTGATAGAGGATGCGCGACAGCAGCAGGCTCCCCTTCAGCACCGAAATTTGTTCTTTAATATTGCGCTCGGATTGCAGGGCGCGGTCGAGCCAGTTCTTCACTTTGATATTCTGCTGCACCAGCGCGTTGCCGCTTTCGGTGGCTTCAATCAGCTTCTGGCTCAGCTGGTGGTTAATCTCCAGCTCCTGGCTCACCAGCGGGTTCGCCTGAATGCGCGCGGTATCATCCGGCGTCACCGCCTCCTGCGCCGTCTTCTCCGTCAGCGTCAGACGTTTGCTGTTGACTGCTTCCTGCAATAACTGAAGCTGGTGTTCGAGGCGGTTACTGTTTGCGGTGACATAATCCCGCTGCTTCTGCAGCGTATCCTGCAAAGTGGTATTGCCTTCGAGGCTTTTGCGCAGCTGTTCAATCTGCGCATTGAGCAGGGTTTGCTGAGCCTGTAACAGCGTTTGCTGCGTCGGGCGTAGGGCGCCTTCGCCGGCAACCGTGCCGTTCAGACGGTTGCGGATCTCCTGCAACTGCTGTGAGGCGCTGTACATCGCATTCTGTACGCGCTCCGGCTGCGTCTGCAGCGACACCAGCTGGCTGTTGTAGTTGGAGAGATCGTTCTGCGCGGTTTGCAGATCTTCAAGCAGTTGCGAAACGCGCGACTCCAGTTGACGAAGCGAGAGCGTGGCAAGGGTTTTGCGCGTCTCCTCATCGCTGTCTTTATCATTCAGCGCGTTGAGAGCATCGGTAGCCTGACGCAGCTGTTCCGGCGCCTGCGCCACTTTCTGCTTCAGCAGCGCGGTCTCCTGCTTGACGCGGTCGATTTTATCCAGCGTATCAAGAGTCTCATTGAGATCCTGAATAACCAGCTTCTCCTGCGCGGAGTGATCTTTTTGTTTATTGAGTGCGTCGAGCTGATTCTGCACTTCGCTGCGCGAAGGCAAATCACTTCCGCTCTGTGCGGACGCCGCCAGGCTTGAGAAGCTGATAAAAATAAGAAACAGTGCGGCGGCAAATGCTGCGAACGGGTTAGGTGTGCGATTGGTATGCAACATAATTTGAGCGATCGTTGTCTGTTCGGGAAAGCGGCCGGAGTGGCCACGCGCGAAGAATATCACGCGTGCAGACAACTACCTAGAAGAGTGAGCGGCCTCCAGGAGAAATCCTGGCGGCCTGCTTATGCCTTGAGAGCCGGCGTGTCGTCGCGCAGCGTCGGGCAGAACTGGCACATCTCCAGCAGGATGGCGACGTAAGCGCGCGCCTCTTTTTTCAGATCGAAAGATTGCGGCGCAAAGAGCCAGTTTTCCATAATTCCGGAGACATAGGCGCGCATCAGCACCGCGACACGGCGGGTTAAAAGATTAGCGGGCAATAATTTCGCCTGAATACATTCAGTGAGTGTATTTTCAATGCGATCGTAACTTTCCAGACATAAATCGCGCTGCGCCTCCTGCACTACCGCCATTTCGCCGACAAACTCGCATTTATGGAAGATAATTTCCATCATCAGCCGACGCCGCTCTTCGACAACGGTGGCTTCAAGGATATAAACCAATATTTCTCTTAATACTGAGAGTGGATCACCAGGGAATTTTGCCCGATACTCAGTTTCAAGATCTCCAATACTGGACTCCGACAGTTCCCAAATTTCACTAAACAAATCTGACTTGTTTTTGAAATGCCAGTAAATCGCGCCGCGAGTTACTCCTGCCGCCTGCGCAATTTCAGCCAGCGAAGTTGATGAAACGCCCTGCCGGGAAAACAGCCGCATGGCGACATCAAGAATGTGTTGTCGCGTCTCAAGCGCCTGTTGTTTGGTTTTTCGTGCCATATGTCGGTGAATTTACAGGAGTCAGATTTACATACATTTGTGAATGTTTGTACCATAGCACGACCATAATATAAACGCAGCAATGGGTTTTTGGGCCTTTGATCCATTGATCAATTTGAAATCGGACACTCGAGGTTTACTTATGAACATAAACAGAGGGCTAACGCCTCTGGCGGTCGTTCTGATGCTTTCGGGCAGCTTAGCGCTTACAGGATGTGACGATAAACCTGCGCAGCAGCAGCAGGGAGCCGGCCAGGCGCCGGAAGTCGGCGTGGTAACGGTGAAAGCGGCACCTCTGCAGATCACCACCGAGCTGCCGGGTCGCACCACTGCATATCGCATTGCTGAAGTCCGTCCGCAGGTTAGCGGCATTATTTTGAAGCGCAACTTTACCGAAGGCAGTGACGTCGAAGCGGGTGTCTCGCTCTATCAGATTGATCCAGCGACCTATCAGGCCGCCTACGACAGTGCAAAAGGCGATTTAGCCAAAGCGCAGGCAGCGGCGAATATCGCGCAGATGACCCTGAACCGTTATAAGAAACTGTTGGGCACCAAATACATCAGCCAACAGGATTATGATACGGCGCAGGCAGACGCGCAGCAGGCAAACGCCACGGTTATCGCCGCAAAAGCTGCGGTCGAGAACGCGCGCATCAACCTGGCTTACACCAAAGTCACCTCCCCAATTAGCGGCCGCACCGGTACCTCTACCGTTACCGAAGGTGCGCTGGTGCAGAGCGGGCAGACCACTGCGCTGACCACCGTGCAGCAGCTTGATCCGATCTACGTCGATGTCACCCAGTCCAGCAACGATTTCCTGCGCCTCAAGCAGGAGATGGCTAACGGTTCGCTGAAGCAGGATAACGGCAAAGCGAAAGTGGAGCTGGTGACCAACGACGGCATGAAATATGACCAGTCCGGTACCCTTGAGTTCTCTGGCGTAACCGTCGATCAGACCACCGGTTCAATCACCCTGCGCGCCGTGTTCCCTAACCCGGACCACACGCTGCTGCCGGGTATGTTCGTGCGCGCCAAGCTGGAAGAAGGGGTTAACCCGAACGCCCTGCTGGTTCCGCAACAGGGTGTGACCCGTACGCCGCGCGGTGACGCAACGGCGATGGTGGTAGGTGAAGGCGACAAAGTTGAAATCCGCAATATCACCGCGACCCAGGCCATTGGCGACAAGTGGCTGGTTACCGATGGCCTGAAAAGCGGCGATCGCGTGATCATCGAAGGGTTACAAAAAGTCAAACCTGGCGTGCAGGTCAAGGCCCAGGAAGTGACATCTGACAAGAAAGAGCAAGCCCAGGCCAACGGCCAGTCAGAGCAACCGAAGTCTTAACTTAAACAGGAGCCGTTAAGACATGGCTAAGTTTTTTATCGATCGCCCCATATTTGCGTGGGTTATCGCGATTATCATCATGCTGGCGGGGGCGCTATCGATCCTCAAATTGCCGGTGGCGCAGTATCCAACGATTGCGCCACCTGCGGTTCAGATCACCGCTTCTTACCCGGGTGCTGATGCGAAAACGGTGCAGGACACCGTAACGCAGGTTATCGAACAGAACATGAACGGTATCGATAACCTCCTTTATATGTCCTCCACCAGTGACTCCTCTGGTACGGTCCAGATCACCATCACCTTTGATTCCGGTACTGATGCGGATATCGCGCAGGTTCAGGTGCAGAACAAACTGCAGCTGGCGATGCCGCTTCTGCCGCAGGAAGTGCAGCAACAGGGCGTGAGCGTTGAGAAATCCTCCAGTAGCTTCCTGATGGTGCTCGGTATGATCAGTACCGACGGCTCAATGAAGCAGGAAGATATTGCCGACTATGTGGGCGCGACCATTAAAGATCCGGTCAGCCGTACCAAAGGCGTGGGTGACGTTCAGCTGTTCGGCGCGCAGTATGCGATGCGTATCTGGATGGACCCGAACAAGCTCAATAACTTCCAGCTGACGCCAGTCGACGTGATCACGGCTATTAAAGCGCAGAACGCCCAGGTCGCGGCCGGGCAGTTGGGCGGTACGCCGCCGGTGAAAGGGCAGCAGCTGAACGCCTCGATCATCGCGCAGACCCGTCTCACCTCGACCGACGAGTTTGGCAAAATTCTGCTGAAAGTGAACAGCGATGGTTCGCAGGTTCGCCTTCGCGACGTGGCGAAGATTGAACTGGGCGGCGAAAGCTACGACGTTGTCGCACGCTACAACGGCCAACCGGCGGCGGGTCTGGGTATCAAACTGGCGACCGGTGCTAACGCACTGGATACCGCAGAAGCGGTACGCGCGACCATTGCCGGTCTCGAACCTTTCTTCCCGCACGGCCTGAAAGTGGTTTACCCGTACGACACCACCCCGTTCGTTAAGATCTCCATTAACGAAGTGGTTAAAACGCTGGTTGAAGCGATCGTACTGGTCTTCCTGGTCATGTATCTGTTCCTGCAGAACTTCCGCGCGACGCTGATCCCGACCATTGCGGTGCCGGTGGTGCTGCTGGGTACCTTCGCCATTCTTAACGCCTTCGGCTACTCGATAAACACCCTCACCATGTTCGGTATGGTGCTGGCGATAGGCCTGTTGGTGGATGATGCCATCGTGGTGGTGGAGAACGTCGAACGTGTGATGATGGAAGAGGGTCTGCCGCCAAAAGAGGCAACCCGGCGTTCGATGGATCAGATTCAGGGCGCGCTGGTCGGTATTGCGCTGGTGCTGTCGGCGGTATTTATTCCGATGGCCTTCTTCGGCGGCTCTACCGGCGCAATCTATCGTCAGTTCTCCATTACCATTGTTTCCGCGATGGTGCTGTCGGTGATTGTAGCGCTGATCCTGACGCCGGCACTCTGTGCCACCATGCTGAAACCGGTCGCCAAAGGCGATCACGGCGAGCATAAAAAAGGCTTCTTCGGCTGGTTTAACCGCATGTTCGATAAGAGCACGCACCACTACACCGACAGCGTGGGCAATATCCTGCGTAGCACCGGTCGTTATCTGCTGCTCTATATTGTTATCGTTGCGGGCATGGCGGTGCTGTTTGTCCGTCTGCCGAGTTCGTTCCTGCCTGATGAAGACCAGGGCGTGTTTCTGACCATGGCCCAGCTGCCTGCCGGCGCGACGCAAGAGCGTACGCAGAAGGTGCTGGACGAAGTGACGAAATACTACCTGGAGAATGAGAAAGCCAACGTTAACTCGGTCTTTACCGTTAACGGCTTCGGCTTCTCGGGCCGCGGGCAGAACACCGGTCTGGCGTTCGTTTCGCTGAAAAACTGGGATGAGCGTGCGGGTGAGGAGAACAAAGTTCCGGCAATTGCAGGTCGTGCCAGCGCGCACTTCTCGCAGATTAAAGATGCGATGGTCTTCGCCTTTAACCTGCCGGCAATTGTTGAACTGGGTACCGCAACCGGCTTCGACTTCCAGCTGATTGACCAGGCTAACCTCGGTCACGATAAGTTAACGCAGGCGCGTAACCAGCTGTTTGGCGAAATTGCGCAGCATCCGGATCTGCTGGTGGGTGTGCGTCCGAACGGTCTGGAAGATACGCCGCAGTTCAAGATCGATATCGATCAGGAGAAAGCGCAGGCGCTGGGCGTGTCGATTAGCGACATCAACACCACGCTGGGCGCAGCCTGGGGCGGCAGCTACGTGAACGACTTTATCGACCGTGGTCGTGTGAAGAAGGTTTACGTTATGTCGCAGGCGAAATACCGCATGCTGCCAAACGATATTGGCAACTGGTATGTGCGCGCAACGGACGGTCAGATGGTGCCCTTCTCCGCGTTCTCCACTACGCACTGGGAGTATGGCTCACCGCGTCTGGAGCGTTACAACGGTCTGCCGTCAATGGAACTGTTGGGCCAGGCTGCACCGGGCCGCAGTACCGGTGAAGCGATGGATCTGATGGAGCAGCTGGCAAGTAAATTGCCAACCGGTATCGGTTTTGACTGGACAGGCATGTCCTATCAGGAACGCCTCTCCGGCAACCAGGCACCGGCGCTGTACGCCATTTCGCTTATCGTCGTCTTCCTCTGTCTGGCGGCGCTCTATGAGAGCTGGTCGATTCCGTTCTCGGTGATGCTGGTGGTTCCGCTTGGCGTTATCGGTGCCCTGCTCGCGGCGACGTTCCGCGGTCTTGGCAACGACGTTTACTTCCAGGTGGGCCTGCTGACAACCATTGGCTTGTCGGCGAAGAACGCGATACTTATCGTCGAATTCGCCAAAGATCTGATGGATAAAGAGGGCAAAGGGCTGATTGAAGCGACGCTTGAGGCAGTCCGTATGCGTCTGCGTCCGATTCTGATGACCTCGCTGGCGTTTATCCTTGGGGTACTGCCGCTGGTTATCAGTTCTGGTGCGGGCTCCGGCGCGCAGAACGCCGTCGGTACTGGCGTAATGGGCGGGATGATCACCGCGACCGTGCTGGCCATCTTCTTTGTTCCGGTATTCTTTGTGGTGGTTCGCCGCCGCTTCAGCCGCCGCAGTGAAGATGTTGAACACAGCCACAAGGTTGAACAGCACTGATCCTCTTTGCTGATATAAGAAAAGGCCGCTCATAGCGGCCTTTTTCTTTTTTACACTGTTGTGCCTTCCAACTCATCGGATCATTAAATACGTTATTGTTTAACTGATTAATTTATGCGTTGGCATTAAGGCATATAATCACTGTGTATTTGCGAATGTGCTATATTTTCCAGTAATAATCTTAATTTCTCTTAATATTACTTTAAGTCAGAAAAATCCTGGCAGAAAAATATTCTTATAAGCGGAATAATCGTACTCATGCTAACTTAATGAAATGTAAGGCAGTCCGCTGACTTACTTAGCCGTATGAGACGATTCGCATCGCTACTTTTCGCTGTGCCGCGCCGCTTTTCCCGCAGGAAGAGATATTATTTGTAATTTTTCGTGATAGCTCAATGAAATCCTATTCATAGTGGCTTATAGTTATATCAACGAACATAAATCAGCATATGTCTCTGGTCAGAGCAGAAGTTCCCATCCTGAATCAGCCTTTGGTTAGTAAAAAAATTACCACTCAGAAGGGGATGCGTTATGGACGAATACTCGCCGAAAAGGCATGATATTGCGCAGCTTAAATTTCTCTGCGAATCGTTGCACCAGGAGTGCCTCGCCAATCTGGAAGAGAGCCATCATGGATGGGTTAACGATCCCACATCAGCCATCAACCTGCAGTTAAATGAGCTGATTGAGCATATTGCAACCTTCGCGCTGAATTATAAAATTAAGCACGACAAAGATAATAAGCTGATTGAATTGATCGACGAATACCTTGATGACACGTTTATGTTGTTTAGCAGTTACGGTATTAATACACACGACTTACAGAAATGGCGTAAAACAGGCAGCAAGCTGTTTCGCAGTTTCGTCAATGTAAGCAAGGCTAATCCAGTAAGTCACTCTTGTTAATTTTTCAACACTAAGGTAAAGATATGTCCGAAAAACCATTAACAAAAATTGATTATTTGATGCGTTTAAGGCGCTGCCAATCAATTGATACGCTTGAACGCGTTATTGAAAAAAATAAATACGAACTGACCGATGATGAGCTTACGGTGTTTTATTCAGCGGCCGATCATCGTCTGGCTGAACTGACTATGAATAAGCTTTATGACAAAATCCCCTCGTCGGTGTGGAAATTTGTTCGCTAATTCTTCTCAATGTTAAGAGATGTTATTTCTGCCACAGTCAATCGTTCAACCTCCGTACCAGGTACACTCTAAAAAATGAATGATGAAAAACAGAAAATGATCGCCGGTCTTCCCTACCGGGCGGGCGACGACACTCTGCGCGCCGATCGGCTGCGCGCACGGCAGCTGCTGCACCGTTACAACCACTCCAGCCCGGATGAAAAAGCAGAACGTAAAGCGATTCTTGCCGATCTGCTCGGGCAGAGCGAAGGGGCGTATATCGAGCCCACTTTCCGCTGCGACTACGGTTACAATATTTTCCTTGGCGAAAGCTTTTACGCTAATTTCGATTGCGTAATGCTCGATGTCTGCCCGATTCATATTGGCGATAACTGTATGCTGGCTCCGGGCGTTCATATATATACGGCGACGCACCCGCTTGATCCTGTCGAGCGAAACAGCGGCGTGGAATATGGTAAGCCGGTCACGATTGGTCACAATGTGTGGATTGGCGGACGCGCGGTGATTAATCCAGGCGTTACCATCGGCGATAATGCAGTGATTGCCTCCGGCGCGGTGGTGGTGAAAGATGTGCCTGCCAATGTGGTCGTCGGCGGCAACCCGGCTCGTATTATCAAACATCTGACCGAAGCAACCGTTTAGTAACTGTTATCTTTTTTTGTGGCAAAACTGTTACTTTTTTCACACTGGACGGCAACTTAAAATAGCGTGTCCACCTGCAAATCAGTATCAATAAAGGCCCAAGATGACAGAAATACAGCGGCTGCTCACCGAAACGATTGAAGAGATCAACCAGCGCGAGAAACGGGACAACCGACCGCGCTTCAGCATCAGTTTTATTCGCAACCATCCGGGTCTGTTTATCGGCATGTATCTGGCATTCTTTGCGACCCTGGCGGTGATGCTGCTGTCCGACACCCTTATCGGCTCCGTCTGGCTGCTGGTGGTGCTTTTCATCGTCCTGAACGGTTTCTTCTTCTTTGATGTTTACCCGCGTTATCGCTTTGAGGATATCGACGTGCTCGACTTCCGCGTCTGCTACAACGGCGAGTGGTATAACACCCGCTTTGTGCCGCAAAGCCTGATCGACGCGATTATGCAGTCGCCGAAAGTCAGCGCTGAAGAGAAAGCACAGCTGGAAAAGATGATTACGCGTAAGGGCGATCTGTCGTTTTACGACGTTTATACCCTCACCCGCCCGGCCTCTGCGCAACCCACCGCGCCTGTGGCTCAGCGCTCTGCCGGTTAAGCCGGCATGCTGCCGCGCGTAACAGCGCGGCACGCTCCTCCCTCTTTTCAGGAATATCTCTCCTTTGCGATTTGTGGTCTGATAAAAACCGACCGCCACCCGCCTTCTCAAGGAGAAACGATGACTCAGCTGAATCAATATCAACAACCTGTCGGCGAGGCCCTGCCCGACTGGCAGCCCCGCCCCTTTCCGCAACGTCTCACTTTTGAAGGCCATTTCTGCCGACTCGAACCGCTCAGCATCGATCATGCTGCCGAACTGTTTCAGGCGCACCAGCAGGCGCCGGATAACCGAAGCTGGACCTGGCTCACCCGCGAGCCGGAACAAAACGAAGCGGAGTATCGTCACTGGGTTGAGAGCAACTGTGCGCTGCGCGATCCCATCCATTTTGCGGTGATCGATCTGCGCACCGGTAAACCGGTCGGCAGCCTGGCGCTGATGCGTATTGATAGCGAGAATGGGGTGATGGAGGTAGGGCACGTGCATTTTTCGCCGCTGCTCAGCCGCACGCCTGCGTCGACGGAAGCGCACTGGCTGTTAATGCGTTATGCCTTTAGCACGCTCGGCTATCGCCGCTATGAGTGGAAGTGCCACAGCCTGAATGAACCGTCGCGCCAGGCGGCACTGCGGTTAGGTTTTCAGTTTGAGGGGCGCTTTCGCCAGGCGATGGTGCGTAAAGGGCATAACCGCGATACGGACTGGTTTTCGATTATTGATGGCGAGTGGCCCGCCGTTGACCAGGCGCTGCAACGCTGGCTTGCCGCCGATAACTTTACCGCCGACGGCAAGCAGCGCGCTGCGCTGGCATCGCTTCGCGCTTAGCGTCTCTTCTTCTTACCCTGCACCGCTTTAAAGCGCGGGTTCGATTTGCAAATCACATAGATACGCCCCTTGCGCCGGACAATCTGGCAGTCAGGGTGGCGTTGCTTTGCGCTGCGCAATGAATTGAGTACCTGCATGGTTTACGCCTTCTTATCGTTAAAGAACCGGCCATAGCGCTGCTGGAACCGCGCCGCGCTGCCTTCACTGGAGATCACTTTCTGCTTACCGGTGTAGTAAGGGTGCGACGCAGACGAGACCTCAATGGTGATATAGGGATATTTCACCCCATCCAGTTCAATTTCCCGATCCGTTCGGATGGTCGAACCCACTTTGAAGTATTCGTTGGCGCTGGTGTCGTGAAACACCACGGTACGGTAATGGGGATGGATATCAGGTCGCATAATTCACTCATCTGTTTTGTTATAACATAACAAAAGTCTATCGGAGATGTGTCGCCATTTCAAGCAGCGCGCGTTATGCGTTTTTCGCAAAAGCACATGATCCTGCGCGGTCATAAATTAGAAAAGAAGGTTATTGGTTCAATTTTCTCGCCTGAGGCAAGCTGAGTTAAACCCGCTAACAGGAGAAGATCATGCGTTGTTGTTGCCGCCCAATCCCGAACCTGACACATCCCTCTTTATCGACTATTTGCGGAGAAAACAGTGAACGCAGCCACCTTACCGGTTCTCGATCTCGCCCGTTACACCAGCAGCGCTGAACGCGATGCCTTCCTCGCCGACCTGCGCCACGCCGCGCGCGACATCGGCTTTTTCTACCTGATTAACCACGGCGTCGACGACGCTTTACAGAATGCCGTGCAGCGGGAAGCGCGCCGCTTTTTCGCCCTCACCGAGGTGCAAAAAGAGCAGGTAGCGATGATCCACTCTCCCCACTTTCGCGGCTACAACCGCGCCGCATCGGAGATCACCCGCGGCCAACCGGACTGGCGTGAACAGTTCGATATCGGCGCCGAGCGCCCGGCGCTGTTACTGAGCGACAGCGATCCGCGCTGGCGACGGTTACAGGGGCCAAATTTATGGCCAGAGGCCCTACCGACGCTGAAGCCCGCCCTGCTCGACTGGCAGCGCGCCATGACATCGATGGCGCTGCGCCTGCTGCGCGCCTTTGCCGAAGCGCTGCAACTTCCCGCCGATGCGTTCGACGCGCTGTATGGCAGCAAGCCTAACGAGCACATCAAACTGATCCGCTATCCCGGCCAGCACGCCACGCAGAGCGCGCAGGGCGTCGGGGCGCATAAAGATTCTGGTTTCCTCAGCTTCCTGTTGCAGGATGAGCAAAAAGGATTACAGGTCGAGGTCGCACCCGATCGCTGGATCGACGCCGCGCCGCGGGCTGGCAGCTTCGTGGTCAATATCGGCGAACTGCTGGAGCTGGCGACCAACGGCTATCTGCGCGCCACGGTGCACCGGGTGGTTTCCCCGCCAGCGGATCGCGAGCGCCTCTCCATCGCCTTTTTCCTCGGCGCACAGCTGGAAGCCAATGTGCCGCTCTACACCCTTCCCCCTCATCTGGCAGAGGAGGCGCGCGGGCCGGAGAGCGATCCGCTCAACCCGCTTCTGCGTGATGTGGGCTGGAACTACCTGAAAGGCCGCCTGCGATCCCACCCGGACGTGGCGGAACGCTACTACCGCGATGTGCTGCGCAGCCGCACAGAACAGCTGATCGCCTGACGCTAACTACAAGGAAAAGACCATGAAATATGTCGCATTGACGCTGGCAGGTGCCGCGCTGTCTCTCTCGCTGGCGGGCTTCGCCGCCCAGGCCACGCCCTTACGTGTCGCCGCCGACCCGGTACCGCACGCCGAGATCCTTAACTACATCAAAACCCTCGATCCGAAACTCGATCTGCAAGTGGTGGAGCTGAGCAACGGCGCGAATGCCAACGAACTGCTGGCAAATGGCGACGTCGACGCCAACTACTTCCAGCACCTGCCCTACCTGAAAGATCAGGAGAAGGTACTTGGCAAGCCGTTTGCCGTGGCGGCAACGGTGCATATTGAGCCGCTGGGCATCTACTCGCGCAAATACAAAAACTTTACCTCGCTGCCGGATAACGCCACCGTTGCCGTGCCCAATAACCCCACCAACCTCAGCCGTGCGCTGTTTCTGCTGCAAAGCCAGGGGTTGATAAAACTCGACGCTAAATTTACCGATCCGGCCACCACCCAGGCGACGCCGAAAAACATCGCTGAAAACCCGAAACACCTGAAGATCCTTGAGATCGAATCCCCGCAGATCCCGCGCTCGCTGGATGATGTCGATTTGGCAGTGATCAACGGCAACTATGCACTGGAAGCGGGGCTAACACCGGCAAAAGATGCGCTGGGGCTGGAGAGCGCGGAGCATAACCCCTACGCCAATATTCTGGTCACCACGCCACAGCTTGCCAACGATCCGCGCATCAAAGCGCTGGCTAAAGATCTCACCTCACCGCAGGTGGCCGAGTTTATTCGCAAGCGTTATCACGGTTCGGTGATCCCGGTCGCGCCGCAGTCATGATTGCCATCGAAGGGCTGAGTAAAATCTATGCCGGAACAGGCCGACCGGCATTAAAGGATCTCTCGCTGCACGTACCGAAGGGGGCGATCTACGGCATTCTTGGGCGCAGCGGTGCGGGAAAAAGCACGCTGATCCGCTGCCTTAATCTGCTGGAGCGGCCCACGGCGGGCCGCATTATCGTCGACGGCTGCGACATCACCCGGCTTGATAACGCCGGGCTGCGCGCGCACCGCCTGCGTACCGGCATGATTTTCCAGCACTTCAATCTTCTTCATGCCCGCACGGTGGCGCAAAATATCGCCGTGCCGCTGGAGATTGCCGGCGTGCCGAAAGCGCAGCGCCAGTCACGCATTGAGGAACTGCTGTGGCTGGTGGGGTTGAGTGATAAAGCCCACGCTTTCCCCTCGCAGCTTTCCGGCGGGCAGAAGCAGCGCGTCGGCATCGCCCGCGCGCTGGCTACCCGGCCTCAGGTGCTGCTGTGCGATGAAGCGACCAGCGCCCTCGATCCGCAAACTACCGCCTCGGTGCTGTCGCTGCTGGCAGATATCAACCAGAAGCTGAACCTGACGATTGTGCTGATCACCCATGAGCTGGAGGTGGTGAAAACCCTCTGCGATCACGCGGCGCTGCTGGAGGATGGCGAGCTGATTGAGCATGGCAAAATCGCCGATCTGCTGATGACGCCGCGATCAAAACTGCGCCAGTCGCTGTTACACGATCCGCAAAGCGAGCAGGCGTTTCTCGCCCGCCATGGTTTTAACGGGAGGCCATTATGCGTGGTGGCATGAGCTGGGACGAACTCTGGCCGCTGCTGGTGAACGGCACGCTGGAGACGTTCTATATGGTCGGGCTGGCGGCGCTCTTTACCGTGCTGATTGGCCTGCCGCTTGGCGTGCTGTTATTTATCTCGCGCCGCAATGGCCTGGCACCGATGCCGACGCTGAATGCCGTACTCGGCAGCATCGTCAATGTCGGCCGCTCCCTGCCCTTTATTGTGCTGTTGATTGCGCTAATCCCCTTCACCCGCCTGTTGATCGGCACCACGCTGGGCAGCACGGCGGCGATTGTGCCGATCACCATCGGTGCCTTTCCCTTCTTTGCGCGCTTAACGGAAAACGCCCTTGATGAGGTTGAATATGGTCGTATTGAAGCGATCCTCTCGATGGGCGGCAACCTGTGGCATGTGATTGGCAAAGCGCTGCTGCCCGAAGCGCTCCCCTCGCTGCTGGCGAGCATTACGCTGACGGTGGTGATGCTGATTGGTTTCTCGTCGATGGCGGGAGTCATTGGCGGCGGCGGGCTGGGCGATCTTGCCATCCGCTATGGTTATCAACGCTTTAACGACCAGGTGATGGTCGGGACGGTGGTGATTCTGGTGGTGCTGGTGCAGGGCGTGCAGATGGCAGGAGAGAGGCTGGTGCGCCGCCTGGCGCACCGACGTTAAGCTACTGTTTCGCCTCTTTCGCCAGCAGCAGCGTGGTGAGTGCAAAGGAGAGCACCAGCGCAATCGCCACACCGGAGAGCGCAAAGATAAAGTAGGGGCCAATGTAGGCTGGCAGGCTGAAGATGCTCGACAAAATATAGCCGTAGAGCCGCACGCCGAAGAAGGCGATAAAGGCCGAGGCCAGCGAGCTGGCAACGGTCGCGGCAATAAAGGCTTTTTTGTAGCGCGTTAAGACACCAAACAGCGCCGGTTCGGTAATGCCGAGCAGCGCTGAAATGGCTGCCGACAAGCTGACGCTCTTCTCCTGGCGATCTTTACTCAAGCGCCAGATGGCAAAGGTTGAACCCGCAATCGCCATATTGGCCATAAACATCATCGGCATCAGCATGTCATACCCGCGATCGCTGAAGTTTTGCAGCGCAATCGGCGTCATGGCGTGGTGCATGCCGGTGAGGATCGCCACCGGGCGAATCGCCCCCACCACCAGCCCGGCGAAGCTTGCCGAAATACTGAACAGCCCTTCAATAAACAGCGCCAGCCCTTTGCCGAGCCAGATGCCGATGGGGCCAATCACCACCAGCGCTGCCAGCGCACCGAGGAACAGCGTCAATGTTGGCGTAAAGACGGTCTTCAGCACCTCCGGCATAATGCTGTCCACCCAGCGATGGATATAGCTGAGCGCCAGCACCGAGAAGATCACCGGGATCACGCTTGCCGAGTAGTTAAAGACGGAAACGGGGATGGCGTTAAGCAGCCAGAAGGCGCTGACTGCCCCCTCCTGATGCGCCGCCAGCGCTTTTGCCGCCTCGATAAGCGAGGGGTACATCAGGCAGGCCGCGACCGCTGCCGCCAGATATTCATTGGTCTTGAATATTTTTGCCGCCGAGACCGCGAGGAAAAAGGGCAGGAAGTAGAAGACGCCGCTGGCAATCAGATCGATGACGATCACCGTATCGCTTTTCGCCGAGATGACGTTGAGGGCAATCAGCCCGGCCAGCAGCCCTTTGATCATCCCCGCCCCGGCAATGGCAGGCACAATCGGCCCAAAGACGCCGGAGACCGTATCCATAAACAGCGACACCAGGCTTTTGCGCCCCTTCTCTTTCGCGGCCGGAGCTGTCGGCGCGTTGCCGAGGGCGGCGAGAAGCTGTTCGTACCAGCTGTTAACCTGCGGGCCAATCACAATCTGGAACTGATCGCTTTGCAGCTGCGCGCCCAGCACGCCGGGCACTTTTTTAATCTCCGCCTGCTCTACTTTATTGTCATCCACCAGCGAGAAGCGCAGGCGCGTCATACAGTGCCAGACGTTATGAATATTATCCCGCCCGCCCACCAGGCGAATAATATTGGTGATGGCTTCTTGCGTGCCCATAAAAACTCCTGCCGGATGCGTTGTTGTTTTAGTCATTGCTACCAAGGGTAGAGAAATGCAGGAAGCAAAACAAACCAATAAAATATGAAATCCGTCACACTTTGCTGCCATCACGCATTCATTAACGCAACAAAGCGCAAATTGGTCTGGTTTTTAATTACATTAACAGGTGAAATCTGACCAAAATATTTATTCGAAAAAAGCGTTTACCTCGCGGCGAAATTAGGGCGAAGATAGTGGCCATTCCCCGCTTATATTTCGCTGTAAAGGAGTTCCCGTGACGCCAACGCTTATCCAGAATATCGACTGTTTTATTACCCGCCCCGACAGGCATAACCTGGTCGTCGTGCGGGTAACAACCGATAAAGGTGTCATCGGCCACGGCTGTGCGACCTTTCAGCAGCGCCCGCTGGCGGTCAAAACGGTGGTGGATGAGTACCTGAAGCCGCTGCTGATTGGTCGCGATGCCAATAATATTGAAGATCTGTGGCAGATGATGAGCGTCAACGCCTACTGGCGTAACGGCCCGATCCTTAATAACGCCATCTCCGGTGTTGATATGGCACTGTGGGATATCAAAGGCCAGCTCGCCGGAATGCCGCTCTATCAGCTGTTGGGCGGGAAGTCCCGCGATGCCATCGCCGCCTACAGCCACGCCAGCGGTGAAACCCTCGACGAACTCTTCGACTCGGTCGATAAGCTTGTGGCACAGGGGTATCGCCATGTGCGCTGCCAGCTTGGTTTTTACGGCGGTACGCCTTCGCAGCTGCAAACGCCGGACAACCCGACGCCGGGCGCCTATTTCGACCAGCAGGAGTATATGCGCAACACCGTCGCCATGTTTAAAGCGCTGCGCGAGAAGTATGGCGACAGCCTGCATATCCTGCATGACGTGCATGAGCGCCTCTTCCCGCAGCAGGCGGTGCAGCTGGCGAAGCAGCTTGAGCCTTATCAGCCCTACTTTATTGAAGATATTCTGCCGCCCGCGCAGAGCGGCTGGCTCGATCAGGTGCGCCAGCACAGCAGCGCGCCGCTGGCGATGGGTGAGCTGTTTAACAACCCGGCGGAGTGGCACGATCTGATTGTGAACCGCCGTATCGACTTTATCCGCTGCCATATTTCGCAGCTTGGCGGCATCACCCCGGCGCTGAAGCTGGCGGTGCTCTGTCAGGCCTTCGGCGTGCGCCTGGCCTGGCACGGCCCGGGCGATATGACGCCCATCGCCGTGGCGGTCAATACCCATCTCAATATCCATCTGCATAACGCCGCGATTCAGGAGTATATCCCGCGCTCCGCCACCACGGATGCGGTCTTCCCCGGCGCGCCGCAGGTGAAAGCAGGTTTTGTCTATGCGCCGGAAAAACCGGGCATCGGCGTTGGGTTTAATGAAGAGGAGGCGCGCGCCTGGCCCGTCACCTACCGCCCCCATGAGTGGACGCAGAGCCGCCTCACCGACGGCACCATGCACACGCCGTAATTCAGCCGCCGCCCTGGCGGAAGGTCAGGTTTTCGCGGTTATGGGGGATGACATAGGTACAGCTGTAGTTGATATCGATGATGTCGCTGATCTCGTAGACCTGGCCGCCCTCAAGAATGCCGCGGTTGCTGATGTGCATCGCCGGGCTGCCCTTTTTACAGCCGAGCAGCGCGGCCTGTTCGCGGCTGACGTTCACCACCCGGTAGGTGGTGAGCAGATGGGAAATTTGATACCCCTTGCTTAATACATACTGCTGAAGTGAGCGCTCAATCACCTGCTGATTGAGATCGGCAAAACCCTCCACCGGCATACGTGAAATCTCAATCTGCACCGCCTGCTCATCAACAAAGCGCAGGCGGCAAAACTGCCAGATAAAGCTCTCATCGCTCAGGCCAAAGATCTGCTGCTCATCGCGGTTCGGCCGCTTCTTATGCAGGCTTACCATGCGAAAGCGGATCTGATCGAAGCGCTTCTCGGTGATTGAGTTGTAGACCAGCGGGTTGTTGCGCGCCTGTTCATTAATCCAGATGCCGGATCCCTGCACAATGCGCACCACGCCAATGCTGGCAAGCTTCTCCAGCGCCTGGCGGATGGTGAAGCGCGACACGCCATACTCCTGCGCCAGCTGCCGCTCCGGGGGGAGTTTGCGCGGGCCTGGCGCGCTGTTCTGGTAAATTTTGCTGAGCAGATCCTGCGTGACGAACTCTTTTTTCTTCATCCACCCCTTCCCAACGCGAACCGCCACCGGCGCATGTTATAGCCTCAGACCGGTAAAGATACCCGATGTCATGCGGGAACAACATGCCCGGTGCGGAACCGGCGTCTACGCCTGCTGCCAGCGCAAGCGGTAACGCACCCGCTCCTGCTGCAAAATAAACTCCGGCGAGACGCTCGGGCTCCAGGAGTCATCCCCGCCGACGCCCATATGGAAGGCGTCGAGGTGCAGCCAGCAGCCCGCCTCTTCGCGCAGCAGATGGTGGTGCGTCGTCTCCCGCAGTTGAGTGTCGCTGTAGCAGCCAAGGGAGAAGTGGAACTGCCCCTCCAGCTGATGCCCGCCACACTGCAACAGCCGGGTATCGCAGCGCAGGCCATTTTCGCCGGGGAAGATATAGGGCGTATGCAGCGCCGCCAGCGGCTGCGTCCAGCGCCCCTGGCAGGCCGCGAGTTTACGGTCAGGGTAGTTTTCATGAGGGCCAAGACCGAGCCAGCTCACCTCTGCCGGGCGCTCAGCCAACTGGCACACCAGCCCGATGCGCGCAGGCGGCGGAATATCATTTGCCACCACCACCTCAATATCGGCCTGCAACCCGCCGGTCCTGTCAATCCGCCACGTTTTCTCGCTGATAAAGGCGCTTTTCCCGGCACCGCTCCAGCGGTGAATCGTGCGCAGCGTCACCTGTTGTGCGCTCTCCTGCACCTCGAAGCTCAACAGCTCGGCGCGCAGATCGTACATCCCCGCCGCTTTCCAGCGCTCCACCCAGGCATTGGGATCGATGCGCGTCACTTCACTGACGCCGATATCGTTATCGAGCGGTGCGCGGGCAAAGCAGTCGGTTACTGGTGTCAGCAGCGTCTCCTGTCCGTCGCGCCACCACTGCACCAGATCTCCGCGTTGGCGGCAGAAGGCCCAGCGCTGGTTGCCCTGGGTAACGGTGTAGGTTTCATCACTGACCTCAAGCGTCGGTCGCTCGCCCTGTTCATCAGGCGCCTCAAAATAGAGCGGTGCCGGTAAGCGCCACTGATCCCAGGCGCAACGATGCCAGGCCGCAGACCACGCCGTCGCCTCGCGCTGGTAAACCTCAACGTTAAGCCACAATTCGCCCGGCGCAGCGGTCAGCTCCGGCAGATCCAGCGCGATCTGCACCTTGCCCTGCGGTGCAATCACCAGCGCGGTTTCGCCCTGCGCCAGCACCTCGCCGTCGCGCTCAACGCGCCAGCGCAGCACTTCGTTATCGCTGGTGCGGAACAGGTATTCGCTGGTCACTTCCATGATCAGCGGTGAAGCGCTGAGCAGAGAAAACTGGAAAAACTGCTGCGCGCGCTGCGCTTCGAACAGCGCCGGGTGCGGGGTGCGATCCGGGAAAACCAGCCCGTTCATGCAGAACTGCCTGTCATTTGGCGTATCGCCAAAATCACCGCCGTAGGCCCAGAAGGGCTGCCCGTCTGCGCCAATTTTTGTCAGTGCCTGGTCAACCCAGTCCCAGACAAAACCGCCCTGCAAACGCGGCGCGGCGCGAAACGCCTGCCAATATTTGGCGAAACCGCCAAAGCTGTTGCCCATCGCATGGGCATATTCACAGAGGATCAGCGGCCGGGTCTCCTCCGGCAGGCCAATCCACTTTTTGATCGACCACTTCGGCACTTCAGGAAAAGGTTGATCCTGGTCGACGCGGGCATACATCGGGCAGATGATATCCGTCGCTGCGGTGTTCGCCCCGCCCCCCTCGTACTGTACCGGGCGCGTTGGATCGGTGCTCTTCAGCCAGCGGTAAAGCGCATCGTGATTCGCGCCATGCCCGGACTCATTACCCAAAGACCAGATGATGATCGACGGATGGTTGCGGTCACGCTGCACCATACGCGTCACGCGCTCGCTCATCGCGGGCAGCCAGCGCGGGTCATCCGCCAGGCGGCTCATCGGCACCATGCCATGCGTTTCAATGTTGGCCTCATCCACCACATAGAGACCGTAGCGATCGCAGAGGCGATACCAGAGCGGGTGGTTAGGATAGTGGGAGCAGCGCACGGTGTTGAAGTTATGCTGCTTCATCAGCTCGATATCGCGCCGCATGGTCGCTTCATCGACCGCCTGGCCGTGCTCCGGGTGGTGCTCGTGGCGGTTAACGCCGCGGATCAGCAGCGGTTGGCCGTTCAGTTTCAATAAGCCCTGATGGATCTCAACGTGGCGGAAGCCGACATCGCAGGCTTCAACTTCCACGCAGTTGCCCTCTTCATCGCAAAGCGTCAGCGTCAGGCGATAGAGGTTCGGCGTCTCCGCGCTCCACAGCAGCGGCGACTCGACCGGCAGCGTCAGGCTCAGGCGCTCCGCCCAGCTGCCGCGCTCATCGACCACCGCGCTGCCGGGCGTCTGTTCGCCAGAGGCGATCTTTTCGCCATTGCGCCACAGCACCGCCGTTACGCGCGATCCGGCAAACTCGCCTGCCAGCTCCACCGCCACCTGCACGCTTGCACGGGTAAACTCCGCGTTGAGCACGGTGGTGTAGTGGTAGTCAGCAATGTGCAGCGCCGGTTTATGTTGCAGCGAGACGTCGCGGAAGATGCCGCTCATGCGCCACATATCCTGATCTTCGAGATAGCTGCCGTCGCACCAGCGCAGCACCATCACCGCCAGGCGGTTTTCGCCTGCGCGCAGCACCGCGCTGAGATCGAACTCCGCTGGCAGGCGGCTATCCTGCGAGTAGCCGACCCACTGACCGTTGCACCAGAGGTGGAAAGCAGAGTTCACGCCGTCAAACACAATCCGCGTCTGCCCCCCGGCAATTGCCTCAGCGTCCACCTCAAATGTGAGCGAGTAACAACCGGTTGGGTTTTGCTGCGGAACGAACGGCGGGTTAACGGGGATCGGATAGGTCACATTGGTATAGATGGGCGTATCGAAGCCCTGCATCTGCCAGTTGGAGGGCACCGGCATTGCCACAGCGTCGGCGCAATCCTGCTCGATCCACTGCTCAGGTACCGCTTCCGGCGAGGCGAAAAAACTAAATTGCCACAGGCCGTTCAACGAGCGATGCGAGGGTGACTCCGCTTCATCGCGCGCGGCGGTTTCATCGCGCCAGCTGCGCATTGGGGCATGCGCCGCCAGGCGATGCCACTGGGTGACAACCGGGTTTTCCCAGTCGCGTCTGGAGAGTAATGAAGCAAGGGTAGATGACATAACAACCTCTTTTGCGAAGCGCTCACAATTTTTAGCACAATGACGCAAAGCGGGCCGCAGGTAAAGGTGCAGAGCGGCTGAAAGCGAAGAGGATCACAAAAGCTTAGCGGCGATTGAGTAAAGCCACCTGCTCTGCCAGCTGTTGCAGACGCCGGGCCAGCGCTTCACCGCTCTCTTTTTGCTGCGACAGCGGTGCGCTGGAGTAGCGCCCGACCAGAGTGACCGGCAGGCGTATCTGGCAAAAGCCGTCGCCCTGCGCCTGGTTATCCAGCAGCCAGTCAACGCTACGCGCGCCCGCCTCTTTGAACGCCTGGCGCACGGTGGTGAGCGGTGGCGAAAACCAGGCGCTGTCGTCGGTATCGTCATACCCGACCACCGAGATCTGCTCCGGGACGGCAATGCCTTTTGCCGCGCAAGCGCGCAGTACGCCAAGCGCCATCTGATCGTTTGCCACCAGCACCGCCTGCGGCAGCTGCGGCCCGGCGAGTAAGCGCTGCGCTTTTTCAAACCCGGAGGCCGCGCTCCAGTCACCGTGCGCGCAGGCGAAGGGAGACAGCTTTGCTTCCTCCAGCGCCGCCAGCCAGCCGCTAAAGCGGGCGCGTGCCGAAACCGAGCTCTCCGGCCCGCCGAGCAGCGCAATGCGCTGGTGCCCCAATGCCCGCAGGTGCTCAACCCCGAGGCGCGCGCCCTGAGCGGCATCAAACACCAGGCTGTTGACCGACGCCGTGTCGCTGACATCGAGAAACAGCACCGGCACCGGTGCGGCCTGCGTCGCCAGCTGCTGTGCCAGCGCATCGTCGAGCGGGACGTTAATCAGCACGCCCTCCACCCTCTGCGCCAGCAGCTCCTGCAACGCCGCCGCGCAGCTCTGCTCATCGTGCTGTTCAACCATCGAAATCATCACGCTGGCTCCCGCCTGCCCGGCGCGGCTCTTTACCGCCGAGGCAATTTGCGACGGTGCATGCAGCGCCAGATCGGTGGTCACTAAGCCAAGGGTTTTGCTGCGTTTGCCCGCCAGCTGCTGCGCGCCGCGGTTGGGCACATAGTGCAGCGCCGCCATCGCCGCCTGCACCTTTTCACGGGTGCGTGCAGAGACATGGGCCGCATCGTTGATCACGCGGGAGACGGTCTGGTAAGAGACGCCGGCATGGCGGGCGACATCATAGAGAGTGATGGTTTTCATAAGCTTCCGGGCGACTGCAAATTTTATGCAGTATACCCGCTTCATCGCCCGTTGCCTGCGCGCGGTTACGGCAAGCCAAAAGAAATAACGACGAGCCACGAACGGCTCGCCGTAAACATCATCCTTAATGCTTTATTGAGATGGTTGCTGTTATTATTTGAACCATCATCACACTTTTATTTGCAATTAAAATGATGGTTTCATGACAAGTGTGTTACTGCTGGCGGGGAATGGGGAATCCTTTCAGTGAAATAATAAAGCTGTTCCCTTCTTTTTTAATTTTGGCACCAGCGTCACACCAGTCCGATGCAATGCGAAAGAACTCATCTGTGCCAATATTCCAGTCCAGACGAACTTGTTTGACGAACCCTGAGCGCAGCAGCTCGCACGCTTCACGGTAACTGTGGGCGATTGAAAGCAGTTGTTGGTTCATTTTCTCTTCTTCAGAAGTTTGCGTAGTGCTTTGATTTCTTTGGTTGTAAGTGGCGTTGCGCTCTCTTCTTCCGTGTGCTGGCTGTCGACCTCTTCCTCTGATACGCTCTCCTCTTCCACTGCCTCAAACGCCAGCAGGAGAAGCTTTTGCGTTGCCGAGCCTAAATTCTCATTATTGACTTCGGCATAATGGCGAAGTTTCTCTTTTAACGCTTCATCAATTCTTACGTTTAATACAGCGCTGGTCATGATTATCCCTTCTGGTGTGAATAAACACGCTAATTAATACACGAACTTAGGTAACCGATCCACAAATATATTTCAAAAATATAACAAGCCGAAATACCCCATAAATAATTTGCACGAGAAAGATGACATAAATATTAAATTAATATTTCATTATTATGACAATTTTAATATATGGGTGAGAAAGTACTTAGAAGAGATAAATAAATGACAGCCCGAAAGGGCTGTCGGCGCGGGCATCAGCCGTAGAGGCGGTTCCAGTCATCGCGGGTGATCTCCCACAACTCGGTCTCTAACTCGCCCGCCACATAGTGGCCCGGCTGGCGGCGAACCAGCCGCATACCGCTGCTGTGCGAGATCTTTCTCGACCGCTCGTTAGCCACCGCTTTCGGTGCGCGCAGCACCTCGCGCTTCAGGCCATTGAACCAGTAATCGGTCACCGCGTGGCACGCTTCGCGCATATAGCCCTGCCCCTGCCACTCCGGCGCCAGCCAGAAACCACGGTTGTTATCCGGCGTGTTCATCAGGCAGATAACGCCCATTAACTCACGCTCATCCTCTTTACGACGCAGCGTCCAGAACCAGCCTTCACCGGCGCGGCTCGCCGCCAGCGCGACGTTATCAACATAGTGCTGGGCGGCACCGTCCGGGTAGGGCCACGGCACGCTGGCAATCAGGTAACGCACGATCTCCCAGCGCGGAAAAATGCGCTGGATCTGCTCAGCATCGGCAGATACCAGCGGTAGCAGGCGTAATCTTTCGGTCTCCAGAATGGGGGTGGTCATAGGCTCTCTCCCTTCAGGCCGAAAGCGTCGGCCTGTGATAACTCAGCATCCCTTAACTTCATCTGCCTGTAAACCTGACAAAAATGGCTAAGCGGCCGGTTTTACTTCTGCGACGGGAACGGGACGCGGTGCGAAGCGAAACCACGGCAGGCAGAGCTGGATCAGCGGGCCAATAGTCAGCGCATAGAGCACCGTGCCGACGCCGAGCGTGCCGCCCAGCAGCCAGCCAATCAGCAGCACCGACAGCTCAATCACGGTACGGATGCTGCGCACCGACCAGCCAGTGCGCGCATGCACGCCGGTCATCAACCCGTCGCGCGGGCCGGAGCCAAACCCGGCACCGATATACATCGCCGTGGCAATCGCATTGACCAGGATAGCACTGGCGAGCAGCGCGCTGCGCGGCAGCAGTTGATCCAGCGTTGGGATCATCGCCAGCGCGGCATCGGCCGCCAGCCCTATCGCCACTACATTACTGATGGTGCCAAGCCCCGGGCGCTGGCGCAGTGGGATCCACAGCAGCAGCACCAGTGCGCCGGTAGCGATCATTACCGTGCCGATATCCAGCGCCAGCAGTTTCGCCACGCCAAGGTGAAAGACATTCCACGGATCGGCACCGAGATCGGCGCGCACAAACATGGCGGTAGAGAGGCCGTAAAGGGATAACCCGAAATAGAGTTGCAGTAATCGACGCAGCATAGATCTTCTCCGTTTGGACAGGCTTCCATCTTCCCCGTAAATGGACTTATGATTAATGTCCAGTTTTCAGATAGTGGACTGCTTATGTCATCCCGTCGCTTTGGTAGCCAGTCGTTGCTGCGCCTGTTAGGCCACTGGCAACAATCCTCGTCCCGCTCCCCACTCTGGCGTCAGCTTGCCGATGCGCTGCGCTTGTTGATCCTCGACGGCAGGCTGGCGCTGGATACCCGTCTGCCCGGCGAGCGGGAGCTGGCAACCACGCTCTCGGTGAGCCGCACGACGATTGCCAGCGCGCTGGCGCACCTGCGCGAGGAGGGCTATCTGGAGAGCCGCCACGGCAGCGGATCGCGGGTGATCCTGCCCGATAACCGCGCCATACCGACGCGCAGCACCGCTGGCGCGGCGCTCGATCTCTCCACTGCCGCGCTCAGCGCCGGGCCGGAGATTCACCAGGCCTACAGCCACGCCTTAACGGCGATCGCTCCCTATCTTTCGCGTACCGGGTATGGTCAGCTCGGCGTGCTGGCGCTGCGCGAAGCAATTGCCGCACGCTATACCGCGCGCGGTTTACCGACCCATGTTGATGAAGTGATGGTCGTTAATGGCGCACTGAGCGGGCTGGCACTGGTGTTGCGTATGCTGACCGGGCCTGGCGATCGCGTGGTGGTCGATCACCCTACCTACCCGCTGGCGATTGCGGCGATTCAGGGGGCGTCGTGCAGGCCGGTTGGCGTCTCGCTGCCGCAGCGCGGCTGGGACAGCGACGGTTTTGCCGCCACGCTAGCGCAGACCGCGCCGCGCCTTGCCTACCTGATGCCCGATTATCACAATCCGACCGGGCGCTGCATGGATAGCGCGACGCGGGAAGCCATCGCCGCTATTGCCGCCCGTACGCGCACCACGCTGGTAGTGGATGAGACGATGGTCGATCTCTGGTACGAAAACGCCCCACCGCCGCCGCTTGCCGCGTTTGATAAAAGCGATACGGTTATTACGCTCGGCTCGGCGGGGAAAACCTTCTGGGGCGGTTTACGGCTGGGGTGGGTACGCGCCTCTGCGCGCACCATCGCCCACCTGGCGCAGACGCGCGACTCGCTGGAGCTGGGCTCACCGCTGCTGGAACAGCTGGCAACGCAGTGGCTGATGGCGAATGAAAACGACTTTCTGCCAGCGCGCAGGGCGATGCTGCAAGCGCGCCGCGACCGCTGCGGCGAACTCATGGCGGATCTCTTCCCCGCGTGGCATTTTCAGCCGCCGGAGGGCGGGTTGTCTTACTGGGTCGAGCTACCCGACCGGCTGGCGACGGCTTTTGCCGCGCGCGCGGAAACCGAGGGCATTCATCTCGGTGCCGGTACGCGTTTCGGCCTCGACGGCGCGTTTGAGCGTAATCTGCGCATCCCCTTCGCGCTGGAGTCAACGGTGCTTGAGGATGCGCTACTGCGCATAAAACCGCTGTGGCACGCGCTCAATCCGGCGGCCCCGTCGTTTAAGCGCAGCGTAGTGTAAGCATCAGGAAGCGGGCGGCGTCAGCGGGGCGAGCGCCTCGCTTTTCACCCAACCAGTGGTGCTTTTGCCCTCATCGCTGAGATACTCAACCTGCGTCCACTCCCCCTGGGTTTTCAGCACGCCGACCACATCATCCTGCACGATAAAGGCTTTGCGCCGCGTCTTCTCTTCAGGTTGACGATAGAAGTAGAGCCGCTCGGCGTGCACCTGTGCCATCGACTGCCAGTCGGTATTGCGAGTTTTGCTCAGTTCCAGCCCGTCATTAATCAATGGCGGCATCACATTGCTGCAACCATCATGAGTCTGTCCGTCGGGCACGCTAAGCGTCACGCCGTCGGCTGTTGCCGCAAGGTGCCCCGGCAGCACGGCTGTGGACCAGGAGGTGATCGTTGCATCGCCTTTTGCCGACACCTCCCCCACCAGCGAAAAGGCGCAGGTGCGTGTTACGCCGACACCGAGGGTTTCGCTGTAGTAACCGCTGATCTTGCCCTGCGGCGAGACCGCAAGCTGCAGCTCTTCATAAATGCCGGAATGCAGCGTGGCAGCCATACCGGATGTGGAAACAAGGAGTGTTAGTAAAATTAGAGAGTTACGCATAGTGCTGAGCCTCAGGGCGATAAGTGCAGCGATTCTACACGCTTGCGCGCCCCTCCCGGTATCCCCAAAAAAGGCTATGGTTGAGAGTATCGTTCCAGGCTGGAGAAGTGAGATGAGTGAAAAAAAACGGGCGCAGTGCCACTGCGGTGCGGTGGTGTTTAACGTGACGCTGCTCGACGGCTTTAACAACGCGCGGCGCTGCAACTGCTCCTACTGCCGGATGCGCGGCGCGGTAGCAGTCACCGCGCCGCTGTCAGGCATTGATATTCTTCAGGGCAGAGAGAAGCTTACCGAGTACCGCTTTAACACAGGGGTCGCCATCCACTTCTTCTGCTCGGTGTGTGGCATCTACACCTTCCATCAGCGCCGCTCTAACCCCGATCAATATGGCGTTAACGCGGCCTGCATTGAAGGCGTATCGCCGTTCGATTTCGCCGAAATCCCGGTCTCCGAAGGGGTCAATCACCCATCGGATGGGGGCGGTAACAGCGGCGTTGCCGGGTATCTGCGCTACACCCCCGCCGGGAAGTGAAACGGCTAACCTACTCCCGCATCCACCAGCCGCACTCATAAGGTCTGAGCGTGCCGGTGACGGGCAGCTGCGCGCCATCCGCGTAGTTGCCGTAGAGCAGACGCCAGCCCGCCTCATTGGGCAGACACACTTCGCTCAGCGCCAGCGGCTCGCCGCTGAGGTTGGCAATCACCCGCAGGGTTTGCTCCTCATCTTGCCGCTGATAACACCAGCAGGCGGGCGAATCGGGGTCGAGATCCTGATAGTCGCCAAAGGTGAGCACCGGCAGATTTTTGCGCAGCGCGATCAGTTGCCGATAGGTGTGCAGCACTGAATCATTATCCGCCATCTCACTGACCACGTTGATCTGCCGGTAGTTATCCGCCACGTCAATCCAGCTTTCGCCGTCGGTAAAACCGGCGTTCTCGCTGTCATCCCACTGCACCGGCGTTCTGCCGTTATCGCGGGATTTGTGCGCCAGTACTGCCAGCACATCTTTTTCATCCTGATGCAGGCGCAGGATTTTGAACATATTCAGGCTTTCGACATCGCGGTATTGATCGATGCGGCTGAAGTGCGGATTGGTCATGCCAATCTCTTCTCCCTGGAAGATATAGGGCGTGCCCTGCATACCGTGCAGCACCATCGCCAGCATTTTCGCCGAGACGGTGCGCAGCGCCCCATCATCCCCCAGCCGGGAAACGATGCGCGGCTGATCGTGGTTACACCAGAAGAGCGCGTTCCACGCCAGCTTGTGCATCCCGCGCTGCCATTCGGCGAAAATCCGCTTTAGTGCCACCCGATCCGGCGGCGCAAGCCGCCACTTCTCACCCTGCGGATAGTCGATTTTCAGGTGGTGAAAGTTAAAGGTCATCGACAGCTCTTTGCCATCCAGCCGCGCATAGCGCTGGCAGTGCTCAAGCCGGGTGGATGACATTTCGCCCACCGTCATCAACCCGCGCGGCTGAAAGACATCGCGGCTCATCTCTTCGAGAAAGTCGTGAATCGCCGGGCCGTCGGTGTAGAAACGGCGGCCGTCACCCTCATCATCATCCGGCAAATCGGGGTGCTTGGAGACCAGGTTGATGACATCCAGCCGCAGCCCGTCCACGCCCTTATCCGCCCAGAAGTGGCAGACCGCTTTCAGGGCGTTGCGCACTTCCGGGTTCTCCCAGTTGAGATCCGCCTGCTGGGCAGAGAAGGAGTGCAGATAGTACTGCTGCGTCTCCTCGTGCCAGCACCAGGCGCTGCCGCCAAACTTGGAGTGCCAGTTATTGGGCAGCCGCCCCTCTTTGCCGTCGCGCCAGATATAGAAGTTGCGCCACGGGCTGTTACGGTCGCTGGCAGCGGCTTTGAACCACGCATGCTCCGTGGAGGTATGGTTAAACACCATATCCATCACCACTTTGATGCCGCGCTGATGGGCGGCGTCAACCAGCGCCTCAAAATCCGCCATGGTGCCAAACAGCGGATCGATGGCGTAGTAATCCGCCACGTCATAGCCGTTATCCACCTGCGGCGAGAGGTAAACCGGCGTCAGCCAGATGGCGCTTACGCCGAGCCACTGGAGATAATCAAGGCGGCGCACAATGCCCTGAAGATCGCCGAGGCCATTGCCGGTACTGTCCTGAAAACTGCGCGGGTAGATCTGGTAAATCACGCCGTTTTGCCACCACGGAACATTACGTTTGCTCATTGCGTCGATCCCTTTTTCACACCACCAGCAGCTTGCCCGCTGCCTGCTTACGTTTATAGATAACCGTGGTCAGCACGAGCGGGATCACAATCGCCACCAGCATCGCCAGACCATAAATCGACCAGTATTGGGTTTTCACCGAGAGGATGGCCGGTAAGCCGCCGACGCCAATGCCGTTCGCCATCACGCCGGTTAGCCCGCAAATCAGCCCGGCGCAGGCACCGCCGACCATGCCGCAGAGCATCGGGAAGCGATACTTCATGTTGATGCCGTACATCGCCGGTTCCGTCACGCCGAGATAGGCCGAGATGGCGGCGGGCACCGAGATCTCCCGTTCATTAACCTTCTTGCTCACGAGGATGATGCCGACGACTGCGGAACCCTGCGCAATGTTGGAGAGCGCGATAATCGGCCAGACCGGCGTGCCGCCAAGGTTCTGGATCAGTTGCAGGTCGACCGCCAGCGTAGTCTGGTGCACACCGGTGATCACCAGCGGCGCATAGAGGAAGCCAAACAGCGCGGAGCCAATCGGCGCAAACGGCCCGGTCATCAGATGGCTGACGCCCCAGGCGATGCCGTTACCGACCACACGGCCGAACGGCCCGATGATGGTATGCGCGAGGAACACCGCAATCAGCAGCGAGAGCACCGGCACCACCACCAGCGTCAGGTAATCCGGCACGATGCGTTTCAGCTTCAGCTCAATCCACGCCAGCGTCAGGCCAGCCAGAATCGACGGAATAACCTGCGACTGGTAGCCCACTTTATCGATGGAGAACCAGCCAAAGTTCCACACTTCCGGCGTCTGCTGCCCGAGCAGATAAGCGTTCATCAGCTGCGGAGAGACCAGCGTAATCCCCAGCACGATGCCGAGGATCGGCGTGCCGCCCATCTTCTTCACCACCGACCAGCAGATACCGACCGGAATGTAGAAGAAGATCGCCTCGCCAATCAGCCATAAGAAGTCGTAGATGCTTTTCCAGACCGGCGACGCTTCGGTGAGCGGCGCGTCGTTAAACAGCGGCAGATCGCCAATCAGGTTGCGGAAACCGAGGATCAGACCGCCGCTGATCAGCGCCGGCAGCAGCGGAAAGAAGATCTCCGCGAAGTGGGAGATGAGGCTCTCATGCCACTTCATATTTTGCCGCGCCACGCGCTTGGCGCTCTCTTTGTCAGTGCCGCTCACCTGCGTATGTTGCAACAGCAGTTGATACCAGTCGCCGACATCGGTGCCAATCACCACCTGAAACTGCCCGGCGTTGGTAAAGCAGCCCTTCACCATCGGCAGTTTTTCAATCTCGGCGGGGTTGGCTTTTTTCGGAGCGTTAAGCACAAAACGTAAACGGGTAATACAGTGACTGACGGTAGCGACGTTCTCTCTGCCGCCAACCAATTCAATAAGTTTATCAATATCCTGGGGGTTACTTTTTATCGCCATCTTTTCTCTTCCAGCAGGTTTTGATGAGTGAGCTGTTGTTATTACAGCTTTTCGCAAAAACTCTTACTCTAAACCGAGCGATAAAGACCATAGCGGCAACCCACCCATCCGCCTAGTTGGAACGTTCCAATTTTAGCAGGCGATCACAAAATAAATGGTGAGGCGCAGCGGCACGGAGAGGTGCCTTAGGGGATTCATTAATGCTAGTATCGCCGGGTCCGATCTTCAGGAGGCCCGTGCGGGAATGAGTGATAAAAAGCTAACGTTAAACGACATCGCCAAACTGTGCGGCGTCGGAAAGTCCACGGTCTCGCTGGTGATCAACAACAGCGATAAAGTGAAGAAAGCGACCCGTGAACGCGTTGAAGCGATTATCAAAGAGCAGGGTTACACGCCATCGAAAGCCGCCCAGGCGCTGCGCTCGCAGCGGGAAAAGATCATCGGCGTGATCGTCACGCGTCTCGATTCCGCCTCGGAAAATCAGGCCATTCGCGCCATTCTTCCGCAGATCTATCAGCATGAGTACGATGCGATTTTAATGGAGAGCCTGCTCGATCCCACCCTGCTTGCCGCGCACCTTAACGTGCTGGCGCAGCGCAATGTCGAAGGGGTGATTCTGTTCGGTTTTTCCGGCGTCGATAAGAGCCTGGTAAAAGCGTGGAAAGATAAGCTGGTGCTCATCTCAAGCGCCCTGCCGGAGGTGGCGTCGGTGGTCTACGACAACGTCGGCGCGGTCAATGTGCTGATGGAGAAGATGCGCGACGCGGGCCATCGCAGCGTGGCTTATATCGGTGTCACCACTAACGATCCCACTACCGGGAATATCCGTTACCAAACCTACCTTGAGCGGTGTGAAGCGTTTGGCATGACGCCGCATGCGGCGCTCGGCGATCTGAGCTATCAGAGCGGTTACGACCTGGCGAAAGGGCTGCTAACCGCCGAGAGCGGCGCGCTGATTTGCGCCTCTGATACCATCGCCATGGGCGCGATTAAATACATTCAGCAGCAGGGGTGGAAGATTAAAGTCGGCAGCATTGGCAGCACGCCGCTGATGACCTTCCTGCAACCCGATGTGCTGAGCGTCAAAATGGGCTATCAGCAGGCGGGGCTGAAAGCCTCGCAGCTGCTGCTGGAGATGCTGCACGGAACGCGTACGCAAGAGCATATTGTTATCCCCTGCACCTTCCAGTAACGCCCAACGGAAAATGACGCCTTCGTCAGACGAAAGCGTCACTCGCCTGGCCTTAACGGTAGACCAGCCCGCCATCAATCAGGATCGCCTGACCGGTTACGTAGTCCGAATCCGGCCCGGCGAGATAGGCCACCAGCCCGGCCACATCTTCCGGCGTCTCCGCACGACCCAGCGCAATACCCTCAACATATTTCTTGTAGGTTTCACCCAGCGGCGCGCCGGTGATATCGGAGAAGCGGCGGTCAATCTCCTCCCACATGCCGGTGCCGACAATGCCCGGGCAGTAAGCGTTAACGGTAATGCCACGGCTGGCATACTCTTTTGCCGCCGTCTGGGTTAAGGCGCGAACGGCGAATTTGGTCGCCGAGTAGACGCCCAGCAGCGCGAAACCATCATGCCCGGCAATCGAACAGGCGTTGATGATCTTCCCCTTCTGCTGACGGTCGATAAACTTCTTCGCCGCCGCCTGGATGCCCCACAATGTCCCCTGCACGTTGATGCGCATAATGCGATCCACCTCTTCCGGGGTGACATCAGCCAGCGGCTGCACCTGCGCGATACCAGCGTTATTGACGATAATGTCAAAGCCGCCCAGTGCCTCTTCTGCGTGATCGATCGCCGCATAAACCTGATCGCGCTGCGAAATATCGGCGACAAAGGTCGCCACTTTACGACCCAGCGCCTGCACCTCTTTCGCCACTGCCTCAAGGTTGGCGGCGTTCATATCCACCAGCATCAGCGAAGCCCCCTCTTTCGCAAGGCGAAGCGCAATCCCACGTCCAATTCCCTGGCCTGCGCCGGTTACCAGCGCCACTTTATTATCAATAGTCATGCTTTCTCTCTTATGGTTTGAGTTACAACTGCGCCGCAACAGGCTGTCGCGGCAAACTTCACTACCTATTTATTGGTGCAGCGCGCGCCCGTCGGCAGTGAGGATCGCCTCATGCATCGCTTCAGAAAGGGTTGGATGGGCAAAGATCACCTGGTGCAGGCTCTCCTCCGTCGCCTCCAGCGTATGGGCAATGCCAAACCCCTGAATCTGCTCCGTCACGTCGCTGCCCACCATATGCGCGCCGAGCAGCTCGCCGCTCTGCGCATCAAACAGGGTTTTGACAAAGCCCTGCGGTTCGCCAAGGGCCAGCGCTTTGCCGTTGGCCTGGTAGGGGAAAACGCCGACGCGGATTTCCCGCCCGCTGGCACGCGCGCGTGCTTCGGTTAAACCGAGGCTGGCCACCTGCGGCCGGGTGTAGGTGCAGCGGGGAATAAAATCAGGGCTGACGGGTGCCGCGACGGGCAGCCCGGCGAGCGCCTCGACGCAGCGCACACCCTCATAACTCGCTTTGTGCGCAAGGCACGGTGCGCCCGCGACATCACCGATGGCGTAAAGGCCGAAGACGTTGGTGCGACCGCGATCGTCGACCTGAATAAAGCCGCGCGCCATCTCAACGCTGAGCGCCTCAAGGCCAAGGTTTTCGATATTCGGCTGAATACCGGCGGCGCAGAGCACGCGATCCACCTCCAGCGTCTGCTCGCCGTCGGCAGTTTTCAGCAGGCAACTGACGCGATCGCCGTTGACCGTCGCCGAGCGGATCTGCGCCCCGGTGAAGATCTGCATTCCACGCTTCGCAAACTGCTGCTGCACCTGGGCTGAGACATCGCGATCCTCGAGCGGCAGGATCTGATCCGCCAGCTCCACCAGCGTCACCTCACAGCCGAGATCGTTATAGAGACTGGCGAACTCCGCGCCGATGGCACCGGAGCCGATCACCAGCAGCGAACGCGGCAGCGCGGCGGGGTTGAGCGCTTCGAAGTAGGTCCAGATATGGCTTTTATCCGCTTCAATCCCCGGTAGCGCACGCGGACGTGCCCCGGTCGCCAGAATGGTGTGATCGGCGCGGAACTCCTGCTCGCCGCCGTCGATACCGCGCACAGCCACCCGCCCCTTCTCCAGCAGGCGGCCTTCGCCGTTGATCACCGTGACGTTGTGCTTTTTCAGCAGGAAGGCGACGCCGTCGGTAAGCCGCTGCGACACCGAGCGGCTGTACTCCACCAGACGGCGGATCTCAAAAGCGATCTCGCCGACGCTAAACCCCAGCTGATCGGCATGGCGCATGGCATGCCCGACCTCAGCGCCGTGCAGCATCGCTTTGGTCGGAATGCAGCCCCAGTTAAGGCAGATACCGCCAAGGTGCGTCTTCTCCACCAGCGCGGTGCGCAAGCCTAACTGCCCGGCGCGGATGGCGGCGACGTAGCCGCCCGGCCCGCCGCCGATAATCAGCACATCAAAGCTGTTATTCACTGCGCGCCTCCTCAACCAGCATCAGAGAAGGCGTTTCGATAGCGCGTTGCAGATGCTGCATAAAGGTCGCGCCGACCGCGCCATCAATCACCCGGTGATCGCACGACAGCGACAGCGTCAGCCGCTCGCGCGCCACGATCTGCCCTTCATGCACCACCGCGCGGGATTCCGCAGCCCCCACCGCCAGAATCGCGCACTGCGGCGGGTTGATAATGGCGTCGAACTGCCGAATGCCGAACATGCCGAGATTGGAGATGCAGAAGGTGCCGCCCTGAAAATCCTCCGCTTTCAGCGTGCCCGCTTTGGTGCGCGTCACCAGCTCATGGAGTTGCCGGGAGATGGCACCGACCGTTTTGCGGTTCGCTTCGCGCAGAATTGGCGTATAGAGCCCACCGGGCAGCGCCACGGCGATGGCGATATCAGCGGTGTGAAAACGGCGAATGGTCTGCGAGGCCTCGTCATACTGCACGTTCATCTCCGGCACGCTCATCAGCGCCTGGGCGCAGGCTTTCACCAGCAGATCGTTGAGCGTCACTTTGAGCGACGGCAGCGCGCTGTTCACTTCCCGGCGCAGCGCCTGAATACGCGTCAGATCGACCTCGCTGACGAGGCGAAAATGGGGCGCGTTGCGTTTGGACTCCTGCAAACGGCTGGCGATAGTGCGCCGCATCGCCGAGAGCGTCTGGCTGTCGTAGGCCGCGCGCTCCTCAACCGCTTCTGCTGTTCGTGCAACGCTCTTCTCACCGCTGCCACGCAGCGCGGCTAACGCCTCCACATCGGCGCGGCTGACGCGCCCGGCCGATCCTGAGCGGCGGCAGTCATGGAGGTTAATCCCCAACTGGCTTGCCAGACGGCGCGCGATGGGTGTTGCCGGGATCTGGCTATCATCCTGGGTGGCGTGGCGCGGTTTTGCTTTTACCGCCGCGCGCGGCTGCAACTCGGCGCTGCCGCCGCCTGCGGTAATCGCTGCCTGCAAATCGGCGACGGAGATACGCCCGTCGCGACCAGAGCCGCTCACCTTACTCAGGTCGATGCACTGCTTTTTCGCCAGACGCAGGGCATGCGATGTGGCATTCACCTGCGTCTCATCGGTTTCGCCGCGCAGCGCTGCCGGAATCCCATCCTGCGCGGCGGGTTTTGCTGGCGCTGAAGGTTCAGGCGAGGTTGTCACTGCTGGCGACGGCGCGGTTTCTGCCGCAGGCTGCGGCGCACCGCTGTTAAGCGTGGCGGCAAAGGCGTCGAGTTCGCTGTCGCTTACCTGCTCATCGGCCACCAGCGCCAGCACCGCGCCAACCGGCAGCGTATCGCCCGGCTGGGCCAGTACCCGGCGCAGTACGCCGTCCCACGGCGCTTCCAGCACGTTGGTTATCTTGCTGGTTTCAATTTCACAAATATCCTGCCCCTGGCTGAAGGCGCTCCCCTCTTTAATCAGCCACTGAGCCAGCGTTCCCTCTTCCATTGAGAGCCCCCATTTGGGGATCTCCAGCGTGCGGATTGTGCTCATGGTTACGCCTCCATCAGTTGTCGAACGGCGGCCTCAATGCGATCCACATCAGGGATCCAGAGTTTTTCCAGCGCGGGCGAGAAGGGAACCGGGGTGTGCGGCGGGGTAATTAACACGATCGGCGCTTTCAGGAAGTGGAACGCCTGCGAGGCGATCAGCGCCGCCACGTCATGGGCGAAGCCGAAGCGCGCGGCGGACTCATCGACAATCACCACCCGCCCGGTAGAAGCAACGGATTCGAGAATGCCCTCCTCGTCCAGCGGCGAGACGGTGCGCGGATCGACCACCTCAACGGAGATACCCTCTTTCAGCAGTTTGTCCGCCACCTGGTTGGCTTTGTGCACCATCGCCGAGAGGGCAATAATGGTGACATCCTCCCCTTCGCGGGTGTAGTTGGCCTGGCCCAGCGGCACGGTATAGCTCTCGTCCGGCACCTCGCCTTTCATGTCGTAGAGCATCTTGTGTTCGCAGAAGACCACCGGATCGTCATCGCGAATCGACTGGATCAGCAGCCCTTTGGCGTCATAGGGCGATGAGGGCACCACTACTTTCAGCCCCGGCGTGGTGGCGAAAATGTTGTAGGGGGACTGGGAATGCTGGGCGGCAGCCGAAAAACCAGCCCCGATCATGCCGCGCACCACCAGCGGCGCTTTCGCCTTGCCGCCGAACATATAGCGGAATTTCGCCGCCTGGTTGTAGAGCGCATCGTGGCTGACGCCGAAGAAATCCATAAACATCAACTCCGCCACCGGGCGTAAGCCGGTGACCGCCGCGCCAGCAGCCATGCCGATAATCGCTGATTCAGTGATTGGCGTATCAATCACCCGTGCCGAGCCGAACTGGGTCCACAGCCCTTTGGTAACGCCGAGTACGCCACCAAAGGCCTCCACTTTCGCCTCTTCCGGCGCGTTGCCGCCGTGGCCGCCACGCAGATCTTCACCGATCAGCACCACGCTTTCATCGCGCGCCATCTCTTGTGCCAGCGCGTCGCGGATCGCTTCGCGGTAAGTTTTGATTGTCATGACGGGCTCCTCAGTAAGAGACGTAAACGTCGGTCAGCAGGCTTTCCGCCACCGGGTAGCCAGCGGCGCGGGCTTTGATCACCGCATCGTCGACCTGCGCTTTCACGTCGGCGTCGATCGCCTCCAGCGCCTCGCGCGTGAGCTTTTCTGCCGTTTTGCTGGTGAAGATTTTCAGCGGATCGTGATCGGCGCGCAGGCGCTCGATCTCCCCTTCCCCACGATAAAGCCCCGGATCGCCCTCAAAGTGACCGTGCCAGCGGAACGCTTTCGCCTCAATCACGCTCGGCCCGCCGCCTTCACGGGCGCGCTTCACGGCTTCAGCCGTTGCTTCGTAAACAGCAAAGAAATCGGTGCCGTCTACAGTGACGGCAGGCAGGCCAAACCCGGCGGCACGCCCGGCGATATCACGGCCACCGACGGCATAGTTATGCCCGGTCGCTTCACCGTAACCGTTGTTTTCAAAGACGAAGATAGCGGGCAGTTGCAGCACCACCGCCATGTTGATGGCTTCAAACACCAGCCCCTGATTGGAGCCGCCATCGCCGGTAAATGAGACGGCAACGCCGCCGTTATTGCGGGTTTTCGCGGTCAGCGCCGCGCCAATCACCAGCGGCGGCGCGCCGCCGACAATGGCGTTCGCGCCGAGCATCCCTTTCGAGAGATCGGCAATGTGCATCGAGCCGCCCTTGCCACGGCAGAGACCGGCGTCTTTGCCGAAAATCTCCGCCATCATCGCGTGGATATCGCACCCTTTGGCGATGCAGTGGCCGTGCCCGCGGTGGGTGGAGCCGATGTAATCCGTCTGCTGTAGGTTCTCGCAGACACCGACGGCGATAGCCTCTTCGCCGGTATACAGGTGGATGAATCCGGGAATGTCACCGCTGGTGTTTTCAGTGTGCAGGCGCTCCTCGAATTCACGTATTTCACGCATTTTGCGATAAGCCTTTAACAGCTGTTGTGTGTTCAGCTCCATAGCTCCGTCCTCAGGTTGTATACCCGCGAGCGCCAGCACGGCGACCGGCAGGGGTTGCGGAAGTGGGGTTACTCTATAAGCGGGTCTTAAGGGGGGATAACCCCCCAATTGGGGGGGAGAGCGGGACTAAAAGAGATAAATGCGATAAGGGTCAAGTTCTGGCAGGTTACAGGCGGGTGTCAGTTACTTACACTTAGCAGCGACTTTCGTGAACAGGGGCAGGCTCGTATGAAATCGTTGACCTCAACAGACTCTCTGCTTGCGGCCAGCTATCGCGAGGAACCTTTCCGCTTCACGCGCCGGCTGCCGCTGATCCTCACCAAATTAACCCCACCCCGCTCGCCGGGCGTGCTGCTTGAGCGTGACCGCCTGCTGGCAAGGCTGGATGAGGCCGCCGACGGCGCACTGACGCTTATCTGCGCCGCAGCAGGCTCCGGGAAAACAACGTTGCTGGCGCAGTGGTATCGCCAACGCCGGGAGCAAGGTGACGCCATCGGCTGGCTAAGCCTGGAAGAGGATGAGAACGATCCGGCGCAGTTTGTCCGCTACCTGGTCACCGCCCTGAAGCCGCTCTACAGCGGCTGGGGCGAGGCGCTCGAACCCTTTTTGCAGGGCGATATGACGCCGGATCTCTCGGTGCTGCTGGCGGAGCTGACCAACCAGCTGCACCACTGCCCGCACCCGGTGTGGCTGATCCTTGATGATTACCACGCCCTGACCCACCCCGCGCTGCACGAAGGCATAAGCTGGCTTATCAACCACGCGCCGGATTCGCTGCACCTGATTATTGGCAGCCGTTTTCGCCCGCCGCTGGCGCTGAGCCGCCTGGCGCTACAGGATGCGCTCAACGAACTGCATGACGAGGATCTGCGTTTCACCCTCGCCGAAGCGCAGGACTACCTCAGCGACGCCGCGCGTACGGCGATCCCCGGCGCGCAGGATGTTCAGCGGCTGATGCTGGCCACAGAGGGCTGGGTGGCCGGGATCAAGATCGCCGCGCTGGCACCGGACTGGCACCACGATCCGCAGCGCTTTCTGGCACGTATTCCCTCCGGCTCGCGCACGCTGGCGCGCTATCTCGACGAGGTGATCTTTACCCCGCTGCCGGAGGCGGTAGTCGAGTTTCTGCTGCAAACCGCCATTCTCAACCGCCTCACCCCGGCGCTGTGCGATGCGCTGACCGGGCGCGAGGACGGCGAAGCGATGCTCGGCTGGATCCAGCAGCATAATCTCTTTATCACCGCGCTGGATGAGCACGGCGGCTGGTTTCGCTACCACCATCTGATGCGCGACGCGCTGCTGGCCCGTTTGCAGCAGAGCGAACCGGCGCGCGTGCGGCAGCTGCATGAGCGCGCCAGCAACTGGTTTGCCGGGCAGCAACTCTGGGCCGAGGCGGTGCGCCACGCGCTGGCGGCAGGGAAAAGCGGCGCGCGGCATGCCGAAGCCAGCGCCCAGTCCCTCGCCGAAGAGGGGGATATCGACACGCTGGTGCGCTGGATGCACTTTCTGCCGCTGACGCCCGATCCGTCGCGCATTGATTTGCAGCTTAATCTCGCCTGGGCGCTGGCGCACCACTTCCGCCTCCAGGCTTCGCGCGAACTCCTCGACGGTATTGAAGCGATGGCGCATGACGCCGCGCTGTCGCATAGCGTGCGGGTCAAGCTGCGGGTGGTGCGGGCGATTTGTGAAGCCTTTGCCGAGAATATTGAGCTGAGCGTGGCGCTGGTGGAGCCGTTACTGGCAGAGATCCCCTGCGGTGACCGCTGGGTGGATGGGCTGGTGTGCAACATTCTCAGCTACTGCCACCTCGTTAATGCCCGGCCGGGGCAGGCGCTGGCAGTGCAGAGCAGGTTGCCGGAGCTGAAAGTGGCAAACCGCAATCTGTTTGTTGATGTCTGGCGTGCCTTTGTCATCGCCCAGGCCCATTTACGTCAGGGCAATCTGGCTGACGCAAAACGGGTTGCTGCGCAGACGCTACAGGCCGCTGAGGCACAAACCGGCAGTAACTCCAGCAGCGGCGCGACGCTGGCACCGATTCTGGCGGAGGTCGCCTGGGAGCGCGACGAGCGGCAGGATATCGACGCCCTGCTGGCGCTGCGCCTTGAGATGATCGAGACCTTTTGCCCGCCGGAGGGGCTGAGCCGCTGCTTTATCGTGCTCTCACGCCAGGCAGCACTCAACGGCCAGCTTGCGGAGGCGAAACGGCTTCTTACCTATGGCGGCGAACTGACGCGCCAGCGCCAGTGGCTGCGCGCGCAGGCGGCGCTGCTGGCGGAAACGGTTGAACTGCATCTGCGTGATGAGGCGCTCTCCCCGGCCCTGGAGACGCTGGACGCGCTCCGGCAGTTGCACAGTGAAGATGCTGAAACTGGGGCAATCGGCTTCTATCGGCGGGTCAGCGAAAGCCGCATCGCCCTTGCTGAAGGCCATGCTCATCAAGCCGCCGCTGCCTTTGCGGCGCTGGCCGACGAACAGCAGCAGCACGGCGAAGCACTCTCTGCCCTGCGCTTACGCCTGGCGCAGGCCGCCGCCCTCTGGCATGCCGGGGCCTGTGAACAGGCGCGTATGGTTTTCACCTCGCCGCTGCAACAGGCGCTTGAGCGAGGTTTACTGCGCAGCCTGCTCGATCTCGGTTCGGTATTAGTAGGGCTGCTCGACGAGCTGCTTGCCCGCCAGGCCACGCCGGAGGCGCTCAGACGCCAGGCTGCAACCTTGCGACAGCAGGCAGTCGAACGGTTTGGTTTACCGCCGAAACGGCACGATGAGGCGGAAGAGGCGCGCTATCTCACCGAGCGCGAGCAGCAGACGCTTGAGCTTATCGCTAGCGGTCACTCGAACAAAGAGATTGCCCGCGTGCTGGGGATTTCGGCGGAGACGGTCAAATGGCACTTAAAACAGATGTATGAGAAGTTGCAGGTCAGCAGCCGGATGCAGGCGGTAAACCAGGCGCGGGAGTGGAAGTTGCTGAAAGTGGAGTAGTGCGGGGCGCTGCGTAACAGCGGCTGAAATGGGTGGGGGCCCTGCCAGCTACATCCCGGCACACACGTCCTTTGCCCTGGCTGCTTCCTTCCGGACCTGACCTGGTGAACAAAGTAGCATTGCGGGAGAACCAACAGGGCCCCCATTGAGAGCGAAGGTTGATAACCAACGCGCTGGCGCATTATCCCCATCCGGCAGGGCAATTGCAACCCATAGGCTGACGGATGCTGGTTTCTTGCGCAATCGCCCCTTCACAGGGGGTAAATCGCTGTTTATGCTGCCCCCTTCTCTGCTCAGGAGCATGTGATGGATACGCAAGACTCTTTTCCCCGCCGGGTTTGGCAAATTGTCGCCGCCATTCCGGAGGGTTATGTCACTACCTATGGTGAGGTGGCGAAACTGGCTGGCTCGCCGCGCGCGGCACGCCAGGTTGGCGGTGTGTTAAAACGCTTACCGGAGGGCAGCACGCTGCCGTGGCATCGGGTGGTCAATCGTTATGGCGTAATTTCACTGAGCGGGCCGGATCTGCAAAGGCAGCGTCAGGCACTGCTGGCCGAGGGCGTAGTGGTGTCGGGAAGTGGCGAGATTGATTTGAACAAGTATCGCTGGCGCTATGAGTAGCTCCTCCCCCGCAGGAGAGGAGCAAAACGCACGCAGATTAGTACTGGGTCGGCGCCGGAGTGGCGTTAGACGGGGTGACCTGCGTTGGTGAGGTCGACGGTACGGTGTTCGGCGTACCACCGCTCTGCTGCAGCGGAACCGCGGTCTGCTGTACCGGAACCAGCGTCAGGTCGACTTTGGTGCCGCCCTGGTTGATAACCGGCTTAACCGAGTCGGTAATAAACACCATCTTGTTATCAACGGTGATCGCCGCACTCAGCAGGATACGCGCGTTCGGCTGAATGTCGGCCGGGTTAAACGGCAGGACATAGCTGTACGGCGGCTGTTTGCCATCGGTACGTACTGCTTTCTGCGCCAGCACTTTCGACGGCGCGTTGGCCTGGGTGGCATCAGAAACGGTAACGGTTAACACCGCATCCGGCGGCAGCGCCACTTTCTGACGGATCCAGACCGTACCGGTCACGCTTGGCTGAGCAATCGCCGCTTTATTCGTGGCGGACGGCGCATTGGGATTAGGTGCCGGCGTTGGAATATCGCCGCCTTTTTGGGCGCACGCCGATAACGCGACTGCGACTGCTAAACCACTTAACATGGGCACGAGTTTCATTGATCTCTCCTTATCTTCAATGCACCTGCAGGCGCAGCGCCTGCCAGATGTGTGTGGCTAAACCTTCGTAACCTGAACAAGTGTGGCACATATACCCGATATATTCCTGTAAACACCTATTCATTCAGATTATTGCACCCATCGGACCACTCCATTTTCCAGGTTATACTCAGGCAATATATGCTACGTCAGCCGCTATTTATTTGAGGAATTGTATGAGTCAGGCGCTATCTAATCTGCTGGCATTATTGAATCTGGAAAAAATTGAAGAGGGGCTGTTCCGTGGGCAGAGCGAAGATTTAGGTCTGCGCCAGGTCTTTGGCGGCCAGGTCGTTGGGCAGGCGCTCTATGCGGCTAAAGAGACCGTTCCGGCAGACCGCCTGGTGCACTCTTTCCACAGCTACTTTTTGCGCCCCGGCGATAGCCAGAAACCGATTATTTATGATGTGGAAGTGCTGCGTGACGGCAACAGCTTTAGCGCCCGCCGCGTGGCAGCGGTGCAGAACGGCAAACCGATTTTCTATATGACTGCCTCTTTCCAGGCCCCCGAGTCGGGCTACGAGCATCAAAAAACGATGCCCGCCGCGCCCGCGCCGGACTCGCTCAAATCAGAAACGGAGATCGCCCGCGATCTCTCGCACCTGCTGCCGCCCGGCGTGAAAGAGAAGTTCCTCAGCGACAAGCCGCTGGAGATCCGCCCGGTCGAGTTCCATAACCCACTGAAGGGCCATGTGGCCGATCCGGTGCGCCAGGTGTGGATCCGCGCTAACGGCGTGCTGGATGAAGATTTCCGCATCCACCAATATCTGCTTGGCTACGCCTCAGACTTTAACTTCCTGCCGGTGGCATTGCAGCCGCACGGCGTTGGCTTCCTTGAGCGCGGTATGCAGGTGGCGACTATCGACCACTCAATGTGGTTCCACCGCCCGTTCAATATGAATGACTGGCTGCTCTACAGCGTGGAGAGCACCTCCGCCTCCAGCGCCCGCGGCTTTGTACGCGGCGAATTCTATACCCAGGACGGCGTGCTGGTGGCCTCCAGCGTGCAGGAAGGGGTGATGCGTAACCGCAACTAAGCCGGTTGCGTTCGCGCCAAAAGAAAAGCCTCCGCACGCGGAGGCTTTTTTATGCTCAGGAGATACTCAACGTATCAGGCGTTGTAGGCGTTTTCGCCGTGGCTGTTGACGTCCAGCCCTTCACGCTCTTGCTCTTCCGGTACACGCAGGCCAACCGTCATATCCGCCAGTTTGTAGCCGATAAAGGCGACTACCGCAGACCAGACAATGGTGATGCCCACGCTCTCCAACTGCACCAGCACCTGATGGCCCATGGTGACGCCGGAAGCGAAGCCCACGCCGCCGAGGGAGGTGGAGGCGAAGATACCCGTCAGGATACAGCCGATAATGCCGCACACGCCGTGAACGCCGAAGACATCACACGGGTCATCGACGCGCAGCATACGTTTCAGTGCCGTCACGCCCCAGAGACCCGCCAGACCGCACACCAGACCGACAATCAGCGCGCCGCCGACACCGACATAACCACACGCCGGGGTGATACCAACCAGGCCAGCAATCGCACCGGAGCAGGCACCGAGCAGGGAAGGCTTGCCGCGCATTGCCCACTCGCCAAAGACCCAGGAGAGGATCGCGGCGGCAGTGGCGACCACGGTGTTCACAAAGGCCAGCGCGGCGATTTCGTTGGCGCTGCTCGCCGAACCGGCGTTGAAGCCGAACCAGCCAACGTAGAGGATCGCAGTACCGATAAAGACCATCGGCAGGTTGTGCGGTTTAAACGCCTCTTTGCCGAAGCCGACGCGTTTGCCAATCAGGTACGCGCCTACCAGGCCTGCAATCGCGGCGTTGATGTGCACCACCGTACCGCCCGCAAAGTCGAGCGCGCCGTGGGTTGCCAGCAGACCACCGCCCCATACCATGTGCGCAATCGGCACATAGGAGAGCGTCATCCACACCACCACAAAGATTAGCACCGCAGAGAAGCGAATACGCTCGGCGAGCGCGCCGACGATAAGCCCCACAGTGATGCAGGCGAAGGAGCCCTGGAAGGCGACATGGATGTATTGATAGATGCTGCCCATCACGTCGGTGAGGGCAATATTTTTCAGCATCACCCAGTTGAAGCTGCCGAAGAAGCTATTGCCTTCACTGAAGGCGAGCGAGTAGCCGTAGACCACCCAGAGAATGCAGACCAGCGCGAAGGTGACCGCCACCTGGGTCAGCATTGAGAGCACGTTTTTGCCACGGATCAGGCCGCCGTAAAAGAGCGCGATGCCCGGAATGGACATAAACAGCACCAGCGCGGTGCAAATCATCATAAAACCGTTATCGGCTTTATCCGCAACGGCCGGCGCGGCAAGCGCCAGGCCCGGCAGCAAAGCCAGCGTGGCAAGGGTAGCTTTTACTGTTTTCATTCTCATTTTTCCGATCCCTATCACTGTGTGTCAGCTATTACAGCGCCGCTTCGTCGGCTTCGCCGGTACGAATACGGATCACGCGTTCGAGTTCGGCAACGAAAATTTTGCCGTCGCCAATTTTTCCGGTGTAAGCCGCTTTGCTGATGATATCGATCACCTCATCAAGCTGATCGTCGGCGATCGCCACATCGATTTTTACTTTTGGCAGGAAGTTGACGCTGTATTCCGCACCGCGGTAAAGCTCGGCATGCCCCTTCTGACGGCCAAACCCTTTTACTTCCGTCACGGTCAGCCCCTGAATACCAATCGAAGAGAGCGCTTCACGCACATCTTCAAGTTTGAATGGCTTAATCACCACGGTTACCAGCTTCATAGATTTCCCTCACTCGACATTCGCAAATGGACGCAGCCAACATGAGGAAGGTATTGCAAGGGGTGTGCCAGAAATGTGAAGGCGCGCGTTTTCGCGCAATAAAGAGACAAAGCCAGAAGCGGTGATGGGCGGCGCAAGCGCACTGATGAAGCAGAAGCGGTGGTAAAAACAAAAACGCACCATGACAGTGCATGGTGCGTTACATTTTTGCACCACCAGGCGCAGGCGCGCGGCGGGTGCTTAATTTTGGTGCATCAGGCGCTGAGCGACTCTTCCCGCGTGCTGGCCGCAAGCTCTTCACCCGCTAACTGCAGCTGGTACATCTGGTAGTAGCGCCCTTTCGCCGCCAGCAGCTGCTGATGGGTACCGCGCTCAACCGCTTGCCCGCGGTGCAGCACCAGAATGGTTTCTGCTTCGACAATGGTCGATAAGCGGTGGGCAATCACCACCAGCGTGGTCTTCTCGCGGATCGCCGCCAGCGCCTGCTGGATCGCCTGCTCGGTGCCGGAGTCAATATTCGCCGTCGCTTCATCCAGGATCAGGATCTGCGGGGCATCGACCAGCACGCGCGCCAGCGCCAGCAGCTGTTTCTGCCCGACGGAGAGATTATTCCCCTGCTCGCCAAGGCGAGTGTAGATCCCTTCGCTCAGGGTGCGCGCCAGGTCGGCAAGCTGGACGATCTCAAGCGCTTTCCAGACGCGCTCTTCGCTGATATCCCGCCCAAGGGTAACGTTGGCGAAGAAGCTGTCGGCCAGCACCACCGGATCCTGCTGCACCATCGCGACGCCTTTACGCAGCGCGCTATGGCCTAGCGTGGCAAGCGGGCGACCGTCGAGGCGGATCTCCCCTTGGGTTAACGGGTAGTAGCCCATCAGCAGGCTGGCGAGGGTACTTTTACCGCTGCCGGTATGGCCGACCAGCGCGACAAAGCTGCGCGGCTCAACGTGCAAGGAGATATCCTGCAACACCAGTTGATCTTCGCGGTAGGCGAAGGAGAGGTTTTCAATGTCGATCGCCCCGCTGTGTAGCGGCGTCTCGTCATCGCCGTAGTTCTGGCGCGGTCGGTCCATCAGTTCGAAGACGCGCTCACCAGCGACCACCGCCTGTTGCAGCATCGACTGCTGTGTCGTCAGCTCAATCAGCGGCTCGTTAAGGCGGCCAAGGTAGCTGATAAAAGCGTACAGCACCCCAACCTCCACCGTGCCAACGGTCGAGAAACCAAACAGCATCAGCAGGCCGCAGAGCACCAGCGCGGAAAAGAGGCTCAGCAGCGGACGCAGCAGGAAGCCATCGAGGCGCAGGGTTTGCATCCGCGCGAGGTAGTGCGAGCGGCTCGCTTCGCTCATGCGCTCGCCGAAGCGCGCCTGCTGGCGGAACTGCTGGATCACGCTCATGCCGTTGATGATTTCGTTAAAGCCATCGTTGATGTCGGCAAGGTAGGCGCGCATGCGCCGCACAATCGGCGTGCTGAAACGCTGATAGATCAGCATCACGATAATTACCGCCGGGAAGATGCCCATCGCCACCAGCGCCATACGCCAGTCGAGGCTAAACATCGCCACCAGCATCGCACCAATCAGCGCCGCACTGCGCAACACGGTGGCGACCACCGTTACGTAGAGATCGCGGATCACTTCGGTGTCGTTGGTCACGCGCGAAATAATCTGCCCTACCGGCTGGGTGTCGAAGGCGCTGAGCGGCTGGCGCAGCGCGGCATCCATTACATCGGTACGCAGCTGTTGCACCACGCCGACCGCCGCCTGGTTAAAGAGCAGCGCCTGGGCGTAGTGCAGCCCTGCGGCCAGCAGTTGCAGGCCGACATAGGCGGCCGCCAGCCCGGCGATCAGCGCGAGCGGCAGGTAGCTCTTCGCCACCATATTATCGATAAAGTAGCTGATCAGCGCCGGGCCGGAGACTTCGGCAATCGCCGCCACCCACAGCATCAGCACTGCTTTACTGAGCGGCTTGCGCCACGGCTTACCGTAGACCAGCAGACGTTTCAGCGTCGGCCACTGGCGAGAGAAGTTACGCATCCTCGGCCTCCTGCGGATGGTCATCAAGCGCCGCTTCCAGCTGCTGATACCGGTACATGTCGCGATACCAGCCTGGCTGGCGCGCGAGCTGCTCATGTTGGCCGCGCTGGGCGATATGGCCATGTTGCATAACGATAATCTCACTGGCTTCCGTCAGCGCTGACAGGCGATGCGCGCTGATAATCACGGTGCGCCCTTCGCCCCACTGGCGCAGGTTGTGCAAAATCTGGTGTTCGGTGCGCCCATCCACCGCAGAGAGGGCGTCATCAAGAATAAGGATTTCGGCATTCAGCAGCAGCGCACGGGCGATGGAGATACGCTGTTTCTGCCCGCCGGAGAGCATTACGCCGCGCTCGCCCACTTCGGTGTCGTAGCCCTGCGGCAGGCGCAGAATGTCGTCATGGACGCTGGCAAGCTTCGCCACATGTTCAATCTCCTCCTGCGTCGCACCGGGCCTGCCAAGGGCAATGTTATGGCCGATGGTGTCGGAGAAGAGAAACGGCGTCTGGTTGACGACAGCAAGACGGCTGCGCCAGCTGTCCAGCTTCAACTGCGTGAGCGGCATATCGTGGAAGCGAATATCGCCCGCGTCGACATCAAAATGGCGCTGAATCAACGCCAGCAGCGTACTTTTCCCCGCGCCGGTCGGGCCGCAGATGCCGAGCATCTGGCCCGGCTCCAGGGTCGCGCTTACATTTGTCAGCGCCGCACTGTCGGTTTGCGGATAGTGAAACGCTTTGATGGAGAGCGTTAAGGTGCCGCGCTCAGCGGGCACGGTTTCCGTGCCGTCATTCACCACCGGCGCTTCCGCCAGCATATCGCGGATGCGGCTATAGGCCGCGCTACCGCGCTCGACGATGTTAAACATCCACGCCAGCGCCAGCATCGGCCAGATCATCAGCCCAAGATACATGGCAAAACTGGTCAGCTCGCCGAGGGTCAGCGAACCATGCACCACCATCCAGCTGCCGCCGCCAATCGCCAGCATGTTTGCCATGCCGATGGCGATATAGATAGTGGGATCAAAGCGCGCATCGACGCGCGCCACGCGCATGTTTTTCGCGCCGGTATCCGCCGCTTCGCTGCCAAAGAGCGCCGACTGGCGATCTTCCAGACCGAAGGCTTTGATCATGCGAATACTGGTCATGCTCTCCTGGGTGCGATCGTTTAACGCAGAGAAGGCCGCCTGCGCGGCTTTAAAGCGGCTGTGCAGCTGATCGCCGTAGCGCTTGATCACCAGCGCCATAATCGGCATCGGCAATAACGACAGCAGGGTTAGCTGCCAGCTGATCTGGGTTGCCATCACGATCAGCACCACGCAGCCCATCACCAGCGAGTCGACCAGCGTTAACACCCCTTCCCCGGCGGCAAACACCACGCGATCCACGTCATTGGTGGCGCGCGCCATTAAATCGCCGGTGCGGTGGCGCAGGTAAAATTCCGGGTGCTGGCGGCTGAGCTGGCGGTAGAAATCCTCGCGCAGTTCGACGGCGAGCTGATAGGAGGCTCCGAAAAGCCAGACGCGCCAGACATAGCGCAGCAGATAGGTAACGACAGCAATCGCCACCAGCGCCGCTACCCACATCCACACCTGCTGATGGGTAAACTGCTTCTGGGTGACGCCATCCACCACAATCCCCACCACTTTTGGCGGGACCAGCTGCAAGATAGCAATAATGATAAGTAAGGCGACGGCGCCGAGGTAGCGCTGCCACTCCCGACGAAAATACCAGCCTAACTGAGCAAATAATCGCACGCGGTTACATCCTGAACGTGAATTGCCGACGGTCGGTTCACCGCCGGAAGGGTTATTCAATGGGCAAAGCCGTGGTGTATTTTATCTGTTCCATGGCGAAGCTGGAGGTGACATCCGAGAGCCCCGGCACGCTGTTGACCAGCTTCTTATAGAAGTCATCGTAGCGTTTCATATCCGCCACCTGGACGCGCAGCAGGTAATCGTACTCGCCAGCCATACGCCAAAAGCCTAGCACTTCCGGGAGCTGTGTCACTTCGCTGACGAAGCGGTTATACCAGTCGCTGCTGTGATGCTGGGTTTTGATCAGCACAAATGCCGTCAGCCCCAGTCCGAGCTTTTCCGCATCCAGCACCGCCACGCGGCGCAGTAAGATACCGTCATCTTCCAGTTTTTTCAGCCGTTTCCAGCACGGAGTGGTGGTCAGATTAACGGCATCAGCCAGCGCCTGCAAAGAGAGCGAACAATCCTGCTGCAACAGTGCGAGCAGCTTACGGTCAATTTTATCTAACATCCCCTGCTCCGTTAGAAAATTTTTCTCTAAATAGTCTATCGCAAAGGCGAAATGGCAACCTTTTTTTCTTCGCCTTTCGCTAGACTGGGCACAAAATGACAAACGGAACAGCATCATGAACAACAGCTGGGTCAAATACGCGATTAATGAAATCAATGCCGACGCGCAGCGCTCTGCGGATACCCACCTTATCCGCCTGACGCTGACGGGTTTTCCGGGTATCAACCTCTATTTAAAAGATGAAAGCACGCACCCCACCGGCAGCCTGAAGCACCGTCTTGCGCGCTCGCTGTTTCTCTACGGCTTGTGCAACGGTTGGATTAAGGAAGGCACCACGATTATTGAGGCCTCCTCCGGCTCGACCGCCATCTCAGAGGCGTGGTTTGCGCGCCTGCTCGGGCTGCCCTTTATCGCGGTGATGCCTTACTGCACGGCGAAACGCAAAGTGGAGCAGATCGAGTTTTATGGCGGCCGCTGCCACTTTGTTGATAGCGCCTGCGAGATCTACGCCGAATCAGAGCGGCTGGCGAAAGAGCTGAACGGTCACTATATGGATCAGTTCACCTTCGCCGAGCGTGCGACGGACTGGCGCGGCAATAACAACATTGCCGATAGCATTTTCCGCCAGATGAAGAACGAGCCGCATCCGGTGCCGGAAGCGATTGTGATGAGCGCCGGAACGGGCGGCACCTCGGCAACCATTGGCCGCTATATTCGCTGCCAGGGTTATGACACGCGCCTGGTGGTGGTTGACCCGGAGAACTCCGTCTTCTTTGACTACTGGCAACAGCGCGACAGCACGCTGCGCAGCCCGATCGGCAGCAAAATCGAAGGTATTGGCCGCCCGCGCGTCGAGCCGTCATTTATTGCCGATGTGGTCGACGAGATGCTGCGCGTGCCGGATGCCGCCAGCGTGGCGACCGCGCAGTGGCTGGAGACGCAGCTTGGCCGTAAAGTCGGCGCCTCTACCGGTACCAATATGTGGGGCGCGTTACAGCTTGCGGCGCAGATGCGCAACGAAGGGCGCCATGGCTCAATCGTTACCCTGCTGTGCGACAGCGGCGAGCGCTATCTTGAAACCTACTACAACCCGCAATGGGTGGCGGCGAACCTCGGCGATATCGAACCGTGGAAAGCGCAGATCGCCCTGCTTACCTCACCGCAATAGCGCGAAGACAATAGCGACGGGCAAAAAAAAACCGGGTTTTATTAGTAAAACCCGGCTCGCTGGCAATATCTTTTCATTCGGGGGAATAAGGAAGATGTGGAGTGTCCAGCCAGTGTGTCAAAAAGTGCGACACCGCCTGATTACGGCAGTGCCCGATAACCGGTAAATGCGGCAGCGCCGCGCGCAGTTGCGGCATGGCGTTGCCCATGATCATGCCGTAGCCGACGCTCTCTAACATCTCTCTGTCATTCATCGCATCGCCAAACGCCATACACTCTTGCAGCGTTAATCCTAACGAGGCGCTGAGTACTTCCAGCGCGGCGCCTTTGTTGCAGCCGACCGGCAGAACCTCCAGACAGTCCATCGCCGCAAAGCAGATATGCGCCTGCGCGCCAATCTGCTCATCAAGCTGCTGTTGCAAGCGGCAGAGATCGTCGTGATCGCCGACAAAACTGATCTTGGCAACGTCACAGGCGGGCAGGCGTTTAAGATCGGTAATCTGATAGCTAAAGTCGCTGAAGAGATGCGCCTGCAGCGCCTCCGGCATCGGCTTGTCCGTGAGCCAGCCGGAATCATTAAACACATGCAGCGACGCACCGGTCTCCCAGCGGCCATGTAGCACGCGCTCGACCACCTGCGGGGAGAGATCCTGGCGATGGAGTAGCTCGCCCTCTATGGAGTGGATGCGCGTACCGTTGCCGGTGATGAGAAAAGCATCCAGCCCGATATGCTGTACAACGCGCTGCATCTCCAGCGCGTGCCGACCGGTGGCGAAGGCCAGCGTAATCTCCCGTTCATGTAAACGTCGCAGCGCCGCCAGCGTTTGATCGCCCAAACGATGGTCGGGCATAAGCAGGGTGCCGTCCATATCAAAAGCGGCCAGACGCGCCATGATCTACTCTCCAGTTCTGATGCCGTTAGGTTGTGTTTCAGTATTGCGTGAGATATACGGAAGTAATAGTGAATAGATAGGAATTATTGTTCCGGGTTATGAGATTACTTAACCGCCTTAACCAGTTTCAGCGCCTCTGGTCACCCTCTGCCGGTGAGGATCAGGCGGTGAGCATTAGCGAGCTGGCTCAGCGCTGCTACTGCAGCGAACGCCATATGCGCACCCTGCTGCGCCAGATGCGGGCCGCCGGTTGGTTAACGTGGCAGGCGCAGTCCGGGCGCGGTAAACGCGGCGCGCTGCATTTCTGCGTGACGCCGGAGCGGCTGCGGCGCGAGATGCTGGAGCAGGCACTGACGGCCGGGCAGCAGCACAATGCGCTGGCGCTCGCTGAACTTGATCCTGCGGATCTGCGCACGCTGCTCAACCCCTATCTCGGCGGACTTTGGCAGAACGAGACGCCGACGCTGCGCATTCCTTACTACCGCCCGCTGGAGCCGCTGGCACCGGGCTTTCTCGCAGGACGTGCGGAGCAGCACCTTGCCGGGCAGATCTTTAGCGGGCTGACGCGTTTTATCAGCCGCAGCGCGTTGCCGCAGAGCGACCTGGCCCACCACTGGGAGAGCAGCGAGGATGGCCTGTGCTGGCGTTTTCACCTTCACGCTACCCTGCACTGGCACAATGGCGATACGGTCACTGCCGCGCAGTTGCATCAGCAGCTTGTCGCCCTGCTTGGGTTGCCGGCGCTACGGACGCTTTTCGCCAGCGTCGAGCGCATTACGCTTACCCATCCGTGGTGCATTACCTTTCAGCTTCATCGCCCCGATTACTGGCTGGCGCACCGGCTGGCGAGCTACGGTAGCCGCCTGGCACACCCCGCTCATCCGCAGATTGGCACCGGGCCATTTCGCCTTGTCGCCTTCAGCGATGAACTGGTGCGCCTTGAGAGCCACGACCACTACCATTTAGGCCACCCGCTGCTGAAAGCGGTGGAGTACTGGATTGCGCCGCAGCTTTTTGATGAGGATTTAGGCACCAGCTGCCGCCATCCGGTGCAGATTGCCATCGGCGAGCCGGAGGAGTTGCGCCACCTGCAACCGGTCAGTAACAGCATCAGCCTCGGTTTTTGCTATCTCGCCCTGCGCCCCGGCGCGCGGCTAAGCCCGGCGCAGGCGCGCCGTCTGGTGCAGATTATTCATCACACCTCGCTTTTGCAGACGCTGCCGCTTGATGAGGGGCTGATTACCCCAAGCCGGGAGTTACTGCCCGGCTGGCATATTCCCGGCTGGCCTGAAGAAAATGTTGCCTTACCGGCGAAACTGACGCTTATCTACCACCTGCCGGTGGAGTTGCACACCATGGCGCAGCAGCTTAAAGCCTCTCTTGCCGTGCTCGGCTGCGAGCTGACGGTAATTTTTCACGACGGTAAACGCTGGGAAGGGTGTCGCGAACTGGCGGCGGCAGATCTGGTGATGGGCGACAGGCTGATTGGCGAAGCGCCGGAGTACACCCTTGAGCAGTGGCTGCGCTGCGATCCGCTGTGGCCGAACCTGCTCGGCAGTGCGCAGTTCGCGCATCTGCAGGCAACGCTGGATGCGGTGCAGCGCCAGGCCGACGAGCAGGCGCGTATTGCGGCGTTAAAAGCGCTCTTTGACAGGTTGATGGACGAGGCGCTGCTGACGCCGCTCTTTAATTACCACTACCGCATTAGCGCGCCGCCGGGCGTGGAGGGGATCGAGGTCAATCGCCGCGGCTGGTTTGAGTTTACCGAGGCCTGGCTTCCGACCCCGTCGCCGTGAAGAAGCTGGTCGCTGCCAGGCTCACGCGCTACCATACCTTTTTTGTGTAAATGTCAGGAATAACTATGAAACGTGCCGTTGTCGTCTTCAGTGGCGGACAAGACTCCACGACCTGCCTGGTGCAGGCGTTACAGCAGTATGATGAAGTCCATTGCGTGACGTTTGATTATGGGCAGCGCCATCGCGCTGAGATCGATGTCGCGCGCGAACTGGCGCAAAAGCTGGGCGCTCGGGCGCATAAAGTGCTGGATGTGACGCTGCTTAACGAACTGGCCGTGAGCAGCCTGACGCGCGACAGCATTCCGGTGCCGGATTATGAAGAGAGCGCGGACGGCATCCCGAATACCTTTGTTCCCGGACGCAATATTCTCTTTCTGACGCTGGCGGCGGTATACGCTTACCAGGTGCAGGCAGAAGCGGTGATCACCGGCGTGTGTGAGACCGATTTTTCCGGCTACCCGGACTGCCGCGACGAGTTTGTGAAGGCGCTTAACCACGCGGTTAGCCTCGGTCTGGCGAAGGATATCCGTTTTGAAACGCCGCTGATGTGGATCGATAAAGCCCAGACCTGGGCGCTGGCGGATTACTGGGGCGCGCTCGATATGGTGCGCAGCGAAACCCTGACCTGCTACAACGGCATTAAAGGGGATGGTTGCGGACACTGCGCGGCGTGCCATTTACGCGCCAACGGGTTGCAGCAGTACCTTGCCGATAAAGCCTCAGTAATGAGCGCAATGAAAGCAAAAACCGGATTGAAATAACCCCGCACAGACCCCGTAGGCCGGATAAGCGGCCGCGCCATCCGGTATTACCTCCGCGGCACATTTGCCGGATGGCGGCTTCGCCTTATCCGGCCTACATGAATGAAGCCACTGAAACGGTGTAGGCCGGATAAGCGGTACGCGCCATCCGGCATTATCACCGCAGCACATTTGCCGGATGGCGGCTTCGCCTTATCCGGCCTACGGTAACGAAGCCGCTGGAACCGAGTAGGCCGGATAAGCGCCAGCGCCATCCGGCAATATATCAGCGATACCGTCTTTGCTTTTATCTGCAATATGAAAGCGATGGGGTTGTGTCCCCGC